>CAXUND010000180.1:0-2004 GCA_964252445.1 uncultured Acidobacteriaceae bacterium | reverse complement strand
TTCCTGAGCGCCCCGGGCTTCCTGGCCAGCACTGGGAGATAGTGCCAGGGATCGTAGATCGTCCGGTCCCGCCCGAACGAGCGAGGGTGCTCGGCCACGATCTCCTCGCCGCAGCGGACCACGATCCGGTCGGCGTACGCCCTGATCTGCACCGCCCGGCGGGCGGCGTGGGCCCTCACGGAGTACTTGTTGCGGTCGAAGCTGACCAGGCAGGTGGCCGAGGCGGTGACCTCGCTGGCGTGGAAGCCGTCGAACCGGCCAGCATAGGCCCTGAGGACCGCCCGTTCGCCCTGCCAGACCTCCCACACGGTCTTGTCGCGCTGCTCGGGATGGCGGTCTTCCCGGGCTCGCCGCTCGCACTCCGCCTCCAGCCAGCCGTTCAGCTCCTCAAGGCTTGAGAAGCGAAGGCGGGGCTTGAAGATGTTGTCACGCGCATAGCCGACCTGGTTCTCCACCTGCCCCTTCTCCCAGCCCGACGCCGGCGTACAGGCGGTCGGCTCGATCAGGTGGTGCGAGCAAAGCTTCTGTAACGGGCCTTTCCGTGTCAACCCTTAGAGCTTGATCTCTTCGCCGGAGGCTTGCTTCTGTCCGCAGTCGGTCAGGCCGCTGCTCTATGGTGTTGGCTGAGGATTCGCCGGCCGATCTTTCAATAGGCGCAGTCACCTGGTGGTGCTGCTACGGACATTGCGGCCTGACGAGATCCATCGTCCCGGCGAAGGGACTGGGCTCCGGAAGGGCGACGGTGAGGCCCCTTCCGAAGAGGGTATCGTCTCCTGTGGATCAGACGGCCATGGCGGGCGCGCTCCTGTAGGCGACGAAAGTGGTCTGGTCGCGCAGCATGCTGTGCAGCACGACGGAGAGCTTGCGGGCGACCGCGACCTTGGCCTTGCGCATGCCAGCGCGCCTGGCGACGGCGAGCCCCCAGGTCTTCAGGTCAGAGCCTTTGACGCTGTGGGTCAGGATCACATTGGCGGCCTCGTAGAGCATGGCGCGTACGCCGGTGTCTCCGATCTTGGAGATGCGGCCGGTGTAGTCCGTCTCTCCGGATTGGTACTTCCTCGGGGTAAGGCCGAAGTGCGGGCCCACGGCTCGCGATGAGCGGAAGCGCTGCGGATCGTCTATGGCCGCCACGAAGCTCAGCGCGACCAGAACTCCCACGCCTGGCGTGGTCATCAGCCGTTTCGTGCGCTCGTCCTCGCGGGCCAGCGCGCGCACCCGCCGCTCGAGCCCACGCAGTTCCTCGGCCAGCACCTCACGCGCCTTCAGCAGGGATGCGGCGATCACCTCCAAGGTGGAATGGCCCTCGACCAAGTCGGTGACCCGGGCGGCGTACGTCTTGGGCGTCGTCGGCCCCACCTTCAGCCCGAAGCCGCGCAATATCCCGCGGATGCTCATCTCCACATCGTGGAGCTTGCCCTGCAGCAGCTTGCGCGCAGTCAGCATGGCCCGCACCTCCTGGGCGGGCGCGGACTTGCAATGCACAGGGCGGAACCAGCCCAGCCGCATGAGCTGCGCGATCCCGCGGGCGTCCTTCTTGTCGGTCTTCACCGGCATGATCTTGAAGGCGTTGCGAACGTGGCGGGTCTCCAGCAGCTCCACCGCCAAACCCGCCTTGGCCATAGCCGCATGCAGCCATTGGGATAGAGGCCCCGCCTCAAGCCCGATCCGCTCCAGCGGGCTCCCTAACGCAGCAAACCAGGCGATCAGCGCATCCGGCTCACTGAGAACCTTGCTCTCACCGATGATCCGTCCATCCGCGTCTACGACGCAGATGCTGGAGCTTTCCAAGGACACATCGACTCCGGCATAAAGCTTCATGGTCGTCTCTCGATGATGCTTGGCGCAGGCCCAATCCTGACGCCGTTGCTGGTGACACCATCATTCTGAGGGACGACCACCCGACCACAAGTCGGTCAGGCCAGACCGCCCGTTACGCCATCTCGCCGCACAGACGCCAATGCGAAAGAACGACCCAACTGAGACGTTGCGAGGCAGCTTGACCAC
>CAXUND010000179.1:0-2173 GCA_964252445.1 uncultured Acidobacteriaceae bacterium | reverse complement strand
ACTGATGGTACGAAGGCTCTGTCAGGTCAGGCAATGATCTCGGATGGACTCTTAGTGCTTTCGTGACTCGCCATTCTCATGACCAATGTGAGGACGAGTTTGAGGGATCGCCCCGCAAATGGTGAAAGGCCCATGACGCGAATCGTAATCGCGCAACGGCTAACGCGTTCTCTACGCTGTCGAACTCCCGTTGCAGCTCGACTGCACGCAAGTCTCGGATCAGCTGCGCGCCAGATACGCTCGCCGGCATGTTGCTTTGAAAATAATCCATCTCCACCACCGTATGCGCAAACGCCTGCCGCATGTTCTCTCCGGCGTCCATCAGGTTCGACGCGATCGTCCGCACTAGATTATGCAGCCGGTGGTAGGCGATCGGATAGGCCACGCTCGCCTTTGCCACCCTCCGCTGCTCCGCTCGGTCGAACAGAAACGTCATCAGCACGGCGGCGAATACGGTAAGCCTCAACCGCAGCAGCTTCGGTAAAGCTAATATCCCGCTGATCGGCTCCGTATCCTCGACCTGGCGGCGAACCATCGCCCAAACGGCTGTCCGGTCGGCATCAAACTCCATGTAGTAGGCTTCGGTGGCGTCATCTGGAGCTATTTCGGATTGCTCGACCTCGACCATTCCCAGCGCGTCGTCGTCCGCCATCTCCTGGAGTGCGGTCGACTTACCCATGCTGGCGCGCAGCCCGGTGTGGCCATTCAGGCAGTGATACAGCTCATGCAGCCAGACGAACCGGAGCATTAGTAACGTTAGGAACAAAGCTCCCAGTTGCCGTTGGTTGTCATTCGGGACCAACTCCGCGCCGACCGGTCGACGCGGCCCACTTTCTCCCGCCAGCAGTCGATCAGAAATCCAATACGTCAGCACAGCGTCAGGCGGCAGCCTCGGCGAAGCCTCACCCGCCGCATTGCCGACGTCCCGGAACATCCCCGCCTGCGAGAACACGAACAGGCTCAACTCATAGACCGCCGACACCAGCCCAACGTTCAGCCCGCAAAGCTGCAAGCCCTCATAATCCTTTGCAAAGGCATTCGGCGTCGGCTTCTCGACAAACAGTGGAAACACCCGGAAGCGCCGCCCGCTGGCGTTTCGGGTGGTGAAGCTATCTTCCATCATGATCCGCGCATCGGCCAGACTCGTCGTCAGGATCAGGTCGGGCGCGGTAACGTCAGGACCGAACGGGTCGAACGAGACGGCGCCAATCGAAGCAAGATAGGCGTTTGCGGAATCCGCATCTTGCTGATCGAAGGGCAGGCGCTCGGTCGGGTCACTCATGCCGCAGCCGCCTCAATTGACACGGTCAGCACATGACACGCGCGCTTGTGGTCTTTCTGGGCCTCATAGAACGTGGCCAGCTCATCCAAGGCCAACTTATCGAGGCTGACACCCTCCCGTCCATGCTCGTCCAGAAATGACGGAAGCAGCTCGGCCGTCTGCAAGCAGACGAAGCGGTGAAGGCTGGGATCGCGCCGCTCCCGCATGAAGCGCGGGTGCTCATCCCCGGCGAGGCCCGGCATCCGCACGCGGCCTGGCGCCTGGGTCGCGATAGATGGCACCAACGCCCATACGTTCTGTGTCCCTTGTAAGGTGACGGCCTGGCCACAGCCGGCTCTCAGCGGGAACTCGACCCTGAAGAACTCGCCCAATGTAAGCCGGACGGCGCCCTGCGGCTCTTCGCCTTCCAGCTCGATCAAAGCGGCCTCTGGCCGCTTACGGAACAGTGTCGCCGTTCCGGTTTGACCGTCGCGCGCGATCAGGCGGGACAACGACCAGGCTGTCCCCGACCGCATCGCCTCCTCCAGCCGCTTGGCTGGTCCGAAGATCAGCCGATCTATCCCGTCCGCGTCGCGGCCGGCGGTAGGAGCTCGACGAGGAGACCTTGCAGCACCGGCAGGGCCTCCCGCGGTATCTGGTCGGGATCGCGGGAATCGTTCCCGTGACCCCAGGACTGGATGGTTTTGGCGGCGACGCCGAACGGCTCGGCCAACAGCTCCCAGCTGGTCCTGGCTGAATAGGTCCGCAGCAGAGCAAGCTTCTGCCTGAGCTCCGGCACGGCGATCAGCGGCAAGGGCGCTCCATCGAGCCGCTGCCATGCCGAGAGGCGCCAGACGTTGCCTGGTACTCTCCCAACGACCGGCCCCTGATGCCCCTGCCATCCCCCGCCCC
>CAXUND010000178.1:0-2196 GCA_964252445.1 uncultured Acidobacteriaceae bacterium | reverse complement strand
GTCTCCCGGCTCACCTATGCGATTGCGAAACAGGTAGTCTCTGTTCCCCATGTTGCGATGGTGAACCTTATCGCCGGGAAGCGGATTGTTCCCGAGCTGATCCAGAACGATTTCACCGCGGCTAACATCGTAGAGGCGCTCGGCCCGCTACTTTCGGACGGCGAGGCGCGTCAAACCATGCAGGCCGAGCTTCGCCGGGTTGGTACACTGCTTCGCACAGGGTGCAGTCCAATCGAGCAGGTTGCAGAGATCGCACTCGGCCTCATCCGCTGGGAACCGTAACCAACTGATCATGATCGCACGCATGAAAAAGCCTTGCCTCAACACTGCCGCCGCCATCATCCTGACCCTGTCCGGTGTTTCGCTGCCGCTCGGAGCTGCACCGCTGGACAAGCCTACGATCAACGTGACGGCGTACTCGATCAACGCCGCGCTTGATCCCGCGACGCATATGCTGAACGCGCAGGCGCGAGTGACCTTTACCGCGCTCTCGAACCTGGACGCCGCCGTATTTGAGCTGCACGGCGCCCTGCGGGTCACCTTGGTGACGGACGGCTCCGGGCAGTCGCTCAACGGCGAGCGCGGCGCCAACGCTACGGTTCGCGTGACTCCCGCGCAGCCGCTGGTGCAGGGCCAGAGCTACACCTACACCTTCAGCTACAACGGGCAGCTTACGGATGCAGAAGGCGGTCCGGTTGAGGGGCTCAAGCTGGCTTCGATTGCTGACCCGGTCTCCTACCTGCTTTACGCCGGGCGCTGGTTCCCGATGGTCGGCTACCAGACCGACCGCTTTACCGCGGACATCCACATGCACGTGCCGACGGGCTACACGGTGATCGGCAGCGGCAGCACGCTCGATGCGCCGACTCCTGCTGCGGGGGCTGCAGGCGCCTCAGACGATGATGGCACCACGCTTAAGATCGTCGCAAAGCCGCGGCCTCAAGCAGCTCAGAACGCTCCGGCCACACCGGCGGCCCGTGCCCGTGCCGCGCGCGCCGCAAAGGCAGCGGCCGCAAACTCCACCCCCACGACCAGCGCCACGCCAGCGGCCACAACCGCCGCAGCGCCCGCGAACTCGAATGCTCCGCTGCCGTCACTCTCAGGCGGCAAGCAGTTCGATTTCTCCTGGCAGAGGCCCGGCTTTCCCGGAACCATCATCGTGGGCAAGTACAACCCGGCCTTCACCAATCCCGGCTCGCCCAACATCAAGGTCTACACGCTCGACGACAAGAAGCTGGCCGCGCCCGACTACACCTCGACCGCGAACCGGGTCTTCGCTTTCTACACTTCAACCTTCGGCCTGCCTGAGTCCTCGCACCTGAACGTGGTCGAGCTGCCGGATGACACGGTGGCCGCCTACTGGGCGCCCGAGATTGCGGCAGTATCGGGCTCCCGTATCGGCAACAAGACCGACTACCGCCTGCTCTCGAATACCATTGCCCACCAGTGGTGGGGCTCTGAGATTTCGCCGGCCACGATGAACGATGCGTGGCTGACCAACGGCATGTCCCGCTACTCGGAGCTGCTTTACCTCGAGGACATCTCAGGCCAGTCGGCGCTGCAGCAGGCGGTGCAGGACGTGGCCGCGGGCGCGCTCGCCTATGACACCATTCCCCTGACCAGCGCGGGTCGCCTTGCCACCTTCTCGCCCGAGTTCCAGACGATGACGCTTGAGAAGGGTGCGACCGTCTTTAACATGCTGCGCTGGGAGGTGGGCGACGACAGCTTTTTGAAGATCACCCGCGCCGCGCTCACCCAGTTCAAGGACAAGCCCATCACCACCAGCGACTTCAAGAAGCTTGCGGACGCCGAATCGCAGGAGCAGCTGACTGCGTTCTTCGCGCAGTGGCTCGACGGCACCGGCGCGCCCGAGTTCAAGAATAAGTACTCGGTCTATCGGCTGGGCAACAACAAGGGCTTCCGGACCATAGGGGAAATCGACCAGGACCTTGACCTGTTCCGGATGCCGGTTGAGCTCAAGGTCGAGACCGACGGCAAGACAGAAGACAAGCGCGTCGACGTGGTCGGCACCAGCTCGCAGTACGTGGTTGACACCTTTGGCCGGCCGCGCCACATCCAGCTGGATCCGAACGGCTGGCTGCTCAAGAACACGCCGGACACGCAGGTGCGCGTCGCCATCCTGCGCGGGCAGCAGCTGGTGGCGCAGGGCGACCTGGGCGGCGGGCTGGCCGAGTA
>CAXUND010000177.1:0-2280 GCA_964252445.1 uncultured Acidobacteriaceae bacterium | reverse complement strand
TCAATACCGGTGGTGGGTCTTCGTCGAGCGGGAACCTGGTCGCCGGACCGCTGGGCGGGGTTCCCCGGCCTCCGGTCAATACCGGTGGTGGGTCTTCGTCGAGCGGGAGCCTGGTCGCCGGACCGCTGGGTGGTGTGCCCCGGCCTCCGGTCAATACCGGTGGCGGCGGATCCGGATCTCTGCTGTTTGCTTAGCAAAAGACGTGACAACAGTAACCACTACGATCCTGCATAATACTAGCCGAGGGGATCATGCATCTTCCAGCGCTGCAGAGCGTGCTTTGGGGCGTGACCTTTACCGGGGAGGTCGCCCTCTGCGGTACGCTTGCAGCGAAACGCAGATGGACCATCTTCCCTGTTTTCACGGCGCTGATGGCGTACCACGTCGTGGTCGAATTGGTGACCTTTCTCGTCTACAGATGGGGTTCCTCATCGGTGCAGTCCCCGGTGTACTGGACCTATGTGGCAGGCGATTTTATGCTGCAACTCACCGTGGTGGTGGAGCTGGCGCGGATCGTCCTTCGTCCCACGGGGTCGTGGGTCCGGGACGCACGGACGCAGTTTGTCTCCTGGGGTCTCGCCGGCTGCCTGGTCGCTCTGGTATGCGCATGGATGGTCGCTCCTCCGACATTGACCCTGGCAGCATCGTTGGAAGTGCGTGGAAACCTGTTCACCAGCCTGCTTATTCTCGAACTATTCCTGGCGATGAGCATGGCGGCCAAGAGCCTGGGCCTGGGCTGGCGAAACCATGTAGTGGCGATCGCGCAAGGACTGACGTTCTGCGCGGTTGTATCCTGCGTGGTGGATGCCTTGCACAGCTACCTGGGAGAGGTGCAGAACTACGGGACACTGGATAACGTTCGCTCCCTGGCCTACGCGCTGGCTCTGGGATACTGGATCGTTCAACTCTGGCTGCCCGAGCCGCAGAGTCCGTCGCTTTCGCCGCAGATGCGCAAGTACATCCTTGACTTGCATGATCGCGTTCGTCTTGACCTGAATCAGATCACATGAGTCTCGTATAGCGACATTTAGTTACTTCGGGCACGTATTTTGAAAAATTATCTTGGCCGCACTCTACTTTCACCCTAAAGTAATAGTTGCCATGACACTCCCTCTTCCCTACCTCCTACTCGCAGCGGTTGTTTGCTCCTACATCGTTATGGCGGTCCGGTCGCAGCGGTCCTCGCTGCGCCTAAATCACCGAAGCTGGCTACAGCTGGTGGCCGGGCTGCAGGCGATCGACAGCGAGGGCCTTGAGGTGGTGGCCCGCGATTACCTTGAGCCGCGCAAAGGCCAGATCGAACTTGAGCCGTCCAGTATGTGGGCGCTGCTGGGCGGGTACCGCGGGCTGGCGAGGATGCGCGCCAACGCGAATAACATGATCGCGCTGGCTGCATTCGCCCAGCAGTGGAATTTGGAGGAGAGCGTGGTGGTTGCCGAGCGTATGCGTCGTGACGGCATCCGCCTGCGCCGGGCCGTGGCCAGGGTGCAGTTTGGCATGAAGATGCAGCTGCTGCTCGGACGCCACCTGGTCTCTGTACCCTTCCAGCTCCAGGAAGCGGCCTCAGCCTACTACCTCATGCGGCAGCGTTTGCTCGCGCTGTACCAATCGAGCCATGCGGGCCTGTACCCGACGCTGGCCGCAGCGCTCTAGCGTCCTGACCCTTCCACCCGGGGCGGTTGCTCTACACTGGAGACAGACATTTACTCCAGGAGAGCTCCCAGGTGCCCCAACGCACGTTCAGTATCCTCAAGCCGGACGCGGTCCGCAACGGCGATGCAGCAGCCATGCTTTCGGTGATTGAAGAGGCTGGTTTCAAGCTCGTCGCCATCAAGAAAATCTCGATCTCGAAGGCCCAGGCAGAGGGCTTTTACCACGTTCATGCCGCTCGCCCCTTCTTCGGCTCGCTGACCGACTTCATGTCCTCCGGCCCTATTTTCCCGCTGGTGCTCGAGAAAGAGAATGCCATCGCGGACTTCCGCACCCTGATGGGGGCAACCAACCCCGCCAATGCCGCGGAGGGTACGCTGCGCAAGCTTTTCGCCTCCTCGATTGAGGAGAACGCCGTGCACGGGTCGGATGGCGAGGACACGGCAGCCTTCGAGATCGGGTACTTCTTCGCCGGCTACGAACTCGCCTGATGGCAGGTCGCGTATCCGCGCGACGCGGGGAACATCCAATGGTCAGCAGAAGGAGTATCCAATGGAGAAAGCTACATTCGGTGCAGGATGTTTCTGGGGGGTGGAAGCTCAGTTCCAGCAGCTAGCGGGTGTGTCCGAG
>CAXUND010000176.1:1699-2325 GCA_964252445.1 uncultured Acidobacteriaceae bacterium | reverse complement strand
AGGAGGAGCAGCGAGGCCGTACGCAGAGACATGGCGGAAGTGTAGCAGCCGTGTCGGTCAGAACACGTGCGGCACGAAGCGGTCCACGCCTGGGTGACGAGAAGCGCGTTTATCATTACTTTCTCGCCATAGCCTGACAATCCTCTCGTTTGGAGATTCCTATGCGTGTTTCACTCCGTTTGCGGCTCATATCCCTGCAAGTGGCTTTCTTCGTGGCAGCAGGTGGATCGTCGCTCGCGCAGCAAGGAAAGCTTCCGCCGTACATTGCGACCAATGATCCTGTCGTTGCGGTTGAACACGTAACGGTAATTGATGGAACCGGAACAAAGGCGTCGAAGGACCAACTCGTCGTCATTCGTGCCGGCCGCATTGACTCTGTGGGGCCGTTTGTGGAAACGGCGGTGCCCGCCGGTGCGCATGTGATCGATGGAAAAGGTAAGACGGTCATCCCAGGGCTCGTGGGCATGCATGAGCACTTGTTCTATCCGGCACCGGTGCCGTCGTTCGATTTCATCACGCTAAGCTACTCGTTCCCGCGGCTGTACCTGGCGAGTGGTGTGACGACGGCGCGCACGACCGGAAGCATGGAGCCGTATGCCGACCTCAACACGACGCAGGCGATTGAC
>CAXUND010000176.1:0-1651 GCA_964252445.1 uncultured Acidobacteriaceae bacterium | reverse complement strand
CGGTAAGGGATCGATCTTTCCGCAGATGCATGAGCTGAGTGGCGCGGAGGAAGCGCGCGCGTTTGTTCGCTACTGGCATTCGGTGGGATTTACGTCGATGAAGGCGTATGCGCAGATCACGCCGGAGGAACTGCGCGCGGCGATTGAGGAGTCGCACAAGCTGGGTATGAAGATTACCGGGCATCTGTGCTCGGTGAGTTTTCGCGAGGCGGCAGCGATGGGCATCGACGACCTGGAGCATGGGCCCTTTGGCGCGCCCGACAGTGAGATGGCGGGGAACCGAAACGGCAACACTTGTGGACGTGCGGAAATGCGCGCGATGGATGCAAACCTGGATGCGAACGTTTCGCCTGATGGGCCGGAGGCTCGGAAAGTGATCGCTGACCTGGTGCGCCATCATGTTGCGCTGACGTCCACGCTGGCGGTTCTGGAGTCTCCTGCGCGCAACGAATTTATCGATGTGTACTACTTCAGGCTGGAGCCACTGATGGCTCCGGTGTCATTCCAGCGCGTGCTGGAAGCGGCCGCGTACGACGGGAGCCGTGGCAAGCCGCTGCCGAAGTTTTTGGAAAAGGAGATGCGCTTTGAACAGGCGTTTGTGAAGGCCGGCGGCAAGCTGCTGGCTGGCTGCGATCCGACGGGAGACGGACACACGCTAGCCGGACTGGGCGATCAACGCGAGTTTGAATTGCTCGTCGAGAGCGGGTTCAGCGTGCCCGAGGCGGTGCGCATTTACACTCTGAACGGAGCGGAATACCTGGGCCGCGAGAAGAATATCGGAAGCATCGCTCAAGGAAAGAGCGCCGACATGGTGCTGCTGGCCGGAGAGCTTGAGAACGATGCCTCAGTAATTGAGAAGCCGGAAATTGTTTTCAAGGACGGCGTGGGATACGATTCGACAAAACTGTACGAGAGCGTTCGGGGTACTGTCGGGGTGCGTTAGGTACTGGCAAGTCGGCTTGTCAGTAGTAATCGATATCTGAGCGCGTAGCGAGCTCGCGAGATTGCAAATTATTGAGTCATCTCTGTTCTCATGCTGCTGTTGGAGACTCATCCGGAAATCCTTCGCTGCTCAGAATGACATATCTGTGAACTCTTCGTGGGCACCAACCACACGCTGTCATCCTGAGCAACGCGAATACCTGCTTTCGCATTCGACCCTGCTTGAGAACGCTTAACCTCTTTTTAGATGAACCGTTCGCTACGCTCCACACACCAGGGCAAACCGCTCCTTCGTCGCAAGGCAAGGACGAGGTCAACAGCAGATCCTTCGCTGCGCTCAGGATGACAGTGCGGTTTCACATCACATAATTGGTGCTTTTGCCTTAGTCCTCAAAAGGCGGCTTGTCGGTAGTAATCGAGAGTGGTGTCACGCCGGAGTCTCGCGAAACCGCCGCATCACTCGGTCATCTCCGTGCGCATGCTGCTGTTGGGCACCAGGACCAGGTCGCAGGTGTCGCCGGAGCAGCTGACTACGCCTGAGCGCAGCAGGTGAGCCTTTGACTCCTTGGGGACCAGCTCGGGGAATTTGAGTGCGGCTATTGCCGTCGACAGGACGGCGAGCTTCTGCTCGCCGGACATCTGCTGGGTGCCGGCGACGCCGGCGGCGGTGATCTGCAGGCGGAAGGTGCCCCACCCGCTGGCGCCAGAG
>CAXUND010000175.1:0-2501 GCA_964252445.1 uncultured Acidobacteriaceae bacterium | reverse complement strand
TGGTCTTGTTCGGATCGCCGGCGTTCGGATCGTTCGTGCTTGCGCGCCGCAGGGTGGGCTTGTTGCCGCCCTTCGGATCATTCAGCTTTCGCTTATTCTCGATGCGCGCGAGCCTCGCCTTTACGTCGTCGAACTCGCTGGTCGTGACCAGGTACTCGGCCTTCGCCGGAAGGATGTGCGCAATCTCTTCCTGCGAGTGCTCGATGCGGTCCGGCGTCTGCGGGTGCGAGGCAAAGGCGCGGGAGATCGCGCCGGGCTTGTGCTTCTCGAGGTTCTGGATCTTCTCAAAGAAACTTACCAGCGCCTGCGGATCGTAGCCGGCGCGGTACATGTACTGGATGCCGAGGTAGTCGGCCTGCGCTTCAAAGTCGCGCGAGAACTGCAGGAAGGTCAGCGGTATGCCGATGTTCGCCGCCTCGTAAATGCCGTAACCCAGGTATCCGCCGACGAAGATCAGCGGAATCGTCCCCATCTGCGCGTAGTTCATGCGGGTCATCTCGCGGGCGGCGTGGTGCGCGGCCACGTGAGCAATCTCATGCGCCATCACGCCAGCAAGCTCCGCTTCTTCGTCCGCGTTCAAAATCGCCCCGGAGTTGACATAGAAAAAGCCGCCCGGCAGCGCCATGGCGTTCACTTCGTCGGAGTCGATTACCTTGATGGTGAACGGAACCTTGGCGTCGGAGTTCTTGACCAGGTTCTGCCCGATGCGGTTGACATACTCGGTCACCACCGGGTCGGTAATGAACTTCGTACCCTTTTCGAGTTCCATGGAGTACTGCTTGCCCATCCGGATCTCGGACTCGGTCGAGTACCAGTTGCCCATGCCGCGGCCGCCGATGTTGCGCGTGCCGACCGCGTTCACGTCTTCAACGCTGCCTGGCTTGATGCCCTGAACGGTGCCATCCGGGTTCACCTTGGCCGCCGGAGCCGAGTCAGCCGCAGGCTTGGCCGGGGTCGCCGAGGCCGGGCTCGTCTGCGTGCTGGGGTCCGGAGTCGTTGAAGCAGGCCCGTCCCCTGGCTTGGGCCTGGCATCCGGCTTGGGCGTCGGGACAGAGGCAGGCTGGGTCGAAGCAGGCGCCTGGGTCGAGGCGGGCTGGCCTGAAGCAGGTGTTTGCGGACCAGGCGCGGTGGCCTGTGCCCTCAGTAACCCGGGTACGAGCAAAAGACCAAGCATGAAAGTACCCAGAACAGTGGAGCGCGAAGCATAGACTGGACGCATACGGGCCAACTCCGAGGATTGAGGGCGGCGATCTGTGCCCCATCCGTTAGACGTAGTATGAACCTTTCGGGCGGCGCCCGCGCCCGATTTTTGAGCACGCTTCATCCGCTTACTACGCCACATCCCGCAAAACTCCGCGCGCACAATCGAGCCTCTCCATCTACACTGGAACACGATCATGGCCGACATCCCGCACACTCCTCTCGTTACCCTGGCAATCGACATCGGCGGCTCCGGCCTGAAGACCATGGCCCTTGACGAAGCGGGAGCCTCGCTCTCGGAGCGCGAGCGGGTCGAAACACCGCTCAAGCCCACGCCGGGCCGCGTCCTTGAAGAGATCGAGAAGCTCAAGCAGAAGATGCCGGCTTTCGATCGGGTTTCGGTCGGCTACCCGGGTGTGGTCAAGAACGGCCATACCTACACCGCCGCCAACCTGCACCCGGAGTGGATCGGCTACGACCTGAAGGGTGAACTCGAACATCGCTGGGGGAAGCCGGTACGCGTCGCTAATGATGCCGCCGTGCAGGGCTACGGAGCCATCACCGGCAAAGGCGTCGAAATGGTGATCACGCTGGGGACCGGCATGGGCTCGGCGCTCTACACCGAAGGCCACCTCTGCCCTGGCCTCGAACTCGGCCATCACCCGCTGCGCAAGGGTCGCACTTACGAGGATTACCTCGGCCGCGCCGGGCTCAAGCGGATTGGCATTAAGAAGTGGAACCGCATCCTCAAGATCGCCATCGATCAGACCTCCCACACCTTCAACTGGGACCGCCTGTACATCGGCGGCGGCAACGCCAAACTGATCAACTTTCCGCTCGAAAAGGAGGTCAGCATCGTCCCCAACCAGGACGGCCTCCTCGGCGGCGTAAAGCTCTGGGCGGACGAGAAGCACTAGAGGCGAGCCGCTTTCGCGGAAAGCCGAGTGAGGTGTCCGCTGCGCCTGCGACGCCGAAGGTCTCTACCCTCTGGCAGGACTCGGGATAGGCCTGGGCCACGAAGTAGGCCTCTATCCGGCAGCGGGTGGCGCCCACCGCGTAGGGGGCTGCCGGGGTGCTCACCAGGTCGCTGAACCGTCGCTACCGGATCAAGTCGGATGCCTTGACAGCTCAATTCGGGCAGGCTTATAAACCCCGGAATTACTCCATCCCCAGGAGCTCGAGCATGTTCATCTCCCTTCCCCGCTGCACCTTCGCGGCCTGTCTTGCAGGCCTGGCTCTACTGCTTCCCAGTGCCGTCCGCCGGGCACACGCCCCGGCGCGGACCCGTCCCGCCCACACCC
>CAXUND010000174.1:0-2844 GCA_964252445.1 uncultured Acidobacteriaceae bacterium | reverse complement strand
AGTCTAACTTCTGTTGCAGCGACTGTAGCACAGCCTGAACCCAGATAACATGCATGTGCGCTCCCACTACGATTGCGCCGATCTCGAGCGGCTCTTCGAACTTCAACCCCGGGCGGCCCAGCTGCTGCTCGAAGCCCTCCCGACCCTCGCCGTCGGCCGCGCACCTGGTCGAGCGCGAGGCCCTGCTCCAGTTCCTTGGAGGCATATCGCCCGCTTTATTTTTCGCCGTAGGCCGCGTCCTGATTGGGCGCGATGGTCAGAAGCCGCAGGAAGTCGCCGTCCGGGTAAGCGGTAGCACGCCGAGATTGCGTGATGCGGAGCGAGTAGATTGCGTCAACGCCGGCGGAGGCGCCACGCTGGCGATCTTCTCCCATTAGCTCTTGCCCTCTTTAAGCCGCCATTGCGTCATGACGTCAGGCCACCGAATCAGGATGCCCGCATAAGAGATCGCAGACAGTTACCATGTGTGGTTCCGGTCTGGCGTTATTACGCTGTGGCGTTGTGACGCTATGACATCATGACGTCATGATGTCAATTGCATTCCTCAGCCAAAAAGGCGGCAGCGGTAAAACAACACTCGCTGTCCATACGGCTGTTGCGGCGCAGGAAGCTCGAGAAAGTGTGTTTCTGATCGACACCGATCCTCAGAAGTCCGCAACCGTCTGGAGCAAGGCGCGTGAGGCTGAGCAGCCTGTAGTCGTCACGGTTTCCGCAGGCGAGCTGGAAAGGGTTTTGAAAGCGGGAAGCGAGGACAAAATGAGCCTAGCCATCGTGGATACCGCCCCACATACCGCTTCCGACGCGGCAAGGATCGCCAAGCTGGTCGATCTCGTCGTTATTCCCTGCCGCCCGACAGCATTTGACCTGGCCGCCGTTAGCAACTCCGTAGAGATCGTACGAGCTGCCAAAAAGAAGGCAGTTCTTGTTCTCTCGGCCTGCCCGTTTCGTTCACCCGAGATCGGCGAAACGCGAACGGTGCTCCAGGAGTATGGGCTGCCAGTCTGTCCTTCTGACATCACGGATCGCAGAGCGTTCGCAAGGGCTGTCGCAACAGGCCGGGCAGTAACAGAGTTCGAAGCAGACGGGAAAGCCGCCGAAGAGATCAAGGCACTGTGGAAATGGTTAAAGGAGCAGATGCGATGAGCGCAAGAGTGACGGGGTTGGCAGCATTCACAAAACGTGGATCCGCACAGCCGGCGGATGCGACTGCGGGTGAGGAGACGTTGACCTCTACGCAACAACGACAAAGGGCCAAGAAGGACGTGGTGGCTTTGACCGTTCGCTTACAACGGGCGGAGTGGGAGCGTCTGCATCAGCTCGCGGTTTCAGAAGGCATGAGCATCCAGTCCCTCGCAGTTCGCGGGTTGAACCGTGTTTTTACCGAAAAGGGCCTGCCCAGACTTTCGGAAGGGAACTAAGTAAGACGTTAGGACGCAATGACGTCATGACGTATATAAACTATGCACAGAAAGCTTAGCGCTCCCGCAGTTGAAAAGCTCATCCAGGAAGCTCTCGCTATCGAAGAGCAGTCGGCCAAGGATGCGGGCGCGCTTGGCTTCATCGCGCGTTGCATGGTGCAGGCTACTCTTCCGCACTCGCAGGTCAAAGAGAACTTCTTCCAGCGCAGGAATGGCAACTTTCAGCTCTCGCTGATGTCAAACCCGTCCATTGGCCTACCTTACGGTTCCGTTCCACGCATCCTGCTAGCCTGGATTACGACGGAGGCCGTCCGCAAGAAAGACAAGACACTCCTGCTTGGCGATACCCTCACTAGCTTCATGACCGAGCTTGATCTTGTACCGACGGGTGGCCGCTGGGGCACTATCCCACGTCGGCGAAACATCGCTGATCGCGCCCTCCTGGCAGCCGGATGGGTAAAGTGCTGGTATGCCCGCGCTTGCATGCACCGGCGTCACGGAGCTGTGCAAAGCACGTCCCTGGTGGACTTCTGCTCCCTTACACTAGCGATATGGCGGGTTTGGTCCTGGATGGGAAGGCGCTGTCGCTGGAGCTTGAAGTCGAGCTGCGGGAGCGTGTGCTGCGGCTGCTGGAGCAGGGCTCGGACGTTCCGGTGCTGGCAACCATCCTGGTGGGTGACGATCCGGCCTCTGCCACCTACGTGAGGATGAAAGGCAATGCCTGCCGCCGCGTGGGCATGGAGTCGCGCCCGATCGTGCTGCCTCAGCACACCACTACCTCTGAGCTCTTCGCCATCATTGATGAGCTGAACCGCGACCCCCGCGTACGCGGCATCCTGCTGCAGCACCCGACGCCGCTCCACATCGATGAGCGCGCCTGCTTTGACCGGATCGCGATCGAGAAAGACGTCGACGGGGTGACCACACACGGATTTGGGCGGATGGCGATGAAGCAGCCGGCGTTCGGCTCCGCGACGCCTGCGGGCATCATGCGCCTGCTCCAGCATTACGACATTCCCATCCAAGGCAAGCACGCCATTGTGGTCGGCCGCAGCCCGATTCTCGGCCGACCCATGGCCATGATGCTGCTGGTGGCCAACGCCACTATCACTCTCTGCCACCGCTTTACCGTAGGATTGCCGGAGCTGATCAAGCCCGCGGACATTGTCGTGGCCGCGCTGGGCAAACGCGAGTACATCCGCGCCGAATGGGTCAAGGATGGCGCGGTGATCATCGATGCCGGGTACCATCCCAATCCACCCGGGCCCCAGGGCGAGAAAAACACCGGCGGGACGGGTGACGTCGAACTGGAGCCGTTGAAGGACCGCTGCCTGGCCTACACACCGGTGCCCGGCGGCGTCGGCCCCATGACCATCGCCACGCTGATGGCCCAGACGGTGGAGTCAGCCGAGCGCGCAGCGGGCGT
>CAXUND010000173.1:0-2955 GCA_964252445.1 uncultured Acidobacteriaceae bacterium | reverse complement strand
TGTGCGGCTTCACCGGATCGAACGCGGTGCTTGCGGTCACGCCGGGCCAGGCGGTGCTCTTCACCGACGGCCGCTACACCACCCAGGCTCGCGAGCAGACCGTCGGCGCGCGGGTCCGCATCGCCAGGCGTACCGGGATCTCGGCGCTCCAGGAGGCAGTCGAGCATCTCGCCGGCGCCGGAGCCGAGTCGATCGCCTACGACCCGGCCTGCACCACGGTAGCCATGCTCGAAGCCATGCAGCAGGCACTGCCGGGCAAACCGACCGCCTCAGCCCGAAGGCGCTTCTTTAAGCCGCTGCCCGAGCCGCCCGTAACCCCGCTGCGGCTCATCAAGGATACCGAGGAGCTTGCCCGCATGGAGGCGGCCGCGCTGGCCGGCTGCCGCATCTTCGATGCCCTGCTGCCGCACCTCGAGCCCGGCGTTCCGGAGCGGGAGATTGCCGCCGAGCTTGAGTTCTTCGCCCGCAGCTTCGGCGCCGAGGCCATGTCGTTTGAGACCATCGTCGCCTCCGGTCCGCGATCCGCGCTTCCGCATGGCCACGCCAGCCCGCAGCCGCTGCCTCGCCGCGGCTTTCTCACGCTCGATTTCGGTGTTATTCTCGATGGTTATTGCTCGGATATGACGCGCACTGTGCACCTCGGCAGAGCCGGGAACGCCGAACAGTTCGCGTATGATGCAGTGCTGGGGGCGCAGCAGGCTGCGGTGGACCGGGTACGCGCAGGAGTCAGCTGCGCTGAAGTGGACGAGGCGGCGCGCAGTGCGCTCCGGCGGGCGAAGCTGGCCAAATACTTCACCCATTCTACCGGCCACGGCCTCGGCCTCGAGATCCACGAAGCGCCGCATATCGGCGCGAAGCAGACGCAGGTGCTGGAGCCCGGCATGGTCATCACCATAGAGCCCGGCGTCTACCTCCCCGGCAAGTTCGGCATCCGCATAGAGGATACGGTTGTCGTCGAGGAGCGCGGCTGCCGCGTGCTGACACCAACCACCAAGGCGCTGATCGAGTTATAGAAGGACGAGAAACGAGCGAGATGAACCCGGAAGAATTAAAGCAGCTCAAGGAACTGATCGGATTCCTGAAGGAAAATCACATCAGCGAATTTTCGCTCGAGCGAGGCGAGCTCAAGGTCGAGCTGAGCTTTCAGCAGGAAGGCGCAACCTCGGGCACCATAGATGCCGCGACCCTCGGGCAGCTGATCCACGGCCTGCAGGGAAACGCGGCGCCTGCGCTGCCGGTCGGCTCCGCGCCGGCTGCGCCCTTGCAGCCGATCGTGCACCAGCTGCCCTCCTCCGAGGCCGCGCAGCCGGTGCCCGAGGCCGAAGAAGCCGGACTCCACACCGTCAAGTCTCCCATCGTCGGGACCTTTTATGAGTCACCGTCTCCGGGCGCATCGGCCTTCGTCAAGATCGGCGACCAGATTGAGGCCGGGCAGCCGCTCTGCATCATCGAAGCAATGAAGTTGATGAACGAGATCGAGTCCGACGCAACCGGCGAGATCGTGAAGCGATTGGTGTCAAATGGCCAGGCCGTCGAGTACGGCCAGCCGCTGTTTCTGATCCGGCCGAGCGTCTGATCGACTCACGTTGTCATCCTGGGCACAGCGAAGGGTCTGGTCTTAACCCGTGTTTGTGTCTGGAAAGAAGAGAACGAATGTTCAAGAAAGTCCTGATTGCCAACCGCGGCGAGATCGCACTTCGCGTCATCTGCGCCTGCAAGGAACTCGGCATCCGCACCGTCGCCGTTTACTCGGAAGCCGATCGGAACTCGCTGCATGTGCGCTTTGCCGATGAAGCCATCTGCATCGGGCCGCCACGCTCCGCAGAAAGCTACCTCAACGTCCCCGCAGTCATCTCCGCTGCCGAGATCGCCGACGTCGATGCCATCCATCCCGGCTACGGCCTGCTGAGCGAGAACGCCAACTTCGCCGAAGTCTGCCGCGCCTCGAACATCAAATTTATCGGGCCGCCGCCTGAAGTCACCCGCCTGATGGGCGAAAAGGAAAAGGCGCGCCAGGCCATGAAGAAAGCCAAGGTGCCGATCCTGCCCGGTTCAGAAGGCACCATCGCCTCGGCCGAGGAAGCTCAGGAGTGGGCGCGCACGGTCGGCTACCCCATCATCCTCAAGGCATCGGCCGGCGGCGGCGGGCGTGGCATGCGCGTGGTGCGCTCGTCGGATGAGCTGCCCGCGCTCTTCCACGCGGCCAGCTCCGAGGCCGCCAACGCCTTCGGCAACGGCGACATGTACATGGAGAAGTTCATCGAGCGCCCGCGCCACATCGAGTTCCAGGTGCTGGCGGATGAGCACGGCACCGTCGTCTCGCTCGGCGAGCGCGAGTGCTCCATCCAGCGCCGCCACCAGAAGCTGATCGAGGAAGCGCCCTCGCTGCAGGTCACGCCGAAGATGCGCGAGGAGATCGGCAAGACCATTCGCCGCTCCTTGGAACATGTCGGCTACCAGAATGCCGGCACCATCGAGTTCCTGATGGACGAGGACGGCAAGCTCTACTTCATCGAGATGAATACCCGCATCCAGGTGGAGCACCCGGTGACCGAGATGGTGACCGGCATCGATCTGGTCAAGGCGCAGCTGCGCATCGCGTCGGGCGAAAAGCTGGCGAGCATATTGCCGGGGCCGACTACCATTCGCGGCCATGCCATCGAGTGCCGCGTCAACGCCGAGCACCCGGAAAAGTTCACGCCCTCGGCCGGCAAGATCACCGCCTTCAATCTTCCCGGCGGCAACGGCGTGCGCGTCGATACGGCTCAGTATGCCGAGGGCGTCGTCCCGCCTTACTATGACTCGCTGATCGCCAAGCTGATCGTGCACGGCAAGGATCGCAACGAAGCCATGCAGCGCATGCAGCGGGCGCTCGGCATGTTTGTCGTCGAAGGCATCCACACCACCATCCCGCTCCACCGCCGCATCCTGGCCGACCCGGAGTTCCGCGCCGGC
>CAXUND010000172.1:0-2958 GCA_964252445.1 uncultured Acidobacteriaceae bacterium | reverse complement strand
CCCCTCTTGGGGAGGATCATCATGTCCGGTGCGGTGCCACGTCTCGCTCCTGAGGCTTCCGGCCCCACGGGTCCATCGGTCGGCGGTGGCGACAGGAAGGGCGTCGCGCCTTCCCTTCTCCTCCGGCTCATCGTAGTCGCGCCACGTCTTGCTACGCTCAACCTGCACCGGCCTGGGATCCGGCTCGCTCAGCCCATGCGCAAGCCGATGCTGGGCACGCCCTGCCCGTGCTGCCGAGCCAGACGCCGAGCAGGACAGGCCGGCGGTGCGGCCGTCAGGGATGGCGTGATTTTTGGCGGCGGTGAAGGCGCGGCGGCTTTGTGGATTTGTTATAGAATGTCTGGCCACAATAGCCACAATCCACGGGGATGAGCACAGGAGTTGCCGCTAGCTACTCGGAGCTGGATGGCGCGAGGTGCTCTTGACTTGAGCATCCACGACCTGTCGGAGAGGGCATGGTAGGCGTCACCACCATCACGCGGTTTGGGAGCGGGCAAACAGAGCCGGTTAGAGCAACGCTTGCGGCACTGCTGGCGGCGCTGGGTGCGGATGCGGAAACCGACTGAGAAACGCGATCCGGCTGTGAGGTGATCGGTGGAAGAACTCGATCTCACCCCTGAGAAGGCCCTCATCTTCCGCGTAACGCACCGGGACAATCTGCCGCTCATCCTGAAGGACGGCCTGATCTGCCAGACGTCGGGTCTTGGACGGCAGAACTTCACGCCGATCGGCAATCCGGGGATCATCGACGACCGCAGGCGCCGCTTGGTCAAGACAGACCCTCATGGCACCCTAAGCGACTACGTGCCGTTCTACTTCACTCCGGTTACGCCGATGATGCTGAATATCGTCACCGGGCGAGGCGTACCGAGACGCAACCGGCAAGAACTCGTCGTGCTCGTGTCATCTCTCAATTTGCTGAGGCGCCACGGTGTTCGCTTCGTTTACACGGATCGCAAGGCCTTCGACATCGCAGCCGTGTTCACTGGCGATGACGACTTGTCGGAACTGGAGAACTTGCCATGGGCCGCGCTACGCGCCATGAACTTTCAGCGTAGCTTGAACGATCCTGAAGGCTTCGACCGCTACATGGCTGAAGCGCTTGTTCATCAACACCTGCCCGTCGCGTGCATCGCTGGTCTGGGTGTCTACGACGATGGCATACGGAAGGCAGTAGAGGGTCTACTCTGCGCCTACTCGTATAAGATCCGAGTCGTTGTCCGCCCGAGGTGGTTCTGTTGATGCTCCGGTTCACCACAGGCAACCTCCTAGCCTCCGACGCAGAAGCGCTGGTGAACACCGTGAACACGGTGGGTGTCATGGGCAAGGGCATAGCCCTAATGTTCAAGGAGCGCTTTCCGGACAACTTCAAGGCCTATCAGGCAGCCTGCAAGGCGCAGGAGCTACGCGTAGGGCGGATGCTGGTCGTGCCGCGCAACCGACTTGGTGACCCGAAATGGATCATCAACTTTCCGACCAAGGAGCACTGGCGCTCGCCGTCGCGTATCGAGTGGGTCGAGGCGGGGCTGCGTGATCTAGTGCAGGTTATTGAGCGCGAAGGCATCCGCTCGATCGCGATCCCACCACTCGGAGCCGGTAACGGCAAGCTCGACTGGCACGACGTGCGACCGCTGATCGAGCAGGCGTTCACGCCGCTGCAGGACGTGCAGGTGACGGTGTTCGAGCCAACCATGCAATATCAGAACGTCGTCAAGCGTAGCGGCGTCGAGAAGCTCACTCCGGCGCGTGCGCTGGTCGCCGACCTCATCCGGCGCTACTGGGTTCACGGCATGGAATGCTCGCTGCTGGAGATCCAGAAGCTCGCCTACTTCTTGGAGCGTTGTTGCCGGGCGCTGAAGCTGGACGATGTGCTCGACCTCCGGTTCACGGCTCACAGCTACGGCCCGTATGCCAACCGGCTGCAACACATGCTCAACTCGCTCGACGGCAGCTATCTGCACTGCGAGAAGCGAATCGGCGACGCTGGACCGTTCGACACGATTTGGTTCAATGAGGAAAGGGCTGACAAGCTGAACGCCTTCTTG
Organism: uncultured Acidobacteriaceae bacterium; assembly: GCA_964252445.1. GTDB lineage: Bacteria > Acidobacteriota > Terriglobia > Terriglobales > Acidobacteriaceae > EB88. The sequence goes on along the minus strand of CAXUND010000172.1, from coordinate 913 downwards.
TCCTCCCCAGACATGAAGCCGTACCGCCCTGCTCTGGAGGCTACTGCTGAGCTGATCCAGGGCTTCGAGAGCCCTTTCGGCTTGGAGCTGCTGGCAACGGTGGACTGGCTGGTGCACGTCAGCAAGGTCGATCCTGACGTTGCCTCCATTCGGAGGGCGCTCGGGAGTTGGGGAGCGGATAGAGACGCCGCCGAGCGCAAGTCAAGATTGTTCGAGGACCGCGTGCTGGCCCTATCGCTGGAACACCTTAAGAATGCGGATCCTGCACGCATGATCCAGGCAGTTCCGGCCGAGTAGCCCATCCATCGGCCGCGGATCAGGCCACGGCCTCAGGCGAGGCGTTATCAACCATTCGTGACTTGATGGTCTGTGCCCGGACTCTCTGCGAGCCGCTAGCGGTGCCGCGAGTGCAGCGGCAGGAACGCCGAGCCGAGGGCTGCCGCCTGGCTGCCGATGCTGCCGAGGCGCAGGGCGACCGGGGGCGGCGCCTCGGGATCGGCGCTCCGCAACAGCGGCGCTAAGCGTTCGAGCAGCGCCTCGATCAGGGAGCGCGGCAGGTTGCAGTCGAGGATGTTCGCCTGGACATCCAGCAGGCCGGCCATCGTCAGCAGCGGCACGGCCAGGGCCTCGGCGCAATCCTGAAGCCAGCCCGACACCAGCGCCTCGTGGCTGCGCATGACCGCGTGCAGGTCGCCGGCGCGGGCGACCTGCACCCCCGCCCGGGGGGGCGGCCCTCGCCCGCGGGCTGGGCCGGGGCGGGGGCGCGGGCGACGCCGTTGGCGCGCAGGTGGTGGATCAGGGCGGAGCCGGAGGCGCGCTGGAACAGGCAGGCGGGACCGGCCGCGGCACGTCCCGGCAGCGGCCAGGGCGCTGGCGGGACGGTCGGAGGCGAACACTACCCACCGCCCCTCGC
>CAXUND010000171.1:0-3017 GCA_964252445.1 uncultured Acidobacteriaceae bacterium | reverse complement strand
CATCCTGAGCGAAGCGAAGGCCCTGCTTCTGCACGTACGCGCGAGGCGCGATCAAGAGGCCGAACCAAAAGCAGGTCCTTCGCTTCGCGCAGGACGACACCGCTTCTGCTGCGAAGGCCGGCGAACCTCCCTTGCAATCTACGGCTTCATGGGCAAATCCATACCCGGGTTCTTCGGGAAGAAGTTGAAGGGCCGCAGCATGAATTCGTGCCACATGATCGGCATCTGCGGCCAGTCCTCGGCACGCGGCGTGTGATGGAAGCCGACCGTATACCAGGCGACGATGTCTGTGTTCGCTATGTTCCGGTCCTTCTTGGTCCAGACCGGCAGGCCATCCGTGCCGCGACTGCCGCTGACATAGGTGCCTGCGGCGTAGCGCTCGGAGGGCTCGTAGGGGGTGACCCAGAGCTGATGCTCCGAGAAGCCCGCGCGGCGCTGCGGCCACTCATCATGCGGCAGCAGCGACGCGGCCGTCTCTCCGGCCATAATCTCGAAGCTGGTGGGATAGCCGAGCGGCCCTTTTTTGTCCGTGCTGATGAAGCGCCACATGCCGGGGTGGTCGTAACTGAGGTCCATTTTGGCCGCGCTCTCCGTCATCGGCATGGTCGGCTTCATCGCCCAGATCACGTGCCGCCCGTAATCGGTCTTGTTGGCAGGGATCTTATAGGGCACCAGCGTGTCGGCCATAAATGAGTTCGCAGTCCCGTCGACATCAAGGTCCAGGCGGAAGGAAAAGAAGTGGTCATGGTCGACGGCATCCGTCCCCGGAGCCACCAGCGTGCCAAATTCAACCGGCCCGTCTGGCGCCTTTCTATCTTCAAGCCCCTCGGACATGCCCTTGCTCACGTCCGTGTCGCTCACCGGTTTCACTTCGAGGATGCCGGTCGCGCCGACTCCCACCGTGATGGCGCCGTCCTGGCCAAAGCGCCAGTCGAGCACGTAGTCGTAATTGCCGACGGTCGCTACAGTCCGCAGAACCAGCTCGCGTGTCGGCCGTCCGAAGGTTCCGTTGTCATCGCCGTGACGCCAGGCCGGATCACCCTTGGTGCGCTCAAACAGGCAGGCCAGTTGAGGACGCTCAAACGGGCCGCCGTCCTCCTTGAAGAAGAATCCGGAAAAGAAGGTTGCGTAGTCGGGGCAGTCGATGCCCGCTACCAGCGGCTTGATAATCCCGAGTCCGGTGTCCATGAAGTACTCTCCGGCGTCGAGAAACACATGCGAGTTCCAGGTCTCTTCTGGATCCTGATAGGGTACGTACATCTCGGAGAGAGCGCCCTCGTACATCACGGAGCGGATCGCGCCCTTATCCTCAATGCCCACCTGGTTGAGCACCACACCCTGACGCGGGTCAAGCCGAAAGCGGAAGCGCCAGTGCTGCCAGGAGATCAGCCCCTTGTCAATCGAGAAGCTGGGGCCGGCGGCTTGAACGACGGTGATGGGCTTGGTGTTCGGCAGCGGATCGCCGCCCATGCCGTCGTAGATGCCGGTGGTCGGCGAACTGGGCGTCACTCCATAGTCGCTGAAACGCAGAACCTTCTTCGCGCCCATATCCACGGTGAAGAAGATGCCGCCGATCTCGCGATCCCAAGGGCCGGAGATTGCGCCTTCGCTGTTCATGCAGCCGCCCCAGCCGATCCGCCGTTCTGGGTCTTTCTGTTCCGGTAACGCGATATAGCCGGCTGGAGTGGCATAACAGGTCACGTGGCGCAGGTCGGTGATCCCGCGCTTGTTCAATGCTGCGACCACGCGTGGATCATGCTTGATGGCTTCGTTCACCTCGTGCTCTTCTTCGCTGGTGAACGGCGCCTGCTCTCCTTTCAGGTAGTGGAAGTCCTCGACCTTCTGGCCGGCTATATCGATCACGGCGGCATAGGACTTGCCCTCATCGAGGAGGACGACGTCGGCTGCGCGCGTGATCGGGTCTGAGGGCTTCCATGCCAGGACCGCTGACTTGTCAGGCTCATGCAACAACACGCTGGCGAAGATGGTTTTCTCGTGCACGTGCCCCGCAGCGCGAAGCGTGGTGTAGATGGTCCAGTATTCCTGCGGAGTCAGCGCGTCGAGGGGATGATGGACCTCGGGGACCGTAGCGTGGGCGAAGCAGCCGAAAAAACCGAGAAGGAGGGCAAAAGAGACAGCGGCGAACTTATGAATCAGGTTCCGAAGCAAACGAACTCTCCTGGTAAAGCGGTTAGCCTGCTGTGCGCGCGCCAGGCGCAGTCCGCAGGAGGATGCCAAATCTTATGTTCACGTCACGTCGCGGTTGGGGATAAGGCGAAACCAGTTCGCGCCTCCACTTTAAATGGGTTGCGTTCGATCGTGTATCGCGAACTGTATGCATTACGCATTTTGATAGCTCGCATTAACCCCTCTTGGGGAGAGCGGCTAGACCGCCAGACACCCACATTAAGGTGGGTTAGTTCTGAGGTAGAGGGAGACGCAACCAATCTGAACGGCGGGCGTAAAAAGCAAAAGCCCACCCGCAAGGGTGGGCTTTATAGTTATTGCCGGCGATCTCCTAATCTCCCACACACTTACGCGTGCAGTACCATCGGCCCAGCGAGGCTTAACTTCCGTGTTCGGGATGGGAACGGGTGTGACCCTCGCAGTATGGTCACCGGCAAATTGAGGCGCTTAGAAGGCGATCAGGCCTTCTGCCGAAATCCTGAGTGCTTTGCACGGAGAATCTCGACGCCTTGGAACTTGAGAGACTTACCTGATGTCTCACAACGAAATCGATTGGGGTCGAACTTACTTGGTGCTGGTTTGCTACTTTTACTTCGACCTATATTGCAAGGCTTGTGTTGAATGTATCTGTATTCAGAGCGCACTGCACAGAGTTAATTCTATGGACAAGCCGAACGGGCGATTAGTACTGGTAAGCTACACGCATTACTGCGCTTGGACCTCCAGCCTATCAACCAGGTCGTCTTCCTGGGCCCTTCAGGGAGATCTCATCTTGGAGCGTGCTTCCCGCTTATATGCATTCAGCGGTTATCACAACCGAACTTCGCTAC
>CAXUND010000170.1:0-3096 GCA_964252445.1 uncultured Acidobacteriaceae bacterium | reverse complement strand
AGTGTTGCTGAAGGATGCAGGGCTATTCCCGCATTGCGATGTAGAGGCCGGCGATGCCGAAGGTGTAGGGCTTCCAGGAGGGCCGGGTGAAGCCAACTTCGCGCATGGTGGCCAGCAGGGCCGCGGGCGGCGGGAAGGCGTGAACGGAGGAGGGCAGGTAGGTGTAAGCGCCTGACGCTCCTGACAATCGGGCTCCGATCGCGGGCAGGATGCGGCGGAAATAGAAGCTGTAGGCCCGGCCGAACGGGCCGCCGGGTTCGGCGAAGTCCAGGATGGCCAGCTGGCCGCCGGGAGCCAGGACCCGGTAGAACTCGCCGAGAGCGTCGCGGTAATTGGCCAGGTTGCGGAAACCGAACGCCGTGGTGATCAGGTCGAGCGAGCGGTCACGAACGGGGAGGTGCATGGCATCGGCCTCGATCGCGACCGCTGCTGCGCGGTTGGCCAGCACGTCACGCGCCCGAAACTTGCGCGCGCCGCGCACCAGCATGGGATGGGAGAAGTCGGCGGCGAGGATGGGCTTGCCGCGGGCGGGCCGGTGCTTTAGCAGCGCCAGGGTCATGTCGCCGGTGCCGCAGCAGATATCCAGGATCGCCGCCTCGGGCCTGGCAAGCACGGGGCGCAGGCGCCGTGCGGTGCGAGACCACCACAGGCGATCGATGTTGAGCGAGAGCACGTGGTTGAGCAGGTCGTAGCGGGGAGCGATCTCGTCGAACATGGCGCGTACGGCGAGCGCGGCTGCCTGCTCGTCGGCCGCGCCCTGGGGGCGTGCGCCTGTATGCGGAGGGTTTGCGGGAGTAGCTTCAGGCATGCTGCTCGTTGAGCATCCATTCGACGGCGGCGGTCAGTTCAGAATCCGTGACATCCTCAACCACAACGGCGTTTCCGATGCCCTCAGGCAGGACGAACCTGCGATGGCCGGAGCGGTTTTTCTTGTCGCCGGCGGTGGCCTTGACCAGTGCTGAGGCGGTGGCCGCAAACGGCGGCAGCGGACCGTACGCGTGGATAACGCGCTCGATGCGCGATGCCTGCGAGGCAGTGAGCGTGCCTCGACCTACGCCGATGCGCACTGCCGCCAGCATGCCCCAGCCGACCGCTTCGCCATGCAGCAGGGCGGAGTAGCGGGTCACCGCTTCAATCGCGTGCCCGATGGTGTGGCCGAGATTCAGGATCATGCGCAGGCCTTGTTCGTGTTCGTCGAGCGACACGACCTCTGCCTTCATGGCCACCGATCGCGAGATCACTCGCTCGAGCAGCGCCGGGTCGCGCGCGAGGATGGCGGGAGCGCTTTTCTCCATCAGCGAGAAGAGTTTTTTGTCGCGGATAATGCCGGCCTTGATGCTTTCGTAGAGCCCGGCGCGAAGCTCGCGGTCGGGTAGCGTACCGAGCAGGTCGAGATCGGCGTAGACGGCGACAGGATGGTGGAAGCTGCCCACCATGTTCTTGCCCGCGGCGAGGTTTACCCCGGTCTTGCCGCCGACGGACGAGTCGACCTGCGCGAGGAAGGTGGTGGGAACCTGGACGTACTGGATGCCGCGCATGTAGATAGCGGCCAGGAAGCCGCCGAGATCGCCGACGATACCGCCTCCGAAGGCAAGGAGGAGTGAAGATCGGTCGGCTCCGGCGGCGGCAAGCTCATTGGCTAAACGTTCGACTTCGGCGAGATGCTTGTGCGGCTCGCCGGAGGGCAGGAACAAGGCTTGCGGCGGGTGCTTGAAAGAAGCAAGAAACGGCTTGGACCAGAGCGCCCATATTTCGGGCGTTGTGAGTACGAAGACGCTGCCCGCCTGCCGAGGCTGAAGCCTGGCGATGTGTTCGGAGAGATTCGAGAGGAGACCGCATCCGATGTGGACCTTGTACTCGGCGGAGGCTGTCGAGACGGCGATCTTGCTCACGTTCTTCTCATCGTAACTGAGCGGGCGGAGGCTGAAGCGCCGGCTTCGCAGATGAGTCCAATGCGCATGGAAGCTTTGGTGGTAGCCTCGAACGCGATGGCCCCGGCTCCGAGTTCGGCGACAGACTTCGTAGTGATGGGTGCGGGCATCGCCGGCCTGCGAGCGGCGATCACGCTCGCCGCGCACGGGCGCGTGCTGGTGATTACCAAAGAACAGCTGGGCGAATCGAACACCAGCTATGCGCAGGGCGGGATTGCGGTCGCCATTTCGGGCGACGAAGACGTCCAGCTCCATCTTGAAGATACGATCGCGGCGGGCGATGGCCTGGTGAACGTGGAAGCGGCGCGGGTGCTGGTCGAAGAAGGACCGCTGCGGGTCGAGGAGCTGCTGCGCTGGGGAACCGGGTTTGATCGCCACCTGTCTGGCGAGAAGGCAGGAGACCTGATGCTGACGCGCGAGGGGGCGCACAGCCGCAACCGCATCCTGCATGCGAATGGCGATGCGACGGGAGCGGAGATCGGGCGGGCGCTGCTGGAGCACGCGCGATCGCATCCGGCGATCACTTTTGTGGAATGGGCGACCTGCGTGGACCTGCTGGTCGGCGACGGCCGCGTGGCGGGCCTTACGTACTCAGACCGCGCCGGGCAATTGCACGCGGTGAGAGCGCGGGCGGTGCTGCTGGCGAGCGGGGGTGCGGGCCAGGTCTACAGCGACACCACCAATCCGGCGGTGGCAACCGGCGATGGCATCGCCATGGCCTGGCGCGCGGGCGCGGTGCTTGCGGATATGGAGTTCTACCAGTTCCACCCGACCGCGCTGAGCCTGCCGGGGGTGCCGCGCTTTTTACTTTCAGAGGCGCTGCGCGGCGAGGGTGCGGTGCTCGTGAATGATCGCGGCGAGCGCTTCATGGAGCGCTATCATCCCCTGCTGGAGCTGGCGCCGCGGGACGTAGTAGCGCGGGCGATCACGCGTGAGGGGCTGGGCGAGCAGGGGGCGGCACGGCCTGTGTATCTGGACATGCGGCACGTCTCGGGGCTCGATCTGGTGCAGCGCTTTCCGGGGATCTCTGCCTTTCTAGCCCGGCACGGGCTCGCCTTGTCGCGGGACCTGATCCCGGTGAGGCCGGCGGCACACTATCTGATGGGCGGCATGCGGACGGATGTACACGGGCAAAGTTCGCTGTCGGGGCTCTTTGGGGCGGGGG
>CAXUND010000169.1:2127-3260 GCA_964252445.1 uncultured Acidobacteriaceae bacterium | reverse complement strand
TGAACGTGAAGGGGCTGCCGTGGCTCGATTACCGCTGGGGCGCGGAGATTGTCGCGGGATTGATGGTGGCGTCTACTATCGGCCTGCTGCTGTGGATGCGGCGCACCGGTTGGTTCTAGCAGCTCGCTCGATGTGCGCCCTGCCTCCGGCAAGGATGTAAGAACGCTGTCATCCTGAGCGGAGCGAAGGACCTGCGGTTGCTTTCCTCACGGCGTGAAACACTCACGTAATTATGAAAATGCTCCCACGGCTCCCGAAGCATGCGTTGAGGCGCCAGCGTTCCGTTCGGTCTCACTACCCTATTTGCAAACCAGCGGTGAATCATCTTGGTCCAAAGAACGGTCATACAGGCTGACGCTCATACGATCACCGGCGTGAACAGTCGCGGGTAGAGAACCGGATCAAAGATCCTAAGCGTGGCGAGTTCCTCCCAGTAGAATTCTTCTTTATCGCTAAGCGGCCTGCTCTGTATGTAGTTGACCTTGGAAACTTCACTCCGCAGCGTCTGGGTCTCTTTGCCAAAATCGTCTCGGAGAGTTATTTCTGTCTCTGTTACCAGTATCAAGCTTCCCTTTACTGATTTTCCGCTGATTGTCGTGACTGTCATCAGAGGCCTGAGTGAAGGGTACTTCGACACGAGCGGCATAAAAGCCAGCACGTCCGCCCATGAACTTCTTCCGCTATACATGACTAACAGTTGGCAGAATATGTCACTGTAATGGCCTCGCTGCACGTATAGTAATGTCGATCTGGGAATGATCTCTTCCGATTTGCCGGTGTTCACTATAAGTGCTTGGTCATTCACGCTCGACACTTGACCAAAGTGACACGCTCGATCACGGCCAATAAACGTGAAACTAGCGCCTCGTGGAAGTTGACGCACCAGGTCCCAACGATCTCCTTTGGCCGCAGAGTACGCAGCGGCCCCAGTGAGACTAAGCAGGTAAAGAACAGCAAGAGAATGGCTCTTCTGAGGCACTTTGATCCTCTGCGAGATTGTACTAAGTTGCGTTTTGAGGGGTCCGCCCCATTGAATGCAAGTTCGCGCAATGCAGGGCCGCCCTGGTGAAGAGTGCAAAGGAAAAGGCGCCGCCCCCGGTGGGGGGGGCGGCGGCGGTTTTATTTTTTTTTTT
>CAXUND010000169.1:0-2117 GCA_964252445.1 uncultured Acidobacteriaceae bacterium | reverse complement strand
CCCCCCGGGGGCACCCGCCAAATCCACCGGCCCGCCCCGGGTTTGGGTCGCGGCCTTCATTCTTGCTGCATCCTGACTACGCGTTGGTGGTAGCCACCACCGGCTCAGGCGCCTTGGGAGCCGTCAACTCCGCGGCCACCCGCTCCTGTGTAAACGCCTCGATGTGATCGCCGGCCTGCAGGTCAGCGAAGGCGCTGATGCCTACGCCGCACTCCATGCCGTTTGACACTTCGCGCGCGTCATCCTTGAAGCGCTTGAGCGACGAGAGCCGGCCCTTGAAGACCTCCGCGTCGCCACGCTTCACGCGCACTTCGGCATCGCGTCGGAGCACGCCGTCGGTGACCCGGCAGCCGGCAATGAGGCCGACCTTGGGGATCTTGAAGACTTCGAGCACGGTCGCCGCGCCCAGGTAGGACTCGCGGTAGACCGGATCGAGCAGCCCCAGCATCGCCTTACGGATCTCGTCCTGCAGCTCGTAGATGATCGAGTGCAGCCGGATCTCGACATTCTCCTGGTCTGCAAGGTCGGCGGACTTGCGCTCAGGACGCACGTTGAAGCCGATGATGATCGCGTTCGAGGCCGAGGCGAGCAGCACGTCCGACTCGGTAATGGCGCCGACGCCAGAGTGGATGACCTTGATGCGCACCTGGTCGGTCGACATCTTCTGGAGCGAGTCGGCGAGCACCTGCACGGAACCCTGCACGTCACCTTTGAGGATGAGCGCCAGCTCCTTGGTGCCGGCCTGCTTGATCTGGTCGGAAAGTCCTTCGAGCGTGACCCGCGAGGACTTCGACAGCGTCGCCTCGCGCTCCTTCAGGCGGCGGTACTGCGCGATGCCCTTGGCCTTGTCGCGATCGGCCACCACCAGGAAGGTGTCGCCCGCATCGGGCATGCTTTCAAGGCCGAGGATTTCAACCGGCGTCGACGGACCTGCCTCTTCAATTGCACGGCCACGATCGTCGAACATGGCGCGAATCTTGCCGAAGGTATTGCCGACGATGAAGGAGTCACCGGACTTCAAGGTTCCGTTCTGCACCAGCACGGAGGCGACAGCGCCGCGGCCGCGATCGAGCTTGGCTTCGACCACGGTACCGACAGCAGAGCGCCCCGGAGTCGCGCGCAGGTTGGCAACATCGGCCGTGAGACAGATGTTTTCGAGCAGCAAGTCTAAGTTGAGATGCTTCTTGGCTGAGACGTTGACGAAGATCACGTCGCCGCCCCAGGCTTCCGGCACCACGCCGCGATCGCCCAGCTGCTGCATGACACGTTCGGGCTGTGCTTCGGGCTTGTCAATCTTGTTGACGGCGACGATGATCGGCACCCCTGCGGCCTTCGCGTGGTCTACCGCTTCAAGCGTCTGCGGCATGACACCGTCGTCAGCCGCGACCACGATCACAACAATGTCGGTGACCTTCGCACCTCTGGCTCGCATGCGGGTAAACGCCTCGTGACCCGGCGTATCGAGAAAGACGATTTCACGACCGAAGGCAGGCGAATCCGGCTTGATGATACGCACCTTGTAGGCCCCGATGTGCTGGGTGATGCCGCCGGCCTCGCCGCCGGCCACGTCGGTCTCCCGGATAGCGTCGAGCAGCGAGGTTTTGCCGTGATCGACATGGCCCATGACCGTGACTACCGGCGGACGGGTGACTTCGAGCTCGTCGATGTTGTCCTGCGCGAGGATGTTCTCGAGCGACTCGTTCGCCATCTCGTCTTCAAAGGTGATGATCTCGGTATCCGCGCCGAACTGGGCCGCCACATCCTTGACCAGGTCGGCGTCAAGCGACTGGTTGACGGTAACGAAGACGCCGCGCATCAGCAGCATGGCGATCAGGTCCTTGCCGCGCACGTCGAGCTTCTCCGCCAGGTCCTTGACCGAGATGCCCTCGGTGACAGTGATCTTGCGGGTGATTGGGACTGGCTCGCTCGACATGGCCATTCCGGCGCCCGGGAAACGCGGCGGCGGATTGAAGCCCTTCATCGGGCCTTCCTGCTTCTTCGGGTACTGCTGGCGTCCCCTGCCCTTGGGCCCACTCGGCCTTTGCGGACGCGGCGCTTCGCCCGGGGGCGGCATGCCGGCACCCGCGCCGGGGCCGCCCGGACGCGCACCCATGCCT
>CAXUND010000168.1:262-3262 GCA_964252445.1 uncultured Acidobacteriaceae bacterium | reverse complement strand
TGCTTGATAAACGCCGCCTGCACCGGGTGCAGATCGTCGCCGTTGGCCAAACCCTCGATGGTGATGACCGCATCGCCCTCGTGCTGTAGCGCCAAGGCGAGGCAGGAGTTCACCCGGCGACCGTTGACGAGCACCGTGCACGCGCCGCACTGCCCATGGTTGCATCCCTTCTTGGTCCCGAACAGGTGCAGACCCTCGCGCAGGGTGTCGAGCAAAGTAGCCCGGGGATCAATCTGCAAAGTTTGCTGCTTGCCGTTGATGCTCAGCGACAGCGGCATCAGGGGATCGGCCGAGAACGTGTCGCGGCTGTCTGTCCTGGTCTCGGTGTCGCCGGCACGCGAAAGAGGATCGAGCCATTCCGAGGCGATCAAGCCGATACCGACCGTTCCGGCACCTGCGACGAACTCACGCCGGCTCAAACCGCCATCGTTCGCCAAACGCCGCAGGTCGCCAGGGGCGTGATCGTCGTCCGGCGTGGTTTGCGGTCCATCGTCGTGCATGACTGGATGAGCTTTTCCGTGCCGTCGGGAGATCCGCGTTCGGGAGATGTCGGAGGCCGACTCAGAGTGGTCTGGCGACACTTTGTTGCGGCTCGATGGCGGTGAACTTTTTCACGTCAGCCATGACCCGCCCCGTCTCGGGTGATGCCAACGCGGCCCGCAGCGCTGCGTCGTCGCGGAACACGCAGGAGCACACCGCGATCAGTCCGTGGCCGCCGCCGGAGGGGAAGAACCCCGCCGTGCTGACCAGACCGTGTGGCCCCCAGCATTCCCGCACGAGCGGCAGGTGCGCGTTGATCCAGTAGTCGCGGTCAAAGGGCGCGTCGTCGTTGCCAGCGTAGGTGACATACATGGTGATCATCGAACGTGCATCTGGTTGTTACGAGTAGAAGCGCCATCGTCTTTTTCGCTTTGCATGAAGTCAGTGGCGGTGGCGGCCTCGTTTCTCAGCATTTCCTCGGCCTTTCGGCCTGCGGCAAATGCATTTAATTCATCGCCAACATGCGTTCTTTGCATGTTAAGATGGTGAGGGATTATTTCAGCGTGAGATGGTATCCGCACACACGCGCGTTGCCGTCATCGCATGATTACCCGCGATCCTTGCTCTATGGCCTTCGACACCCGTCTGCTTTCCAACCTCAACGTGTTGGCTGCGGTCGTGCAGGCGGGCAACTTCGCACAGGCCGGAAAAATCCTCGGTTTGAGTCAGCCGGCGGTTAGCCGTGCGGTGCAACGCTTGGAAGAACGCCTCAAGCTACGACTTTTCGAGCGTTCCAACAGAATTACCCGACTCACGGAGGAAGGCAGCCGATTTTGCGAGGAGATGCTGCCAGCGTTGCAGCGAATCGAGGAGGCGGTCGAGCACACGGCGCGTTCTTTTTCCCAGGCGCATGGACGCCTGCGCGTGAACGTGGAGCCCGCCTTCGGCCGGTTGGCGTCGACGGTCAAGATCGGAAGCTTCCTCGAAGCTCATCCTGGTCTGACCCTCGAACTCGTCGCCCGCGACCGGCTGGGAGACCTGATCGCCGACGGCTTCGATGCCGCCATCCGCTTCGGACGGCAGGAACCCTCCCACCTCGCCGCTTGCAAGCTGTTGGAAGTGCGCGTGGTGACCTGCGCCGCGCCGGAGTATCTGCAGAAGCGCGGTCACCCGCGCACACCCAAAGATTTGATCAAACAGCGGCACGAGTGCCTGCTTTTCACCAACTCGGCGACCGGTCTGCCTTTTACATGGGACTTTGTGCGCGGCAACCGTCGTCTCGCGGCGCTGCCAGTCGCCGGGCGCTTGCAGGTCAACGATGCCCACACCTACCGAGAGGCTTGTTTGGCTGGCTTGGGTGTCGCCCAGTTTCTGCACCTGGGGATCGAACCCCTTCTCAAAAAGGGCAAACTGGTCGAGCTGTTCGCGGACTGGCCAGACGAATATTTTCCTCTTTGGGCCTATTATCCCTCCCGGCGATTCGTGTCCGCCAAGCTGCAGGCGTTGCTAACCTTCCTGCAAGCGTTGCCCCGAGAAGCAGGCATCAGGAAATAAAGCAGATCCAAACCCCAACCTCCCATCCTGATGCAGCCACCAGACGATGAACTTTTCTCGTCCGACCTCGGCCCAGATTGCAGCCGGGGAATCGCTTTGTCCGGACCACGCGCCTATGCGGGCGAGCCGCCGCGCGGCAAATTCATCGACCAAGAGCAGATCGGCGGGCAGAGAGGCAGCCAAGGCCAGGGCCTCCGCCTCGCCAGGGTCCAGTGGTAAGGCGAGTTCCGCCAGGAGCGCGCCCGCGTCCACGTCGCCGGGGATCGGCTCGACACGCAGGAAGGACGGCGGCGGTGCAGCAGCCGCGAAACGCGGGAAGCGGCGCGGCAGGGAGGCAAGTTCTCCCTGGACGGCGGGCGGGATGACCAGTTCGCCGTAGAGCGAGCCAAGCAGATCGGCGCGGCCTACGGCAGCGAGGTTGAGAATGGGCGAGGTGTCCGAGACGACGAGCATAGTGCCGCTAACTACACGCCCCGGCGCGCGAGTTCGGCCAAGTCCAGGTCAAAGCCTTCCTGGCCGTAGTGCAGGGGGATGCCCCGCGCGGCGAGGTGGCGCTGAAAACCCACGCGATCCAGCCCCGCCAAGTCGGCGGCTTGCGCCAGGGTCAGACGATCCTCCGCAAAGAGGCCCACCGCCAGAACCAGCCGGGTTTGTTCCGGGGTCAGATCGGACAAGTGTGCGGCCTGGGCCACGTCGTCAGCGAGAGTAAAAGCCATGACAAGGAAAGAGTGTGCCCCAAATCGTGCCCGCCGCCAAGCGCGCAAAAGGCAGGGAGAAAACGGCCTGTTCAGGGCTGACGCATCAAAAATGACGAAGGACGAAGGGGGAAGGCGTGGAATCGATGACACCCTTTCCCATGGCTTGTCATCCTTCGGCTCCACTCGCGGACTCGCTGCGCTCAGGATGACAAGCCGCAAGGAAGGCGCATCCCACGTCCCCCATCCCACCTCGTCCTTTTTCATGCGT
>CAXUND010000168.1:0-252 GCA_964252445.1 uncultured Acidobacteriaceae bacterium | reverse complement strand
GGGCCCTGACGGCCTGTTTGGCGCGTATTTCCTGCTCCGGCATGGCAGAATCAAAACGTGGGGACGCGCACGAAAAAGGGCGGGCGGGCAGCCGCCGACGAGGACGATGATTTCTGCTTGGCCGACACGCTGGTGGACGCGAGCGACGAGGAGCTTGAGCGCATGGCCGAGGCGGACGCGCAGAACGAGGTGACTTCCAGCGCCTACGAGGGTATCCCGCTGGACAAAGCGGCACTCAAGACCGGGCTGCGC
>CAXUND010000167.1:0-3306 GCA_964252445.1 uncultured Acidobacteriaceae bacterium | reverse complement strand
CGGTCACGCTGGCCGCATAGGTCGTCATATCAACCGCGACCTCGGCCACGTACACGGCCCAAGCGAAGGTCGGATAGGCGTCGCCGCGATACTTATCATCGTCCCAGAAGATATCGCCCGGTGACTCATACCGCACGGACACCGTGAACGGCCCATGCGCCCGCGCCGCGGCGGCATACTGCTCTGCAGAGTGCTCAGGGCTCAACCCGAGCTTTTCCAGAATCTGCCCGCACGCCCGCTCGACCAGCTTGCCCACGATCATGGCCGTGCGGCTGGCGACCGTCGGCCCCGAGTTGGGAACCACCAGCGTGTCCGGCTGGTGAATCCGCACCGACTCGTATGGAATCCCCAGCGCCTGCGCCGCCACCTGGCACAGGATGGTATTGGTTCCCTGCCCGAACTCTGTCGACGATACAAAGATCTCCGGAACCCCGTCCGCATCGACATGAATCTTGACCTCGGAGTTCAGCCGCCGTTCGCCCGAGCCGGTAAAGCCCGCCCCGTGCATGAACGCAGCAAAGCCGATCCCGCGCTTGATCGTCGCGGCGGCATTCTCGCGATCGAACCTTTCCTTCTTCGCGTAGTAACCCGACTCCGCCAGCGCCCGCGTGAGCAGGTGCTGCATATCGACCTTGTCGCCCAGGTGCTGCCCGGTCGCGGTGACCATGCCGGTCGCAAGAAAATTCCTGCGCCGCACTTCCTCGGGAGTGAGCCCGCAGACTTGAGCAATCTTGTCCATGTGCCGCTCGATCGCAAAGATACTCTGCGGCGCACCAAAGCCGCGAAACGCCCCGTGCGGCGGCAGGTTGGTTGCCATCGCCTTCGCCCGCACGGTCAGGTGCGGCCAGTGGTACGGCCCTGCCGCATGGATCGTTCCCCGCGACAGCACCACCGGCGTCAGCGTCACATAGGCGCCGCCATCGAGCGCAAACTCGATCTCGCCGGCCAGCAGCCTGCCGTCCTTCGATACTGCGGTGCGATGGCGCGTGCGGCTGGGATGCCGCTTGGTGGTGGACGCCATATCCTCCGAGCGGTCGTAGCAGATCTTCACCGGGTGCCCGGACTTCATCGCGAGCAGCGCAGCATGCGAGCCGATCACGCTGGGGAAATCCTCCTTGCCGCCGAACGCGCCGCCGGTCTCGGTCTGGATCACACGGCACTTCTCCGCCGGCAGCCCAAAGACCAGCTCGAGGGCATGCACCACGTAGAACGGGCACTGCATCGCGCCGCGGACGGTGACCCCATCGCTCGCCGAATACTCAGCGATTACGCCATTGTTCTCGATGTAAAGCTGCTCCTGCGCACCGGTGCGGTACTCGCCTTCAACGATGTAATCAGCGCTCGCGAAAATCGCCTCTGCGTCCCCAGGCTCGCCAGTGCACATCACGTAGCTTTTGAAGGTATTCGCGTGTTCCGCATCGCCCCAGATGGCCAGGCCGCTGGCTGCCGCTGCCTCCGACTCCTCAATGGTGAAGACGCCGGGCAACTCGTCATACTCGATCTTCACCGCTGCCACCGCCGCCGGCAACACCGCCTTCTCCGGGTGCGCCAGCAGCAGGATCGGCTCGTAGGGATGGTTCACCTGGCCATCCGCAAGGCATGGATGATCCTTGGTCAGATGAACGATACAGTTCTCGCCGGGGATGTCCGCCGCCGTAACGATGGTGAACTCATGCCACGGGATCTCCGGCGAAAACGAAATAGACCGGATGCGCCCACGCGCCACGCTGCTGCGGACGGTCGCCCCGTGCCACATGCCTTCAAACACCAGGTCATCCACATACTGTGCCTGCCCCAGCACCTTCGCGCGACCCTCCTTGCGGATCGGCGATGTTCCGATGATGCTCTGACGCTCCACACGCGCTCCTTCTAGTAGGGCGTTTTGATCACAGCATCGCGCCACAGCGCGAAGCTCTCCCAGGCTTGGTCGCCCAGCAGTGGGCGTGTGGGGATGACTCGCTCTGCGAGCGGCTGCGCCACTTCCTGGTAGAGGTGAGCGTCGTCAAACCCGACGCTGGCGGCATGGGCCGCGGTATTGCCATAGAAGATGCCGCTCAGCCGGGCCCAGTAAATCGCGGACAGGCACATGGGGCATGGCTCGCAGCTGGTGTAGATCACCGCATCGCGGAGCTCAAAGGTGCCCAGTCTGGCGCACGCGCCACGGATGGCCATTACCTCCGCATGCGCCGTGGGGTCGTTCGCGGCCGTCACCATGTTGGCCGCCTCAGACAGCACTTCATCTCCGCGCACGATGACCGCACCGAATGGCCCGCCGTTGCCCGAACGAACGTTCTCGGTCGCGAGCGCGATGGCTCGCTGCATGAAAATCGGATTCGCTTCCACTCGACTCAACCTCCCGAACGTGATGCCAAGGAAAGCTCCCGCGACCGCGTGCCGGCTGCAATAATCGCGAAAGCAAAAGTATGACACACGCATTTCTCTCAACCCGCATCGTCACGCCCGAGGGCACCCGCGCGGTCATGCGCCCAGGCGCGCTGCTGGTGGAGGGCGAGCGCATCCGGGCCGTCTGCACGGCTGACGAGGTGCCCGGCGACGCGGTTCGGCACGACTGCGGCACCGCGGCCATCCTGCCTGGACTCGTTGATACGCACGTGCACATCAACGAGCCCGGACGCACCGAATGGGAGGGTTTCCGGACGGGAACGCGGGCCGCCGCCGCCGGCGGCTACACCACCGTGGTGGACATGCCGCTGAACTGCCTGCCGGAGACGACCACCGTCGCCGCGCTCGAGGCCAAGCGCGCCTCAGCCGCCGGCCAGTGCTTTGTCGACTGGGCCGCCTGGGGCGGCGCTGTCGGCGACAATCAGCAGGACATTCTTCCCTTGGCTGCCGCTGGTGTGCCGGGATTCAAGTGCTTCCTCATCTATCCCGGCTGCGACGGCTTTGGCATGATTGATCGCGCGCAGCTTGAGGCAGCGCTCCCGACGATCGCCGCGTCCGGGCTGCCGCTGCTGGTCCACGCGGAGCTTGCCGCGCCCATCGGGGCGGCGTGCGCGCGGCTCACCGACGCCGACTGGCGCGAGTATGCAACCTATCTCGCGTCCCGCCCCGACCAGGCGGAACTGCAGGCGATCGATCTGCTGCTCACCCTCTGCCGCGAGTATCGCTTCCGCCTGCACATCGTGCACCTGTCAACCATGCAGGCGCTGCCGGCGCTGGTTCGCGCGAAGGAAGAAGGCCTGCCGGTCACCGTCGAGACCTGCCCGCACTACCTGCACTTCGCCGCCGAAGATATCGCGCCGGGCGAGACGCTGTTGAAGTGCGCGCCGCCCATCCGCGACCGCG
>CAXUND010000166.1:0-3319 GCA_964252445.1 uncultured Acidobacteriaceae bacterium | reverse complement strand
GCGGTCCCGCGGACCGCGCTCACCGCGTCGGTCGCAGCACTGCGCGGAAACTCGGTGTCGCCGACATGCTATTCTGGGCGTTTCCGTCGATGCAGCCTGCTTCTCCAACAACAACGTCAAGCGTTTCAGAACGCTTGTGACGATGGACCGCGTCAACGTCGGGCTTACCGTCTCCATTCCCTAAGCCGACCCAGAATGTCCGCTGATCTCAGCGTGTCAGGAGCGTTCTCAGGATCTCGGCGATCTTTTTGGGCGCCTCAATAGGCGGCAGGTGGCCACATCCAGGGACGACGTCCAGCGTCGCACCCGCGATGCCGGCGTGGAGCTCCCGGGCGTGCGCAACCGGTGTGATCCTGTCCTGCTCACCGACGATCACCGCGGTTGGAATCGTCACCATGGGTAGGATCTTGCGAAGATCTTTGCGCCTTAAGACTGCGGAGTTCTGACGGACATAGGTCGCCGCACCTACTCGGATGCTCATCTCAAGCAGCTCGGCGCGAACCATCGAGAGGGCCGATGCGCTCACAAGTGACCCGAGACTCCGCTCCGCCAGTCGGCTGAAATCGCGGCTCGAACTCACCAGGGCGTTGGCGAAACGACGGTAGGCCTTGCGCCCCAAAGTGTCCGGACGAGCACTCGTGTCCAACAGCGCCAGATGGGTGACGCGATCAGGAGCCGACCGGATGATCTCCAAGGCGACCATGCCGCCCATCGAAACGCCGGCGAGGGCGAATCGCGGCGGCGCGGCGACGAGGATGCGGGCGGCCATCGCGGTCAACGTGGCGTCCTGCAGCGTGTCCCCGATGGTGCATCGCGCGTCTAGGCGAAGCTCCGCCGCTGTTCTGGCCCAAACCGCACCGTCGCTGCCCAGACCGGGCACGAGCACGAGATCCCGCATTGACCGAACCTCCCGGCCCCGCTCTACACCTTCAACCACGGTTCAAGGTCAAGCGAGGATCTGGTGAGGATCGGTGCATTCTCCAGACTTGCCGGGGTGAGCGCGTCGAAGGTGCGGTTCTATGAAACGCGTGGTCTGCTGCCACGCCCTGAGCGGTCCGCCAACGGATACCGCAGCTACAGCGCTAGTGATCTGCAGACGATACGCTTCGTGGACGCCGCGGTCCGAATGGGGTTCTCACTGTCAGAGGTCGCCCTCTTCATGTCGCGTCCAGCCTCGGAACGGCATGCCAAGGCGGGCGTCATCCCCGCCCTCCGCGGAAAGCTCGCCGAAGCTGATAGATTGATGGCCCGACTGGCTGAACGGCGACGACTCATCGTCGACATGCTGTCCGAATTGGCAAGTAAGTAGCTCGCCGGCACGACTGCCTCTCGCAGGCGAGCCTCTGTCGCTTCGATGTTCAAGAGCTCACTCTGGAGGGCTGATCACCTCGGCGGCGGCGCGTGCCGGGGAAGCGCTGCGCGAAGGCGTAAAGCAGCTGGAAGCGCCACCCCTCCAGCTCGGCCAGCGTGAAGAGTAGCGGCCAACCAAGCGAGGTCATCCAGCATGACCTTCGCCCCGATCTCGATGCAGCCGCCTCGGGCCAGTCGGCACTTCGCCGTTCCTTGGCAGGCGGCGTTCTTCGCAACGCCTCCGCTTCTCGAGCACAAGATGGCAAGAACGGCTGCGCTGGCCGATGCGCTGGCCGTCGCCTCTTAGGGAACGGAGGCGACCTCCAGGCCACGCTCGTCGCGGGGACCGTTATGGTCGCCATCGTGAACGCGACGTTGCCTCGCTGGATGACCCGAGACCGGCGCTTCTCGGCCGCCAAGCGGGGGCAACTTCCCGGGCCGGATTTCCGCACCGGCTCGGCATGTTAAGGGCGAAAAGCGCGGCTAGCCGCAAATGGCGTCATCGTGGCGGCTGGCGGCAACCAACCATGCAACTCGCGCCAGAGCTACGCCCGGCACGGCCGGTCTGTCCGCTTCGCCGAGCAGCCGCAGCGCCATGTCGGCGACCTCCGCATCGGCCTAAGCGACCCGCGCCGGCTTGGTGATGGCGCCCAGGTTAAGGCCTCTCGGCCTCTACTTGGGAAAGCGCGTGACGGAGCCAGGTGGCCGCGGGACCCAGCGAGCGGCCCCGCTTGTGGACCACCGCTGCCCTCAGGTGCGGAGGCAAATCGTAGCCATCCCAACCGCTGAAAAGCAACTCGACTAACTGCCCACTCAACAGATCATCTGCAATAAGGTGGCGGGGAAGACTGCCCCAACCCACTCCGCCGAGAAGCAACGTGCGTTTGAGCGACAGATCGGCCAGCCGCCACGTGTGGCTGGAATGAACGCCCTTGTCGTATCCTGCGGTTCGGTCGGATCGATCGGTAAGAACCATTTGGAGGTGCTCGCGCGCGAGCCGAAGCTCCAGTGGACCTTGTGCGCGGAGCTGCGCCTGAGCGAGAGGATGACAGGGGGCGGCGACAGGTACGAGTTCGACGGTGAAGGTTGAGTGCGGCTCGAGCTCCTCGAACCGGTCTGCCAACGCGACGAGAATCCCGAGATCGGCTCCACCATCGTGAACCGCCTGCGCGGCCGCGCCGAGCGGCTCGACCAGCACGCGAAGCCGGACCTGCGTGTATTGCTTCGAGAACCCAGCCAATGGAGCTGCAAGACTCGCCATGGGGTAGAGCGAATCGATCACCAGCGTCACTTCTGGCTCGACGCCCCCCGCCAGTGCATCGGCGGCGGCTCTGAGCACGGCCGCGTCCTGTAGCAGTCGCTCGATCCTCGGCAGCAACAATCGGCCAGCCTCGGTCAGGCGGGGCCGATAGCCCGACCGATCGAACAACTCGCCCCCCAGCTTGGATTCGAGTTCGCGGATGATGTAGCTGACCGCTGATTGCGCTCGACCTAGCTGCTTGGCTGCAGCCGAAAAGCTCCCGGCCTCCACGACTGCCTTGAATACTCGCAGCGCGTCGAATTCGAGAGCCTCATGCTTCATGATTCATGCCCGGATTTGAGTCAAACCGCAGCCCCGCGTCGTCGTGCACGACAGCAAACACCAACGGTGGGGCCGTTGTTCCCGATCGAAACTGACGGACTTTGTTCCTGTAGAGCCAAGTCCTAATTCATGCACCAGGATGATCCCGCACCCTAATAAACACGACGAGAACTTGGACGTCGCCTTAACGGCCTGAGCGCTCCCGCCGCACTGGCAAGCTCGAAGCCTTGGAGAACGACATGAGCATCATTGTCGGACCGCATCACCTCAAGCATCTCGGGATGACCGGCGGCCTGTTGATGACGGCGATCGCCAGCAAGCATCGCGCCAACTCCCGCCAGACCAACAGGAGCTGAAGGTGCCCATCATGTCCGACGCCAGCGCTTT
>CAXUND010000165.1:0-3416 GCA_964252445.1 uncultured Acidobacteriaceae bacterium | reverse complement strand
ATTGTTCGTTGTTTCGGGTGACCGCGCGAACCAAGGTTAGTAGATCGTTCTAGTGACGAGGTCTTCGACGTTGAGCCGGATCACCTCTGTCAGGGCGTCTTCACAGCCCCGCGCGCGAACTTCTTGGCCACGTGGTTCAGCGACGTTTGCTCGAGCTCGGCGATCATCGCGGCTTCGGCTTTGCGGACTACTTTGTCGAGCTCGGCGGTGACCTTGGTTGCCGTGGGCCCGGCTACGGCTGCGGCGTGGAAGATCGCCGTCGGCTCAAGCGCGCGATAGATGTCGCCGAGGCTGATCTCCTTGGCCGAACGGCCCAGGCGAGAGCCGCCGCTGGGGCCTTTGTGGCTGCGCACCAGCTCCGCCTGCTGCAGCAGTGAGAAGACTCTCCGGATTACGACCGGATTGGTGTTCAGGCGTTTGGCGACGGCGTCTGAGGTCTGCAGCGTGTCCGGTTCGAGCGCGAGCAGGACCAGCGCGTGCACTCCTGTTGCGAATCGGGTGTTGGCGGCCATAAAGGAACGCTACCACAGGGTTTGTCAAACCCGAACCGTCTTTCAGCCTCTACTGAAGCGCATGGAGCGGCCCAGAGAGCGCACCGGCGCTTCACCGCGCACGGACGGGAGCCGTGCTAGCGTCGTAGGTAGATTGGTCCGTGGCCCGAGTCAGAAGAAGGGAACTGTTCCTGTTGCAGATTCTGTTTGTGGGTGATGTTTTCGGCAGCGCGGGGCGCCGGATCGTGCGGGCGCATCTTGGGCATGTGATCGAGCAGAACGCGGTCGACCTGGTGGTGATCAACGTCGAGAACTCAGCCGGCGGCTTCGGGGTGACGCCGCAGATTGCCGAGGAGCTGTTCAACCTGGGCGCGCATGTTCTGACCACCGGCAATCACGTCTGGGACAAGCGCGAGATCATCGACTACATGCAGTCCGTGGACGCAGGCAGCCATGAGCGGCCGCGACGCTTGCTTCGCCCCGCCAACTATGTGGCCGGCACGCCCGGCTACGGTTTTTACCAGGGAGCGCTGGCCTCGGGCGAGCGCTATGCGATCGTCAACCTGCAGGGGCGCGTGTTCATGGCGGCTAATGAGGATCCGTTTCGCACCATGGATGCGGTGCTCAAGCAGATCACCGCGCCGGTGGTGCTGGTCGACTTCCACGCCGAGGCGACGAGCGAGAAGGCGGCGCTCGGCTGGTATCTCGACGGGCGGGTGACCGCGGTGCTGGGCACCCACACCCACGTGCCGACCGCGGACGACCGGGTACTGCCGGGTGGTACGGCGTACCAGACCGATGTGGGGATGAGCGGGCCGTATGACAGCGTGATCGGCATGGAGAAGGAGCTGGTCCTGCACCGCTTCCTGACCGGGATGCCGGGCAAGTTTGAGGCAGCTAAGGGCGACCCGCGCATGGCGGCGACGCTGATCGAGTGCGACCCGGCGACCGGCCGTGCTTTCTCTATCCGGCGGCTGCTGCTGGGCGAGTAGCGAGCCTTTCTCGGCTCAAACTTCGGTAACTTTAGCTGCCTCAGGCGAGTACCGATAATTGGGGAAGCGAACATCAGCGAATCAGCTGCGGGTGCATGGCACGGGGCCGCGCCAGGCATGGAGCCGACAGAAAACTTATCTACAGCGCGCACACAGAGGCGCGAGGCGCATGACATGGTTCGTGGGACGGCAGGTGCAGTGAGGGTCGGCTTCACCAACGTCGAACGCCATCTCCGAGCACGTCGCATCGCTTCCCTCCTGTTTGGGTTACTGCTCTGCATCCTCATGAACGCGTCGGGGCCTGCGCGGGCGCAGCGCCAGACGTTTTCAAGCTACGGCATCGAAGCAGGGCTCACCAACCTGAACGTCACGGTCATGGTCCAGGACGCCGCGGGCGTAGTATGGCTGGGAACCCAGAATGGGGTCTTCAAGGCCAATGGTGTGCGCTTTGAACGCCAGCCAGCCTTCGATGCGACCGGAATCACGCTGATCACGGCGATGTACATTGACGCCGCCGGACGCATGTGGGTGGTGGGAGATGGCGGCTTTGCCTACCAGGATGCGTCAGGCGTTCATGCCGTTCGCGGCCTGAATTATCACCGCATCGTCGAAGCCAACATCGCGCTTGCCTCCAGCCCGGGCCGCCCTGACTCGCTGCTGGTTGCCAAGGGCGGAAGCCTGCTTGAGTTCGCAACCCGAGATGGCGGCAAGAATTGGCAGATGCGCCCCGCCCTTCCGAGCAACATGGTGGAGCAGCATCCCGAGCTGCGGCAAGTTACCGCGCTGACTACCGACATGCGCGGCCAGGTGTGGGCTGGATGCGGCAGGAGCCTCTGCGAGTTGAGTCCGGGCCTCGATAGGGTCCGCGTGTGGGGCGAGCGGGACGGAGTGCCGCGCGATCGCTGGAACTGCCTGCTGACCAGCAGGATAGGGGCTCTGTGGGCGCGGGGAGATCACGCGCTCTCGACGCTGTCGCCGGGAGCGGCGCGTTTTACCACCGTGCAGCCGCTGCCCGGTCAGCTGTATTTGAACGTCCAGATGCCGAGCCTGGTTGAGGATCCTGAAGGCCGAATGCTGGTGAACATTTCCAAGGGGATCGCCCGCGAGGATCATGGGGAGTGGCGCATTCTCAACTCCAGCCGAGGTCTGCCGCGAGACGAGATCGAAGCCCTTTTCTTTGATCGCTCGGGACTGCTTTGGCTCGCTCCTTCAGGACACGGGATCGCTCACTGGCGCGGCTACGGAGAGTGGGAGAGTTGGACACCGAGCGAGGGTTTGAGCAGCGAGACGGTCTGGAATATCGCCCGGAGCGAAACTGGCGACCTGTGGGTGGGAACAGAGCGAGGGCTCGACCGGCTTACGCCGAAGAGCGGCCGAGTCATCGCTCAGCCCGAGTCCAGCGGATACATGCGGGTGCGGTCAACCGTGGTGGACGCGCAGGGGCGGGTGTGGAGCGGCGATGCAGTGGGTCGTCTGCGGGAGCTTGATCCGCGGCGCAACACCGTGCGCGCGGTAGGCGAGTTCGGACGCATCCTCCAGCTTCTTGTCGATCGTCGCCAGAGGGTATGGGTCGCCTCACGAAAGGGTATCGACCACCTCGATCCCGGAGACGGCTGGAAGGTCCCGCACCACGTGGAGAACGTCCCGGTCACCATGGCGTCAGCGATGAGCGAAGCGCCGGATGGAACTCTCTGGTTTTCGACCTCTCAGGGCTTATACCGCCTGAGGGACGAGGGCTGGCAGATGATCCATCTTCCGGGCACCAGCGCATCGGAGACCAACGTGGCGCTGGCTGCTGCTGCGGACGGAACTCTGTGGGTTCAGAGCCGGCTGAAGAACCCGATCCTCCACCTGAAAGTAGTGGGCGATACCGCGGTTGTCGTCAGCGCGGTTTCCTCGAACCTGATCGGCTCGAACAACATCACCTTTGTCG
>CAXUND010000164.1:1787-3423 GCA_964252445.1 uncultured Acidobacteriaceae bacterium | reverse complement strand
ATCGCCAATGCACTTATTGACGTCGGATGTTCCCACCAATCGGCTCGTCGGAAGCTGTTGGATGTTGCTGCCGCGCCGTTCTCCGGCCTGTTGTACATCACGCAATAAGAGATCACCTGATGCGCTGCCAGGGAGCACCTAAGCCAACGCCAGCGTCGGCACTTCATGCCGACGCACCGTCAGCCGCTCGATCAGATCCGTACGCACTGCATACCCACGTCCCGGCGCCGTCGGCACAGTAATTTCACCCTCTGCCGAGACCACCACGCCGGGCTCAACAATGTCGTCCTTCCAGTACCGTGCGGACGCCGAGACATCCCCGGGCAGCGAGAAGTTTGCCAGTGACGCAAGCGCGATATTGTGCGAGCGGCCGATGCCGGTCTCGAGCATGCCGCCACACCAGACCGGGATGCCGCGCTCGAGAGCCGCGTTGTGGACAGCAATGGCCTCGGAGAAGCCGCCGACACGGCCGTTCTTGATGTTGATGATGCGGCACGAACCCATCTCGATCGCGGCCAGCGCGTCGCGGCGGTTGCGGATCGGCTCGTCCAGGCAGATCGGCGTGTCGATCTGCTTCTGCAGCATCGAGTGATAGTAGAAATCGTCGGCCCACAGCGGCTGCTCGATCATCACCATGTTGAAGTGGTCGAACTCCGCCAGGTGGCTGGTATCGCGCATCCGGTAGGCGGAGTTGGCATCGCAGCTCAGCTGTATGTCGGGCCAGCGCTCCCGCACGGCCTCAAACACCTTAAGGTCCCAGCCGCGCCGGCACTTGAGCTTGATCCTCTGATAGCCGTCGGCGAGGGCTCCCTCAACCTCCGCCAGCAACTGCTCAATCGCAGGCTGGATGCCGAGGGAGACGCCGCAGGGAATGGTCTTGCGCGTACCACCGAGCAGTGAAGCCAGCGACACATTCTGCAGCTGCGCGTCCAGGTCCCAGACGGCGTTCTCAAACGCGGCCTTGGCCATGCGGTTGCCTCGCACCCGCCCGAAAATGCCGGGGCACTTGCCGCCGTGTTCCGGCTCCGACGCAGCCAGCAGCGGGCCCAGTTCCTGGGCGCCCACCAGCCAGGCGGTGTCAATCGACTCTTCGCTGTACCAGGGATGTTCGCCGGCCACGCACTCTCCCCAGCCGGTGTAACCCTCCGCCTTCACTTCCACCAGCATGATTCGCCGGGCACGGGTCACACCGAAGCTGGTCTCGAAGGGCTTTACCAGCGGCATCTGGATTTCGCGGAGCAGGATGGCGTCTATCTTCACAACGGCCTCCGGTGATCAGTCTGTTCAAGGTACGGCGCCAGCCGGCGCGCTTCGGTCAATCTGTAGGTTCCGTTGCCCAGATCATCGCGCACGAAATCAAAGACCGCCATCCCGCCCGCGAAAGCGCGCAGAAAGCGCTCGCGGATGTCGGTCTGGAGCTTTGCCAGCTTCCATGCTGCGTCCGGCTGCTGCTTCCACTCTGAGGCGGCTTGCGGCACGGAGATGGTCTCCACCGTCTCGAGCTTCGCAACCGATCGCGCGTCTGCTAACTCCGACACCCAGCGCGATGCCAGCCGCCACTCAGCGTGCAGCCGATCGGTCGGCAGACCCGCCTGCAGGCGCGACGAAGACACGCCGTAGCAGTTCGGCGTGTACC
>CAXUND010000164.1:0-1687 GCA_964252445.1 uncultured Acidobacteriaceae bacterium | reverse complement strand
AACTGTTCAGGCGCAAGCTCCTCCAGCTTGCGATCCGCAGAAGCTTCCATTACGGCGAAGCGCCGGCGGAACTTCGCGTTGGCATCGTGCAGGGCGATCTCAGGGTCGAGCTTGAGCTTACGCGCCAGGTTTGCGACGGTGAAGAGCAGGTCCCCAACTTCCTCGGCGAGCTTTTCCTCCGTGTCAGGCCGTGCCAGCTCTGCTTCGACCTCGGCGATCTCCTCATAGAGCTTGTCTATCAGGCCGCGGCTGTCGGCCCAGTCAAAACCGCATCGGGCAGCGGCGGAACCAAGTTTCTTTGCTTCAAGCAGGGCCGGCAGCGCACGCGGCACCCCCTCAAGCTGTCCCTCAAGGGTCACATCTGGTTCTGCTTCCATTCTCTTAATAGCAGACCAGTTATCCACCACCGTGTCTGCCCCCAGACCATCAATGGCGAGATCCTGGGCGCGGTTACCGGCTTCCATCGAGGCCTCCAAACCGAAGACATGCGGGTGACGCCGCACCAGCTTCCGGTTCAGGTCTCGAATCACTTCCTCAATCGTGAAGTAGCCCTCCCCGCGCGCTATCTCTGCATAAAACAGCACCTGCAGCAACAGGTCGCCGAGCTCCTCGCGCAGGTTGGGCCAGTCCTGCCGCTCGATCGCGTCCAGCACCTCGTACGTCTCTTCCAGTGTGTATTTGCGAATGGAGGCAAAGCTCTGCTCGCAGTCCCAGGGGCACCCGCCCGGACCACGCAGCCGCTCCATGATGGCTACCGCTTCCTCAAACGCCGCGCCTGCCGTCATGCTCTCCACTCTATCTGAAAGCGCGGTGGATGCTCCGAAATGATGCCCTATACTGCAAACCACATGGCGCCCTTTTCGCCCCACATTGGAACAGCCCAGGACCCGATCTATGTGGCCGGCGCTGCTCTGGCGGGGCTGCTCTTGGGCAGCTTCCTCAACGTGTGCATCGCGCGGCTCCCGCTTCACCAGTCGGTGGTCTGGCCCGGATCGCACTGTCCCCGATGCCGCGCACCTATCCGCCCTGCCGACAACATCCCCCTGCTCAGCTGGCTGATCCTGAGGGGACGCTGCCGCGCCTGCGGCGAGCGCATCTCGCTGCGCTACCCCGCGGTCGAGCTCTCGACTGCCCTGCTCTTCGTCCTCTCTTTGCTGACCTTCGGCCTGTCGGCCGACGGGGTGAGTGCCGCGGTCTTCTGCTTTCTCGCGCTAGGACTGCTGATGATGGACCTCGAGACGATGATGCTCCCCGATGCCTTCACGCTGAGCGGAATCGCGCTCGGCATCGTCCACGCCACATTGGTTGCGGCCCCGCCTCTTGTGCACCGTCTCACCGGCGCAGGCGACGCCCTGCTGACCTCAACTGCCGGGGCGTTGCTGATGCTGGCGATCCGCTGGGCCTACTGGCTGGTCCGCCGCCGGCCCGGCCTCGGCCTCGGCGACGTCAAGCTGCTGGCCATGATCGCCGCCTGGCTCGGTGCGCTGCCCACCCTGCTCACCTTCACCCTCGCGGCGCTGGCCGCCTCCATCACCGGCCTCGCCGCTCTTGGTCTGCGCAGCCGCCTGAGTAAAGATCGGGAACGCCTGCGGACTCAGCAATCGGAGCACGATCCGGCAAGCTGGCAGACCCTGCGCCTCCCGCTTGGCACTTTCCTCTGCGCCTCCGCTCTGCTCGTACTCTTTAG
>CAXUND010000163.1:0-3585 GCA_964252445.1 uncultured Acidobacteriaceae bacterium | reverse complement strand
TGGTCGAACTCGCCCAAGTTTCTCTCCTTCAGCTCTCCGTCGATGTAGTCACGGTCGGGCTGGTAGCTGCTGCGGAGGTACTCTTCGACAGGGATCAGAGTCGGCGAGATTGGATCGTGCTGGGGGAGCGCGCTCATAGGAACACCCTGGTCTAGTATCCCTCATTGTGCCGGGCTACGGGCGTTCTGAATACGGACTTCAGTTATCGCGTTACCTGTGCAGGGCCGTAGGCAGCCGGCTCGGGTATGCGAACCTTCCAGGCGAATGAATTGCGCCAGCGGGATGCCGTGCTGCGTGCGCTTAGTCGTTTCAGAATGCGTCCGCTGGGCACGCTTAGTTCGTATCCGAGTACCTGGCACATGATTCCGCCGTAGGTGCTGCTACAGGGTACTTCTGCAAAGACCTGGACAGCGGCAGAGTCCCTGGTCCATGCGATTCCTGACATGTTGAATTGCGGGTCACGTGCAATTCGTGCGCAATCGGTTGCATCTCGGTTGAAGGCTTTGCAGGGAGGGAATGTCGCCACCATGTCCAGTTGGGCGGATCGAGTGACACCGAACCGTTGGAACTTACCGTCGGGAGCGAGTTGGTACACGGTAACGAAGAAACCTGCGTAGGCGCTGGTGCCGCCATTCATGAAGAACGCTCTGGAGTTCGGCGCCCACAGGATCTCATGCGCGCCGTCTTCCAAAGCCTCTCGATACACTTCGCGTTCGCCTGTTTTGACCAGGAGTGTATAGGTTGGATCGACGCCCTGTTGCAGCTGGCAAAGGACTTCAACCAAGTGCTTTTTGTCTGGCGAAGCGATCGGAAGCGGGTGCTTCCCGCAGCTCAGGTCGAGCGCGGTAGCCTGCTTTGACCAGATCGGCTTTTCTCCGGAGCGCGCTGCCCGGAGGGCTGCAGTGGAAGACCATAGAAGCAGCGCGAGCAGCGTAGGTACCCGGTACATATCGATCATCAGCGACACTCGTTCCCGACTCGAACACAGTATCGCTCACAGGCAAACGTTGCGGGACTCAGTCGCTTAGAATGGAGGGATGGGCGTGTTGGCCATTCGACTTAAGCGGCGGGGATAACGGAACGGAGTTTTGCTTTGGCAGAGACGATTTTTGATGTGGCGATTATTGGCGGCGGGCCGGCGGGGTATACGGCGGCGATTCGTTGCGGGCAGTATGGGCTGAAGGTCGCGCTGATTGAAAAGGACGACAAGCTGGGTGGGACGTGCCTGCACTGGGGGTGCATTCCGACCAAGTCGATGCTGTTTAATGCCGAGATTTATGACCACATCAAGCATGCCAAGGAGTATGGCATCGAGGGCGTAGGCGAAGTGTCCATCAACTGGCCCGAGGTGCTGAGGCGGAAGAACGGCATCATCGCGAAGCACGTGAAGGGGCTCGACTTCCTGATGCGGAAGAACAAGATCTCAACCTTCGAGGGCTACGGGCGGGTGACTGGGCCCGCGAAGGACGGCATCCACACGGTCGAGGTCTACACCGAGGGCGGCGGCGGCGCGGCGGGCGAGCACAACTACGTCAAGGCGAAGAACTTGGTGCTCGCCACCGGATCGGACGCGCGCATGCTGCCCGGGCTTGAGCCGGACACGCGCATCCTGACCAACATGGAGATACTGGGAATCAACCAGGTCCCAAAGTCGATGGTCGTGATTGGCGCGGGCGCAGTGGGCGTCGAGTTTGGCTCGATCTTCCGCAGCTTTGGTGCGGAGATCACCATCGTTGAATACCTGCCGCGGCTGGTACCGGCGGAGGATGAGGAAGTATCGAAAGAGCTGGCGCGGCTCTTCCGCAAGCGCGGCATCGACATCCAGGTGGGCGCGAAGGTCGAGAAGGTCGAGAAGATCGACGGCGGCGTGAAGGTGACCTTTACCTCGTCGGATGGTAAGCAGATTGTGAAGGAAGCGGAGAAGGTGCTGGTGGCGGTGGGCCGTGCGCCGCGGACGGACAATGTTGGCCTCGACAAGATCAACATTCAGCTCGAGAAGGGCTTTGTGCCCACCAACGAGTGGATGGAGACCACCGAGCCCGGGGTGTTTGCGATTGGCGACATCGTCGCCGGGCTGCCGCAACTGGCGCACGTCGGAGCGATGGCCGGGATGGTGATCGCCGCCCGGATTGCCGGCAAATACGCAAAGCCGATCAAGCGCGGGCGCATCCCTGGCTGTACCTACACCGAGCCGCAGATCGGCAGCGTGGGGATGACCGAGGCGCAGGCTCGCGACAAGGGCCACGAGATCAAGGTGGGCAAGTTTCCGTTCGCGGGTAACTCGAAAGCCTCGATCGTTGGATCCCACGACGGGTTCGTGAAGGTGGTCGTTGACCAGAAGTACGGCGAACTGCTGGGCGTACACATCATAGGGCCGTCGGCAACCGAGCTGGTGGCCGAAGCAGTGGTGGCTCTGGAGCTTGAGGCCACACTCGAGGAGTTGATGTTCACTATTCACGCGCATCCAACGCTGGCCGAGGCGATGCTGGACGGCTTCGGAGCGGTCGAGGGCATGGCAATCAACGCGTGACGCGCCGAGTATGATTCTGCAGCTGTTACATCTAGGCCGGACCGGGTACACGAACGGCTTGGCCGTGCAACAGCGGCTGGTAGAACTCGTCCACGAGGGGCGAACCGGCAACACGCTGCTTCTGCTGGAGCACCCTCCGGTGCTGACGCTGGGCCGCAACGCGCACCGCGAGAACATCCTGGCGACGAACGAAGAGCTTGTCCGCCGCGGCGTCACTGTCCACGAAACCAATCGCGGCGGCGACGTCACATATCACGGGCCGGGACAGCTGGTCGGCTATCCGATTTTCAATCTCCGCAGCTTTGAGCCCAGATTGAGCCTGCTCGAGTATGTACGGCGGCTTGAAGAAGTGCTCATCCGCACTTGCGGAGACTGCGGGGTGCCGGCGCAGCGGATTGCCGGACGCACTGGAGTCTGGACAATCGCAGGCGGCTCCGCCCGCCGAGCCGTCTACGAGAAGAAGATCGCTGCCATCGGTGTGCATGTTTCGCGTGGTATTACGTCCCATGGCTTCGCCTTGAATGTCTCAGTAGACCTGCGGGATTTTAACCTGATCGTGCCGTGCGGGATCGCCGATCGTGGGGTAACCAACCTGGCGGATGAGGGGGACGGCTCGCTCACCGTTCAGCAGGCGAGCAACCTTGTGGCGCGGCAGTTTGGACGGGTTTTTGATTGCCAGATGCTGTGGGTTGACTCCCTCGAGGCGCTGACAGCCGACGCCGCGCCGCTGGGGAGCTGATCGAAAAGGGTTACGCGAATGCCGTACACTGGAGCTTCCGAGCAGGCCCAAGCTCAGAGCGCTTTGTGCCGAGCGAAGGATGGAAGAGTGGAAAGGGTACCTTCATGCCGACTGACGTAGTCATGCCCCAGATGGGCGAATCAATTTTTGAGGGCACGATCACGAAGTGGCTCAAGAAGCCGGGGGACCCGGTCCAGCGGGATGAGCCGCTATTTGAAATTTCGACCGACAAGGTAGACGCAGAGATTCCCTCCCCGGGCGCGGGCGTGCTGACGGAAATCAAGGTGCTGGAAGGCGCGACAGTGGAGATCTACAC
>CAXUND010000162.1:0-3869 GCA_964252445.1 uncultured Acidobacteriaceae bacterium | reverse complement strand
CCGACTCGCGGAAGAGAAAGAGGCCGAGATCTACACCCAGCAGTTCAAGATGTTTGCGAACATTTCTTTTCTGCGCGGGATCACGCCCTGGGTGCTTACTGACTTCCGCTCACCCGTTCGGCAGCTGCCGGGTATCCAGGACGAGTACAACCGCAAGGGCCTCATCTCTGACAAGGGCGAGAAAAAGAAGGCTTTCGAGACGCTGCAGCAGTACTACAAGGCCATGCCGCAGTAGCACTCGCTGTACCCTAGAGCGAATGCCCCCTGATCCGACTGCGTTTCTCCGGCGGCTCCCAAAGGCCGAGCTGCACCTTCACCTGGAAGGCACGCTGACCCCAGCCACGCTGGTCGAGCTGAGCGAGCGGCACCCGCTTAATGGCGCGCCGCTGACGCTCGACCAGGCCCGCGCGTTGTACCAGTACACCGACTTTACCGGCTTTCTGCTGGCCTTCAAGGCCGTCACCGAGCTGCTTCGCACGCCCGCGGACTGGGAGCTTGCGACTTACCGAATGCTTGCCCACCTTCATCGCCAGGGCGTCGTCCACGCCGAGGTCTACATCTCGGTCGGGGTGGTCCACTACTGGGCCCGCAATCCCGGGCGCAGTCCGTTCGAGCCGCTGTTTGAAGGTATGGAGCAGGGCCGCTTGCGCGCGCAGGAGGAGTTCGGCATCACCTGCTACTGGATATTCGACGCCGTTCGCAACTTCGGCGTCGAGGCCGCCGCGCCGGTTTTTGCCGCCGCCGCCCGCCTGAAATCTCAGTACCCCAGCATCATCGGGATCGGTATCGGCGGCGACGAGCGCCACACCGGTGCTGAGCCCTTCCGCGAGCTTTACGCAGAGGCGCGCGAGGCCGGGCTGCGCTTAACCGCACACGCGGGCGAGACCATCGGCCCGGGAAGCATATGGGCTGCGATCAACATCGGTGCGGAGCGTATTGGCCATGCGCTTTCCGCGATCGAGGATCCCGAGCTCGTGACCATCCTTGCCGAGCGCCAGATCCCGCTCGAGATCTGCATCAGCTCGAACCTGCGTACGGCCTGCTGCCCGTCGCCCGCCGAGCACCCGGTGCGGTCCTACTTCGACCGCGGATTGATGGTCACCCTTAATTCGGACGATCCGGAGATGTTCGGCTCCGATCTGCTGGGCGAGTACCAGCTGGCGGCGCGGCAGTACGAGTTCACGCGGGAACACCTGCGCGAACTTGCCGCCAATTCCTTTGAGGCGAGCTTTCTGCCGGCAGAGGAAAAGGTGCGCCGCCTGCGCCAGCTCGAGGCGGTGGGGTAAGCGCTCGTTCTCAATGGCCTACCATCCCGCCGTGCCCTGTACGCAGGGCTACCCGGCCTAATAGACTTGATCAGTATGCATACGCATGGGTCGCCTACAGGGAAGACGGGCCGGGTGCTGCAGTTTTCGGTTGTGGCGACACTCGCCTATGTGCTTCTGACATTCTTCGCCGGGCTGCGCGCCCACTCGCTCGCTCTTATCTCCGAGGCCGGGCACAATGTATCCGACGCCGGCGCTTTGTTGCTTTCCTTTGTCGCCGTCTACTTCCAGGCGCGTCCGGCGGACGACCAGAAGACCTTCGGCTACCAGCGTGCCGGCGTGCTGGCCGCCTTTCTCAATGCGATCACTCTGATGGTCCTTTCTGTCTGGATCGCCGTCGAGGCGGTCGGTCGCTTAGCCCATCCCGCCGCCGTCCGCACCGGCCCCATGATGTGGGTGGCAGCGTGCGGTGTGATTATGAACGGCGTCATCGCAGGCTTTCTGTGGAAGTTGAGCGGCGACGTGAACATGCGGTCGGTCTTCGTCCACATGCTCGGGGACACGCTCTCAACCGCGGCCGTCATCCTCGGCGGCGCCGCGATCTACTTTACCGGGCTTACCTGGATCGATCCGGCGCTCTCGCTCGGCATCGCTGCCATGATCCTATGGTCGTCAGTCTCCATCGTCCGCGAGACGCTCAACATCCTGCTCGAGGGCACGCCGTGGGGCATCTCGCTCGCCGAAATTCGCTCGTCGCTGACCCTCATCGACGGCGTTGAGGACGTGCATGACCTGCATGTCTGGAGTCTCGGCTCGCAGACCCACGCGCTCGCGACCCACGTCCGCATCGCCGACCTGCCGCCGTCCGAGAGCAACCAGATCCTCGACGCCATCCGCGCGTCGCTCAAGACCCGCTTCCGCATCTCCCATACCACTATCCAGTTTGAGCACGCCGAGTGCGCGGCGGCCCACGGATGCGTTATGGAAGAAGTGCAGATGGAGCATGCCCACCATCATCACGGCCCCGGTGGCCACTCTCACTCTCACTCTCACTAAATCCAGCTCTTTCTGCGTTTGGTCCTGCCGCTGAACTCACCGCGTGATCGGCATAGACCCAGAAACGATCTCACGATGGACCAAGGCGGGCGCCTTTCCAGAGCGCCGCACAAAGAAGGATCTGCCCGGTAATGCCACAGTCGCGCGGGCGCACTACTCGAGCAGTCGTGTAGCTGCCCTGCTCTCGACCCCGACAAAGAGCCTCTCTTGAGAACAGGAGAAGACTCTCGGCGCATTCCTCCGCTTCTGCCCGCGGCATGCATTCTGCGGAGCTTTGTGGCGCGCTTCCGCTCCATGCTTCGCTGGCGCAGCGCACGCTTGCTGAACCCATGGATTGATCATTCTGTCAGTTCCGGCTTCACCAGTTTGGCCCAGTTCGCGAAAACAATGCGTCGAGATCTCAGCGCCGTTCAACTAGCGATTACCGCTATATGGAGCAACGGTCCCGTGGAAGGACATGTTAACCGGCTGAAGATCATCAAGCGCCAGATGTATGGGCGAGCCGGCTTCCAGCTTCTCAAGGCGCGCGTACTACCTGGCTTCATGCGCCTGCTGATCTTTACTTGCACCGAAAGTGTGCAAGAACCAAACTGGTGCTGAGGACCTATCGCCGCGCTGGACTACTTGATGGGAAGAGCTCCCAAGAGCATGTGCTGACTAGAACTGCCGGTCGCTTATGTTTGTCAGGCCCGTTTGCGGAATCTGCTTTTGCCTGGCGCTTTGTTCCGCCCAACAGCTCGCGGGTCTGTGCTGCGCTTTGATGCCTTCAAGAACGTGTTCTCGTGGTTTGCCATTTTGAAACATACCTTGCATGTAGCCGACCCTGTTTACGAGCGTCTGTACGTGTTTCGCATAGCGCTCCGGGGTGATCACCGGCTCATGTTCAAAGAAGGTTCGTGCCATCACGAGCGTTCGAAAAGAGACGTGTGCCCCATCGTGCCAGTGGCAACGCCGGTGAGCGCAAACGAAGTCTGGACGATGGATTTTCTTCACGATGCTCTGGCGTGGGGACGCAAGCTGCGCACCCTGTCGATAGAGGATGCTTTTACGCGCGAGATACTGGCCATCGAGGTGGATACTTCGCTGCCTGCTCTGCGCGTGATCCGCGTGTTGGAGCAGCTGCGCGTAGAGCGAGGCTTACCCCAGCAGATCATCGTTGACAACGGCGCGGAGTTCACCTCGAAAGTGCTTGATCAATGGGCTTACGAAAATCAAGTGCGGCTGCACTTCATCACTCCCGGCAGGCCGATGGAGAACGGCTATATCGAGAGCTTTCACGGCAAGTTCCGCGAGGAATGTCTGAACGAACACTGGTTCCTCACCCTCGACGACGCGCGCGAAACCCTTGAAAGCTGGAGGCTCGATTACAACCAGGTGCGTCCGCATAGCGCGCTGGCCTATCGAACGCCGGAGGAATTCGCAAGGGCTATGAAGATGTGGAAAGCAAACAACGCTTCCCACGTCCTCACAGCCCCATTGCCCATCCGCTATTGACTACGGGTTCGCAGGCTTGATGTACTTACCGAACACGGTAAGCTCAGTGATTCC
>CAXUND010000161.1:1359-3899 GCA_964252445.1 uncultured Acidobacteriaceae bacterium | reverse complement strand
CCCATCTCTGCCCGCGGGCAAGGTTGTAAGCTGAAAGGCATGAGCCCGGCCGTGAGCGCCGAAGTCGCCCCTGCACGCTCCTCGCCGGCAGCGCAGCAGACCAGCGCGCAAAAATCCTCGGTAGCGCTCGCCTCCGCCGCCGCCGCGTTCTGCATGACGCTGCTCAAGCTCGCCGCCGGACTGCTCTCAGGCTCGCTCGGCATGCTCTCCGACGCCGCCCACTCCGGACTCGATCTTACCGGCGCCGCCATCACCTACTTTTCCGTCCGCGTCTCTGACAGACCGGCGGACGAAGAGCACACCTACGGCCACGCCAAAGTCGAAAATCTTGCCGCGTTCTTTGAGAGCTTCCTCATGCTGGTCTCCTGCGTGTGGATCAGCTACGAGGCTATCCGCCGGATCTTCGTGCACCATATCGCCGTGCGCCACTCCTTCTGGCCGCTGGCTGTGCTCGTGGTCTCAATGGCTGTGGACCTTTGGCGATCACGCCGGCTGAAGGCGGTGGCGCTGCGCACCCACAGCGATGCGCTTGAGGCCGATGCACTGCATTTTGCCTCCGACGTGTGGGCCAGCGCCGCCGTCTTTGTCGGCTTAACGCTGGCCTGGCTCGGCTCCGTCTTGAGCATCCACTGGCTGCGCTATGCAGACTCGGTCACCGCACTGATCGTCTCGGCGATGATCCTGCACTTTTGCTGGAAGCTCGGGTTGCGCACCATCAGCGCGCTGCTCGATTCAGTCCCAGCTGAGACCCATCGCCAGGTGCTCGCCGAGCTCGCGCATGTAGACGGGGTACTCTCGATCGACCAGGCCCGTATGCGCCGGGCCGGCGCCGCCTACTTTGCGGACCTGACGCTCTCCCTTTCACGCCAGCTCACCTTTCAGCGCACCGAGCAACTGGTCGATGAAGCCACCGCCGCGGTCCAGCGTGTGCTGCCCAAGGCAGATGTGGTCATCCGCACCGTGCCGCGCCAGACGGATGCCGAAAGCATCTTCGATCGCGTCCGCGCCGTAGCTTCACGCAATAACGTCGTTCTCCACGATGTCTCGGTGCAGACAGCCGACAACAAGCTGCGCATCGAGCAGCACATTGAGGTCGACGAGCGCCTCGCCCTGCGCGAAGCGCATGAGTTCGTGCGGCGCATCGAGGATGAGATCCGCGAGCAGCTGCCCCAGGTGCAGTCAGTCCTGACCCACATCGAGAGCCAGCCCGCCACCATCGAGCAGAACGTCTCGCTCGCCCAGGACCGAGCGCTTGAGGACCACTTGCGCAAGGCCGCAACCACGCTGCCCGAGATCGTCGACGTGCATGAGATCGTGATCGGCAGGATCAGCGAGCGGCTGCTGCTCTCCTGCCACTGCACGCTGCCGGACGAACTGGCCATGGAGCGGGTGCACGAGGTGATCACCGCGCTTGAAGCCCGCTTCAAGGCAGATTGCCCCGAGGTCTCGCGCGTCCTCATCCATCCCGAGCCGGCCACCGACAATCATCACCACTAGCTTCCAGGAGCACCAGCCCCTCATGATCGCGAGCGCCGAATGGAAGAACGGGACCCAGTTTGAAGGCCGCACCGAGAGCGGCCACGCCATCCTTTTTGACACCGACTCAGCCCACCTGAAGGGTCCCTCACCCATGGAAGCCGTGCTCACCGCGCTCTGCGGCTGCACTGCAGTCGACGTCATCAGCATTCTGACCAAGAAGCGCGAGCCGTTTGAGTCGCTGGTCGTGAGCGCGCACGCGGACCAGGCTGCCGACCCTCCGCGCGTCTTCACCAGCATCACGCTGGTCTACACCGTCGGCGGTAAGGTGAGCCGCAAGGCCATGGAAGACGCCGTCTCACTTTCGAAGAACAAGTACTGCTCGGTGTCGAAGATGCTCGAGAAGGCAGTCGAGATCAAACCCATCATCGTCTACGTTGACGCAGAGGAGAACGACCAGGGGTGACCGGCTTCTTCCGCTTCGTGCTGGTCGCGATGCTGCTGACCCTGATCGCGACCGTCTCAGCGGTCATCACCATGCACTTCGCCATCCACGGGGCAGAAGTAAAGATTCCCGACCTGCGCGGCCTGTCGGTCGCCGAGGCGACGCGGCGGGCCGCCACGCTCGGCTGCAATCTTACTGTCGACAGCCGCCTCTATTCGACCGAGCTTCCCGTCGGCGATGTGCTCTCGCAATCGCCCGCTCCGGGTAGCATCGTACGCCGCGACTGGGACATCCGCGTCACCAGCAGCCTCGGGCCGCAACGGGTATCCATCCCCAACGTGCTTGGACAGTCAGAGCGTACTGCGTCGTTCACCATTCGCCGCCTGGGCCTGGAGCTCGGCTCGATCGCGCACATGCCCGACGCGCTGGTTCCGCCCGGCACCGTCATTGCACAGAACCCCATGCCCAATGCTGCCGGCGTGGAACGACCCTCCGTCAGTATCCTGGTTGCTGATCCCGATCGGAGGCAGGCGGAAGACGCGGCCTTTCTCATGCCTGACTACTCCGGCCGGCCGCTCGCGAGCGCGACCGCGGAGTTGACGCGCGCCGGGCTGAAAGT
>CAXUND010000161.1:0-1259 GCA_964252445.1 uncultured Acidobacteriaceae bacterium | reverse complement strand
AGCCGGTCCAGCTCGCCCACCATGGGCTGCAGATCGTAAGCGTCGCTGTGGCGTAATGCCGCCTCGACTACAGACTCATTCTCCTCCCGTTCGAGCGAGCAGGTCGAGTAGACCAGCCGTCCACCCGGCTTCAGCGCTCTCAGCCCCGCGGTGAGGATCGCAACCTGCCGCAGCTGCTGCCGCTCGAGTTCATCCGGCTTGAGCGTGTGCCGGATCTCCGGGTTGCGCCCCAGGGTGCCCGTACCGCTGCAGGGCACATCGCACAGGATCGAGTCCCACGCGCCGTCCGGGAGCAGCGCGGCGTCGCCGGTGCGATATTCGAGGTGCTCTGAGACCGGCAGCAGCGTCTTCATCACGGCGAGCCGCTTTGCGCTCACATCCATGGCGGTGATCTTCGCGGCGGGGTTGCGTTCGAGTAGAATCGCCGTCTTGCCGCCGGGCGCGGCGCAGGTGTCGAGAATGTCAGCGCTGTCCCCAGGCGCAGCCAGCTCGGCGACCAGCTGCGAGCCCTCATCCTGCACCCGCACCCACCCGCTGCGCAGCGCATTCGACGCCCACAGGTCACCCGAGACGAGCCGGCGTGCGCGCTCCAGAAATTCGCCCGGCGCAAGCACAACAGCGTCGCGCGTGAGCGATGCTTCAGCTTCCGGATGCAGCAGCCGCAACGTGGTCGGAGGCGGCTCCTGGGCGGCGGCGCAGATCTTTGCCGTGGTCTCTCGGCCGTACTGCGCTACCCAGCGCGCCAGCATCCACTCGGGAAACGCGCTTTCGGCATCGGCGGTTGCCTTCGGCTCCAGCGCCAGCTTCCGCAACACCGCATTCACCATCCCCGCCGCATACGGGCTGTCGCCCTGCTTTGCCAGCTCGACGCTCTCGGTGATCGCCGCATGACCTGGGATGCGATCGAGGAACAGCAGCTGGTAGGCCCCCAGCCGCAGCGCCACGATCAGTGAGATGTGCATCTCCGCACCCGGCCGCTTGAGCAGCGCCGAGATGCGCTCATCGATCACTCTCTGCCAGCGCAGTGTGCCCAACACCAGCGTGGTGGTCAGGTGGCGATCCGGCGCAGAGAGCACGTCGACCCTGGGCGAGCGCAGCAACTCATCCGAGTGGCCGCCATTTCTCTCCATCTTCAGCAGGATCTCCGCGGCAGCAGCGCGTGCCGGCGCCACGCCGCTACGCACCGAGCGCCGCTCCCGGCACCAGCGTGTGCCCGCGCAGAAACTCGGCCGCCGGCATGGCCCGCTTGCCTTCAAGCT
>CAXUND010000160.1:0-4079 GCA_964252445.1 uncultured Acidobacteriaceae bacterium | reverse complement strand
GAGGAGTAGCGCGAGGAGACATTCTGCACCTGCGCGCCGATGGTCTTCCACACCGCGCCGCCCCAGCCGGCATCAAAAGCGCGCATCACCTGTTCGCCGGAGTTGGTAGGCGGCGCCGAAGCCAGCCAGAATGGGTTGGGCGACCGGATGCCGGCAAAGTTGACAGCCAGCTTCGGAATAAGGTCAGGCATGTGCGGCCTCAAGCAATGCAGCCATGCCGAGTGCAGCGCGTTTGCCGTCGGCAACCGCATCCACCACCTCGCGGCCGCCGTTCACGCAATCGCCGCCGGCAAAGTACTTCGGGTGCGTGGTCCGCCCGGTCGCGCGGTCGATTATCACACGACCTTTGTCCGTATGCACGCCGCGACACTGCTCCAGAAACGACAGCAGCGGAGTCTGGCCAATCGCCGGGATGACCAGGTCGGCCGCGAGTGAATGTCGGGAGCCGGGTATCGGCTGCAGCCAATGGTCGAGCTTTACGCATTCAACCGCACCAGTGCGAACGGTCACCGGCTGAGTCTGCCAGTGAAAGCGTACGCCTTCCCGCAACGCATGCTCATACTCGAAGTCGAACGCCGATATGTCGTTCTCAGTACGCCGGTAGAGGATGCTGACCTCTTGCGCCCCCAGTCTCCGCGCCGCAATGGCTGCATCGATCGCTGTATTCCCCGCGCCGACTACAACTACCGTGCCGCGTACCTCGGTAAGCAGCCCGAGTTTGTACTCCTCAATAAATCGCAGCGCGTCGACGACGCCGGCGCCATCGCCGCCGGGAACAGGCAGCGTGTGCATCGCCCCAAGGCCGATGCCCAGGAAGATGAAGTCAAAGTCGCGTTCGAGCGTGGCCAGGTCTTCCTCGCTCTCAATCGCTGATCCGTAGCAAAACTCAACGCCGAGCTCTTCAATCAGCGCGATCTCGCGCAGGCTGGCCGCGGTCGTCAGCTTGTACTCGGCGACGCCATAGGTGTTCAGCCCGCCCGGCAGCGGCCGCCTGTCGAAAATGGTCACCTGATACCCGAGCTGGCGCAGCTCAGCAGCGGCGGCAAGCGAAGCCGGACCCGCGCCGATGCAGGCGATCTTTTCTCTCCGTTCAGCTACCGCACGACGCGGAAGTGCTTGGCCCGAGGCGTGAAAAGCGTCCATGGCATGGCGCTGCAGCAGGCCGATGCGGATCGGTTTTCGATCCTCATGGTGGAGTACGCACGCACCCTCGCAGAGAACCTCAACCGGGCACACGCGCGAGCAGCTCGCAGCCAGCACGTTCGCGTCGAGGATCCTCTCGGCCGAGCCGAGCAGGTTGCCGCTCGCAATCTTCTTGATAAATCCCGGAACGTCGATGTGCGTCGGGCAGGCTCCCATGCAGGGTGCGTCGAAGCAGTAGAGGCAGCGATGCG
The DNA here is from genome assembly GCA_964252445.1 of uncultured Acidobacteriaceae bacterium. Lineage (GTDB taxonomy): Bacteria > Acidobacteriota > Terriglobia > Terriglobales > Acidobacteriaceae > EB88. The sequence continues at coordinate 2,685 of CAXUND010000160.1, read as the reverse complement.
CCTCAGCCAGCGCAGCCTGCTTGCTGAGCGGCGGGTGCAGGTCAGGGAAACGCCGCGCAATCTCGGGGTGTTCTACGAATGCCATACTCAGAAAGCATACCCAAATGAGAACTGAAAAATGCGCGGCGGATTGGGCTGCGAAACAGCTTGAAACGTCTTGAAGCCGCCGACTCCGTTGGTTCCGGTGTTCGCCGTCAGGGTGCAGGTCTGGTCCAGTGTCACACCATCGCCGCAGGTCGCTCCGGAGACGTTGTACTGTACCTGGTTGATGCCGCTGCCGGACTCGACGTAATAGTTGGGAGAATTAAACAGATTAAATACTTGCGCCTTGAGCGAGATTCGCTGCTTTTCCCTGATCGTGAAGCCGCGTTCAAGGCCGAGATCGATCTCCGTAATCCATGGACCGGTGAATGAGTTGATGCCGTCGCCGGGTGCCAGGCCGAAGCCGGGCGAGTTGCCGCCGACCAGGCCGGCTGCGGTGTTGGGCGTAGCCTGCTCAGCAGCAGAATCATTGAGCAGTGCGATCACCCCGGTATAGGGTCGGCCGGAGTTGAATTGCGAGATCGTCGAGAATGTGTAGCCGGAGAAAAGCGCGCGTTCCGTGGAGGAACTGAAGTTTGCCTCCGGATGGTAGACCACACCTACGCTCAGCCGATGGCGCTGATCAAGCAAGGACAAGCCGTGGGTGCCGCTCAGGTCGAACTGGTTGTAGAAGTCGACTCCGGACTGGGTTGACTTCGAGAGCGTGTATGCGGCGATGACGTTCGCGCCATGAGCGACCTGGCGGTTAATCTGCGTAAACAGAGAGACGTAGTTGTTGATGCCGGGACTGATAAGGGCATTGATCTGCCCGAACTGAGAGCTGATGCGACCCTCCTTCAGCAGGCTGGTGTCGAGGTTTGGCTCAAGCACCGACTGGCCGTTAGGCAACAGAAAGGTGGTCGTGCCGGTTGGCGGCTCAAGATTTAAGTCGTAGGCGGTTGAAGAGGTGAGGTGCATCCCGTGCGACCAAAGGCTGCCAACTGTGAGGATAGTGTGCGGCGCCACCTCCTGGTCAATCTGCAGGCTCGCGTTGATCACAGCCGGTGTCTTGTAGTTGGCCGCGATGGTAGTGATGTTAGTGCCGCCGGCGAAGCCAGAGTACGTCGCCGGAAGGTTGCCAGGAAATACCACTGGCTGCTGAGTTGGGATGGTAGCCGTGCTGAAGTCGGTCAAGCCGAGGCTTGTCTGCGACACACCGTTGGTTTGGGTCGAGTTCTGGTAATTGCCTCCGACGAATATTTCATAGTAAAGACCCGCACCTCCGCGGATCACCGTCTTCGGCATCGGTGAATAGGAGAAACCAAGGCGGGGTGAGACTCTCTCGTACTGATTGTGGAACTTCTGCGTGAAAGGCAACAGTGGATTCCCTGGAGGATTGGGGTAAATCTGGAAGTCCTCGCGAACGCCTCCGGTAAGCGTCAGATTCGGCAGGATGTGGAACGTGTCATTGACGTAAAAGCCGGTGAATGGATCGGAAAAGTTAAACTTTGGATTCCCGGCCGTTTGATCAAAGATGTTCCACTTGCCCAGTGCATAGGCCTGCAGACTGAGAAAGATATATTGCCCGAAGAAAGTTCCTGGATTGTCGTTTGCTATGGCATCGTGGTTAAAGTCTACGCCGAACTCGATGTTGTGCTTGCCCTTGGTCAGGGTCACGTGGTCTGCGAATTGCCACTGGTACTCACGCAGATTGTTATACGAGAAAGTCGCGTTTCCCATGAGGAACACACCGGGTGAGGTAAGGATAATTTCGGGGGCTGTAGGATCGACCAGGCCGGACGGGCTGTAGTACTGCTCATCTCGGACATAGCTTACATGCACGTCATTTAAAGCTGCATTCGACAGGATTCTTGTCCAGTGTACAGTTGCGACGTGATCCTTTACTCCATTGTTTCCAAGCAACTCATCGGAGCCGAACGACTCCGGACTGAACGTGATGATCCCGCCAGGCGACTTGAAGTTATTGTAGTTGTAAAGAAACGTAAGCCGATCTTTGGCATCTACCTGCCAGTCCACCTTGGGAAAGAACTCAAGATCATCGCGTCGTCGCGCGCGGGGCCCCAGGTTCGACTGGATTTCATGTAAGGCGTTGGCTACACCCTGCAGGTAGATCGGATTGGTCGGATCGGCGGTGGCCTGGTCCTGCGAGATCAAGGCAGCCGTCGGAAAGTGCGAGTTGTACGCGGGCAGCAGGGTCCCGGCGGGCACGCCGAAGCTGGTCTCGTCGATCGCTTTCTGCGCCGAGTTGAGGGCGTAAAGCGGGTCTCTATGGCGCTGCTGCTCGTAATCAAAATAAAAGAACAGCTTGTCCTTCATGACGGGTCCGCCTAGATCGGCGCCGAACTGCTGCAGGGTGTTTTGCAGCTTAGGGTTGCCTTCGCCCTTGTCGATCGCATCGTTAGTGCCGGTGCCGGAGTTGCGATTGTAGTAGAACGCATCGCCATGCAGCAGGTTCGCTCCGGATTTGGTGACGGTGTTGATGAAGCCCGCTCCGGCGCCGCCATACGCAGCGTTGTAAACGTTCGGCTGGACTTGAAACTCCTGGATGGCCTGGAGCCCAAAAATGTAAGGAATGCGCGTGAAGCCGCGATTATCGCCGTAGTAGTAGCTGGTCGAGTCCGCTCCGTCCACGGTGAACGCGCT
>CAXUND010000159.1:0-4133 GCA_964252445.1 uncultured Acidobacteriaceae bacterium | reverse complement strand
CGGCTCGGGAACCAGTTCGGCGACGGGCTCCGGCACGAGTTCCGGAAGCAGCACAGGCTTCGGGGCGAACACCAGCCAGACTCTCGGCGGTGCGCCCATCGTCGGCGTCGTAATCGCCTCCACCAAGACCACCATCGTCGAGTACAAGCTGCAGAAGACCTACAAGGACTGGGAGTTTGTCTACGATCCGGTCGAGGAGCAGGCAGTGGCCGCCGGAAGCCTGCTCGGCGGGGGCGCCAACATCAACGGATCCTCCGGCACGTCAGGAGGAATCGGCAGCTCCGGCATCAACAGCGGCAATCCCACCGGTGCCGGCGGCTTCGGCGTCAATGGAGGCTCGATCAGCGGAGCACCGAGCAGTGGAAGCGGTGCCGGATCAGGTAGCAGCAGCAGCCCGGGCAGCGGGACCGGTGGGGGGATCACGCCGCAGTAATCTTCATTTCGCGTCGGCAGCGAAGTCGGCAGCACGCTGGGGATGAGCGCAAAGGGTGCGCCTGACCCGTGCACTCGGGTCCCACAAGGCAAGAGCCGCGCGTGAACGCGGAGCTCTTCTCTGCGCGATGCGCAAGAACAAAGTTAAACGCTGAACGACGATCCGCAGCCGCAGGTGCTCTTCACCGTTGGGTTCTCGAACTTGAAGCCGGCCGCCTCCAGCGTCTCGACATAATCCACCACGCAGCCGTTCAGGTACATGAGCGAGGTGGCGTCGACGAAGACCTGCAGCCCGTCGAAATTGAGCTTCTTGTCCATCATGCCCGCGGCATTCTCAAAGCTCATCGAGTATTGAAAGCCGGAACAACCGCCGCCCACCACGCCGATGCGCAGACCGGCGGGGATTGGATCCTGAGTGGCCATGATCTCGCGAACCTTAACGATAGCCGCGGGGGTCAGCGTGACAGGTGTGGGAGTCTTGAACTCGGTGGTTTCAGTTACCGGCGCGGTAATCGTGGCCATGTTTATCTCCAGTCAGGTGCGTTGCTCGGTCTTCTGCGTTGCCCGTTGTTCCTAGTGTAGCGCGAACCAGAGCCGATACAGTTCTCTTCGATGCGCTGAGGCCGACACGGATTCCGGCTTTCGACTCTGCTCTGGGCGATCTCGCCGGGAGTCCTCGCTCTCGCAACGCACGATCTCCTCTAAGATGGCTCCATCGCTTCCCAGAGGTGCGAACTTGTTGCGTATAAGAACCCTGCTTTGCGCCGCCGTCTTTCTTGCCGTCCCTCTCATGCACGGCCAGGTGACCCCCGAGCTGCGCGCCGGCATTGACGCGGCTGCGCAGAAGATCCTTGCCGATACGGGCGTGCCCAGTGCCACTATCGGCGTTGTACTAGGCGGCAAAATCGTGCTGACGACGGCGTATGGGGATGCCCGGCTCTCGCCAAAGCTGGCCGCGGCCGCGACCATGGCCTACCCCATCGGGTCTATCTCGAAGCAGTTCACGGCAACAGCCGTGCTCCTGCTGGTTGAAGACGGCAAGCTCTCGCTCGACGATACGGTAAGCAGGTTCTTCCCTGAGCTGACGCGGGCCAACGAGGTGACGATCCGCGAGCTGCTGTCACACACCAGCGGCTACGAGGACTACGCTCCGCAGGACTACACCATCCCGCTCTGGACCAAGCCGGGCAAGCCGCTCGACCTGGTCCATCTGTGGGCCGGGAAACCGCTCGACTTTGCTCCCGGCACCCAGTGGCAGTACAGCAACACCAACTTCGTGCTGGCCGCGCTGATCGTCGAGAAGGCGAGCGGGATGCCTTTCGCGGAGTTCCTCAGGACGCGCGTACTTGGGCCGGTCGGCATCAACGACCGCCCCTGAACCTGAACACCGACCAGGCGCGACTGGAGCCTATCGGCTACATGCGCAATGCGCTGGCGCCGCTCCGTCCCGCGCAGTTGGAGGCTCCCGGCTGGTACTTCGGCGACGGCGACCTGGCTATGCCGGTCGGCAGCCTGCTGCGCTGGGACATCAGCATCATGGATCGCACCCTGCTGAAGCCCGCCGGCTACGAGGCACTCGCAACCGAAGTAAAGCTGAAGAACGGCGCGGGTACCGGCTATGGGCTTGGGGTCTCCGTCTTTAGCCGCAGCGGGCGCCGCTATATCGAGCACTCGGGCGAGGTCGGCGGCTTCGTTGCCGAAAACATGGTGCTGCCTGACGACAGGATCGCCATAGCGGTGCTGACCAACCAGGAGGCCAGCTCCGCCGCCAGTCAGATCGCCTCGGCCATCGTTCCCCTGGTCCTGGCAGCGTCTGCACCCGGCCAGCCCGGCGCGTCCGCCGCTGCAGAGGCCCAGATCAAGGGGGTCCTCACCGGGTTGATCGCCGGGAAGATCGACCGCAGTCTCTTCACCCCGGACTGTAACTACTACTTTTCTGCCCAGACCCTTGCGGACTTCAGCAGCAGCCTGGCTCCTCTCGGCCCGATCGCCGGCCTGAGCCAGCGCGCCGAGCGGCTTCGCGGCGGCATGACCTTCCGCGCCTACAACGTCAACTTCGGCGAAGGAGACAAGCAGAAGACGGTTACGCTGACCACCTACACCACGGCGGACGGCAAGCTCGAACAATTCCTGATCGAGCCGTAGCTCGCGGCTTACTTCGCCACGATGCGGTCCGAGATGCGGTCGTACTCTTCCTGCTTCATGTGCGCCTTGGAAACGAGGGCATCGGTCGAGTCATACGGGCGGTTGGCGATGATCCGTCGCGCCACGATCGCCGATACTCCGGGCAAGGTTTCGAGCTTGGCCGCGCTGGCTGAATTGATGTCGATCGAGCTGGTTGCCGAGCCGCCCGGTTGCCCAGGCTCTGCCAGTCCTTCCTTCACACCGGCGACCGCGTCCTTGACCTGCCGCCGCGCCTGCAATGCTTCTTTCTTGGTGTCTTCCGCGAAGCTTTTCGCTTCCCTCTTGGTGTCCGCGGCAAAGCTCTTGGCGTCCTGCTTGATCTGCCGGCTATCTTCAGCCGCCTGCCGGCGAATCCGCTCATCTTCGGTCTGCTTGGGCCGGTCGCAGCCGGCGATCGCCACACCTGCCAGAATCACTGCTCCTGCCTTCATCCAGGCTTGCACCGGTCGGATCATCGCGCCTCCTGCTTCTTCAATCCTTCCACCGTTCCATGCGCGACTACGTCCACGCGCACATCCTTGCCGCGCATCAGCAGCGAACTTTCGTCCTTCATCCCCCAGGCGGTGTAGGGGACGGTGAACGAGCTCTTTGCGATCACTGCTTCTCCCTTGATCGTCACATCGGCGTCGACCTTCAATGGATGGTCCCCGCCATGGATGTTGAAACTGCCCGCCAGCGACAGATGCTGCTCGCCCTGCTTGAGCGTGCCTGTGACCTTTTCGGCATGCAGAAAGATTTCGGGGTACTTCTGGCTTTCGAGCACCTCGTTCTGCATCCTGGCGTCGAACTTCTTGTCCCCGGTAGCCCCGGACGCGGCATCGACCAGCACCTGCCCCTGCGCGACTCCTGTTGAAGGGTCATACGCGATCTGACCCAGCTTCAGCTTGAACACTCCACGCTTGTGGAAGAGGCCCACAGTGGTGAAGTGAATCTCGGTGGTTGCGGGATCAAGGCGCAGCGTCACCGCCGGACCCTCCGGCTGGCTTTGCGCGAACAATGCGCCCGAAAGCAGGACGCAGGCAAGACATGCAGTGGTTCCAAGTCTCAAGGCAGGACCTTTCTACAAAAAGCTGCTAAACCCGAACGTACCACGCCTTTGAGTTCGCATGTAGGCGCTTGACGTGCCCGGCTAAAACACTCCAAGCTGGGCGGATGAAGTATCTCTGGGTGGGCCTTGGCGGCTGTCTGGGTTCGATCGCGCGGTACGCCCTGGGTGTCTGGATTTACGAGCGCGTGGGCACGCGCTTTCCCTACGGAACCTTTGTGATCAACATGACCGGCTGCTTCCTCATCGGGCTCACGCTGGCCGTTCTGGACGCGCGCGCGGCGCTCCCCGCCGCGTGGCGTCAGGCCGTGCCCATCGGCTTCATCGGCGCCTACACCACCTTTTCAACTTTCGAGTACGAGACCCTGCGCGCCGCCCAGCAGGGCCAGTCTGCGGTTGCTGCGGGCTACCTGCTGTTGAGCATTGTGGTCGGGTTCGCAGCGGTGTGGATAGGGCAGGCTGCCGGGCGGCT
>CAXUND010000158.1:0-4301 GCA_964252445.1 uncultured Acidobacteriaceae bacterium | reverse complement strand
GCGTAAAGCAGCATGGCACCAGCTTACGAGCCCGCGCTTGTCCTTCCAATCAACAGCTTTCAATGCGCTGACCCCTCCCACGGGGTTACAGTGGATAGGCGCCTGTTTCAAATGTCGGACCGCAGAGGCTTATGTCTAACTACGATGTGTTGGTAATCGGCTCCGGACCTTCCGGGCAGCGCGCGGCAGTGGCCGCTGTGAAGAAGGGCAAGCGTGTTGCCTTGGTCGAGGCCCGCGGCGTCGTCGGCGGCGTCTGCGTGAATACGGGCACCATCCCCAGCAAGACCATGCGCGAGGCTGTGCTCCACCTTTCCGGCTACAACTATCGTTCCATCTACGGCATGAACTACCGCGTCAAGGAAAAGATCACCATGAAGGATCTCGCCTTCCGCGTGCAACATGTCATCAAGACGGAGATTGACGTCACCGATGCCCAGCTGTCGCGCAATGGCGTTGAAGTAATGACCGGTACGGCCAGCTTTGAAGACCCGCATCACGTTGCAGTCAACGGACCTCGCGGAAACACCGTACATCAGGCCGACACCATCATCATCGCGGTCGGCACCAAGCCGGCGAACAATCCTAAGGTGCCGCTTAACGGCCGTAGCATCATCAATTCGGATCAGATCTTCGAGATGGCCGAGCTGCCCAAGACCATGATCGTCGTCGGCGGCGGTGTCATCGGCGTCGAATACACCTGCATGTTCGCCGCGCTTGGCGTTCGCGTCACTCTGGTGGAAAAGCGTCCGCGTTTGCTCGAGTTCGCTGACCAGGAGATTATCGAGGCGTTGAGCTACCACCTGCGCGACAGCCGCGTTACCATGCGCCTGAACGAAGAAGTGGAGAGTGTCGAAGAGCTGCCCGACGGCACCGTCGTTGGTAATCTTGAGAGCCGCAAGCGGATCTCCGGCGATGCACTGCTCTATGCCGTAGGCAGATCAGGCAGTGTCGATGAACTGAACCTCTCCGCGGCCGGCATCGAGGCGGACTCCCGCGGACGCATTCCCGTCGACAAGGACTTCCGCACCAAGGCCGGACACATCTTTGCCGTCGGCGATGTCATCGGCTTCCCCAGCCTGGCCTCTGTTTCGATGGAGCAAGGACGCATCGCCATCGCGCGCGCATACGGGGACGACACCCTGCAGTCCAATCCCAGCTACTACCCCTACGGCATCTACACCATTCCCGAGATCTCTTTCATAGGCAAGACAGAAGAACAGCTGACGGAAGAGGACGTGCCCTATGAAGTCGGCGTCGCCTACTATCGCGAGATGGCCCGCGGACAGATTCGTGGTGATACGACCGGGAGACTCAAGCTCATCTTCCACCGCGAAAACCGCTCCATCCTTGGCGTGCATATCATCGGCGAGGGCGCATCCGAGCTGGTCCATATCGGCCAGGCAGTCATGACGCTTGGTGGGAAAGTTGACTACTTCATCGATACGGTATTCAACTATCCCACGTTGGCCGAGTGCTATAAAGCGGCGGCCTTTAACGGTGTGAACCGTCTGCGCGGGTTGAACAACTAGCGCCGCAAGCGAAAGGATTTCATGGCGAAGACCATAGGCGTGGTAGTGGCAGGCCGGGTAAGGTCCGGCTTGATCGTCGACCACAAAATCGTAAACCAAAACGGGATCTACGTACCTGGACGCCGTCCTTCCGACCTGGTGCAGGCGGACCTTGAAGGCGACAACGAGGAAGATCACAACCATCTTCGCGCGGTGCCCGCCAGCGAGTTGTGCGACATGATCGCGGATCAGGTGGCGGCGCTGACCGGCTCCACGGATGAAGCGAAGGATGTCGAGGCGGTCGGCATTGCCATGCCCGGCATTGTGCGCGACGGCGCCCTTGAAGACTCACCCAACGTGCCGCAGCTCAAGGGCGCGCGCGTTGCGTCCATGGTGCAGACCCTTCTCAAAAACCGCGACCTGCACTACAGCGTCGCTCTGCTGAATGACGCGGACGCGGTAGCCGCTGGCGTGGCCGCGGTCCACGGGCGCCTGGACAACCTGGTCCGGGTCTGGACCGTAGGCGACGGCATCGGCTTTGGCCGCTTCCCCTACACCGGTGGGCCATGGGAAGGTGGCCACAGTACCGTCTCGCTTGACCCGAAAGAAAACTACTGCGGCTGTGGCGGACGCGGCCACCTCGAAGGCATCATGGGCCACCGCGCCATGCGTCTGCGCTTCCTCGACTTGGAGCCCGATGAAATTTTTTCCAGCGCCAAGACCGGCGACAAGCGCTGCAGCGAGTTCGTGGACCTCTGGCATCGCGCTCTCGCGGCTGCCACCGCCACGCAGATTCACCTAGAAGGGGCCGGCCGCTTTTACTTCACTGGCCGGGATATTGGGAGGCTTGACCTCAAGCTGCTTCGCCAGTATCTCGACGAGATGGTCAAGATGAGCCCGCTTCAAAGCTCGACTCTCGAAGTCTTACCTGAGAATCGCACCTTTGCGGTCATCGGCGCCGGCGCCGCCGCTCTGCACGAACTCCAGTAGCGTTCGGATTGAAATGTAGAAGGAGAGCCCGCCGGCTGGCTGGCGGGCTCTCTCTATATCGGCTACCTGTAGCTTCGCTGGTACGTCCGCGTCATCCGATCGTGCCAGCCGACGCTGTCCTCGTCGAAGAGTGCCCACACCAGGCCCAGACCAAGCGGGAGCGCTGCCATGACGGTAGCCCAGATGCGGGCCCGCAGCGCCTTGCGGGTAGGATTGTCATCGTCGAAAGTACACAGCGCGATCTCGGCATACCGCATGCCCGGTGTCCCGCCCCGGTAGCTCATGAACAGCCAGTGGTACGCAAAGTAGACAGTGGCGAATGCAGCTCCCGCGGCCACCAGTCCACCGCCACCAGCCGGCACACGCGATGCAGCCGCGGCAAAGCAGAACACGAACACCAGAAATCCTAACCCTATCAGCGCCAGATCGACCACACCTGCCATCAACCGATCTTCCATGGTGGCAGTCTTGAGCGGCATCAGCGCAGCTGACGCCTGCTCCTGGCCTTGAACGGCAGCCCTCCGCGAATCAGCCTGGAGGGCCTGCGGGTGCTCGCCCAGCCGAATGGAATGCCAGTCGGGCGCCGCCGCAGTGTACGGCGGTTCCTCTATGGGCGCAGAAGGATCCTGTCTCTGCTGCATACGCTCAACGCCTGACGCTGGTTGGACGTTTGCAACCTCAAAAATGCGTATTTGCTCGTCTCCAACAGGTGAGTCGGCGAGCAAGGGTCCTTCGGCCAGCCGTGGTCGAGGCTTGCGAGCTGCAATTAGCTCGCGCGGAAATTCAATCAGCTTGGAAAGCAGCGGCTGCGCGGGCGCTACCGTCGCTTCAGCCACCAGGTCAATAGTAGGTTGCAGGTACGGATCTGGGAAGCGCGGCTCCTGCTCGGCCGCTCGTTCCTCAGTCCAGTGCTCGGGCTCGCTGGTACGGCTGGGCAGCGGTTCCGGATGCGCCACCGTCGCCGGCCACCATGCAGCATCATCCATCCGCGGGCTTGGTTGCACTCTACTTTCGCGGTCCGGTTCTTCCTGCGGCTCGCAAAAGAATGGCGCAGCCGATTGCACCAGCTCCTCGATCTGTTGCGAGCTAACCACACTCGTCAGGAGAGACTGCGCCGCTTCATGAGCATGCCCGGCCGCAAGCACAGCGCTGTGTGCCGCCTCTGCCGCCGCTACTGCCCGCGCAGCCAGTACCTCACTGTAGCTCGGCTCCTTTGCGTACCGCGCTGCCACCCGCGCCGCAACCTGCGCCGCCATGGCGCGCGCCGCCGGCGAACTCCCCCCGATCGCGGTGGCTCGGCTTGGCACAGGAACAGACGCATCCTGCTTCTCCCGCCGGCTGCGGTGCGCCTGTAACTTCTGATTAAGTTCCGCCTTCCACGGGGGCAGATGGGCTTCCCCTTGAAAGGCCGACGACTGGAGGCTCGGTGCTGTTGTGCTCAAAGCTATTCCTCTTTTCTGGCGTTCTTTTTTGCCAGAGGCGGAAGAAGGTTGCGAAGGCATGAGCTCACTCGCATCTGTTCCTCACAGTGCGGCGGCCATCGATGCTGTCTGCCAGAGCCACGAAGCTCTTCCTTCTGCTGCCTTTGCTATGCTGAAGAAACTTGCAGCAAATGAGAGTCCGTTCCCTTTGGTTTACCACGCTGTTCCTGCTCTGTCACCAGTCCCTCAGGGCCCAGGCAGTAGCAAGTCAGCTACCCCAATCGCACGACGGGCAAACTTCAGCTGCGCCAGCAGATGCAAGCTCTCCGCCGGATGCGCCGCTCCTGTTCTCCGCCCCCGAACCCCCCATTGCCCCCACACC
>CAXUND010000157.1:0-4388 GCA_964252445.1 uncultured Acidobacteriaceae bacterium | reverse complement strand
CCGCAAGGTTAGCCGGCGGTGGTGACCGCACGCAGATGATCTAAGCTGGGGCTACCGCCCGGCGGCTGGCCTGGTGGCTGGAGCTCTCGCCGTTGACTCGTCCCCGAACCCGCACGCTGTTGATCGTTCTTGCTCTCCTGCTGGGCGCAGGCGTTGCCCTTGTGTACCTGCGCAAGGGCCAGCCGCCGGAGGTAGCGCGCCTTCTGCCGGAGTCGGAGGCAATCGTCTACCTGAATCTTCGCCCGCTGCGGGCGGCCACGCACTTTGACCGCCGCCCGGTGAGACACGATGCCGAGTACCAGCACTTCATCGACGTGACCGGCATTGACTTCGAGCGCGACCTGGATGAAGTGGCATTTGCGTTGAGTCGCCAGGCGGAACTGTCTGGGCCGAACGGACCGGTCGCCTACTCGGAGATCTTTTCCGGCAGCTTCGACCGTCACCGGCTCACCGACTGGCTTGGACGCTCGGCGGAAACAACGGAAACCTACTCCGGTTACACGCTCTACAGCGTTCCCAACGGGGGGCGAATGGTGCGGGTGGTGATTTTGAGCCGGGAGCTGGTCGCCGTCAGCAACACGCCGGCACCGGAGCAAATCCACTCCATTGTCGATCATTACCGCAGCGGTTTGCTCTCCTCCTCCGAACCGACGTTGCTGGCCGCGCACTATCAGGACCTGCCGCTGCTCTCGCTTGCCTGGGGCATCGGACAGATCGGCCTGCCTCTGGCCGACACCATCAGCGCACCGGGCACAAAGCCACTCTGGCAGCAATCGCCCATGCAGTTGCTGGGTTTCACACTGCCCTTCCGTCTGGATGCGACCTTTGTGGCGTCCTTGCGCTGGACGGGAGCGCTGCGGCTGCGGGTGGAGGAGATAGCGCCTTCCGAGGGCGCGGCCACGGCATCGGCGGACGCCCTGGCTGGGCTCTTGAACGTGGCCAAGATCGCCGAAAACGACCTGCCGGGGAGTCTCACGGACGAAAACTGGCGCGAGCTGGTCAACAGCGTTGCCATCGTCCACTACAACGATCGAGCCGTGGTGAATGCGACTGTTCCCACCGGCCTGCTGAGAAAGCTGGAAAGTCCGGGGAACTCACCAGCCCATCGCTAGCCGTATGCGGATCGAGGGTTGTGCGCGGTTGCGAGAGCAGAAGCGCTAGAAGCCGTGGCTGGGAAGAGCGCCACCGGCCGCCAGCTGCTGATCCATGGTCTCGCGCAGGTACTTGTGCGGGTTGACCGGGGTGTCGCGGATACGGACCTCATAGTGCAGGTGCGGTCCGGTCGAGCGGCCGGCGGAGCCGACATAGCCGATGATCTGGCCGCGCTTGACCGTCTGGCCGGCCGTGATCGCGAAGCCGGAAAGGTGTCCGTAGATGGTCGAGATACCCGCGCCATGATCGAGGATGATCTCGCGGCCGTAGCCGCCGGCCGGGCCGGCCTTGATCACCATGGCGTCGCCGGGCGCGCGTACGGGTTCGCCGTAGCCGGTGGCGATGTCAATCCCGGCATGGAACGCGCCTTCCCCGTTGAACGGATCCTGGCGCTCGCCAAAGGAGCTGGTCACGCGACCGAGCACCGGCCAGAGGGTCGGGCCGACTCCGGCATCCCCGGGCTCAAGGCCGAAGCCGCCGGTATCGCGCGCTAACTGCAGGCCGGACTCGCGACCCTCGAGCGCCGAGGCTCGCAACTCGGTGAACTCGTCCAGAGACCTCGCGTATGCCTGCTGGCTGAAGCCGGTCGGCAGGTCGCTATCGCTCGGGACAATGGGCGCAAGCGCCGGAGCCGTCTTCCTGGAGTGACCGGTATGCAGGCCGTAGATCGCTGAGATCTGGCTGGCCAGCAATCCGAGCGACGCGGCCTGGACGTCCTTCTGGTGCGCGACCTTCTCCAGCTGGGCATAGTCCTTGCGGATGGCTTCTCGCTGCGAGCGCACCTGGTTGAAGTTCGCCGTCTTGACCAGCATCCGGGTGTAGGAGCCGGCCATGCCGGTGATCGTGAAAGCGCCGACGATCGCGGCTGCGACAAAGACGTAGGCGTAGTGAAGCGGAACGGGGATCTTGCGGAGCCGGCCGTCCTCTTCCCGAGCCACGAAGATGATGTAGAACTGTCTGCGCATTTTGCCGCCCGCCACTACGACAAGGCTACCAGTGCAGTTCTTGAGGGTCAACGCGCCGGGTTGCTTGAGTAGTAACAAAAGTGCAGATTCCTTCCCTAGATTGTCTCTTTCCGGGAGGGGACATCTACCAGCCTGCCCGTCCGCACATCCACGGCAAAGGGCAAGGCGCGATCCGTCCTGAGGTCCCATCCGGCTCCGAGCAGCAGGCCGCCCTGGACACGCAAATCATCCAGGCCTTCAGACGACAGTGCGGTCGTCTCCCACGCAAGCCCCTGCGGTCCGTAAGCCTGGACTGCCTTGTGGCCGGCGAAGAGGATCAGGTTCCGGTCAGCTGCGGCGAGAACCTCGAGCACCGGCCGGTAGGAGACCTGCTCCCACTGTTCCGGATGCTGGGTGTCGAGCATGTAGGCGTAGCCGCCGGCGATTGCGCAGAGCTGGTCAGGATTGGGGCCGGCCCACACGCCAGAGAGACCACCGGCGAAGCCGAGCGCGCAGGTTGCGAGGAACGGCTCCGCATCGGCAGGGCGCACCAGCAGCTCCAGCGCGCCACGCTCCACTTCCTCTACCTGGGCGGGATAGACGAAGCGACGCCGCGGCAGGATGAGCGGCCGTGCCGGGAGCACAGCCGCTGTCCAGGTCGAAGGGAAGGCACTCAAGCGAGGAAGGCCCGGACCCGCTCCGCGACGCCAGGCACGTGGGTGGGCAGGGGCAGGCGGCTTCCCTGCTCGATCACAGGGATGAGCCGGTCGAACTCCGGGCCCGAGTGCGAGCCGGTCAGGGCAAAGCGGAGCGGATGGAAAAGATCTTTTCCCTTGATCCCGGTTTCCGCTTTCACCTCGTTCATGATCGCCTTGAAGTGCTCGGCGGTGAGCGGTTCGGACCCGGCAACGCGAGCCGAGAAGGCTGACACCACGCGGTGCGCCGGGTCGGCGTGCCCGGCGCGGGCAGCGCTGATGTCCGGAAGCAGGATGGCACGAGCCCTGGCCGGCAGCTGGTCAAGCTGGTCAAGCGATGGCAGGAAGAGGGCGATCAGCGAGGCGACCCAGGCGGCGACCTCCGGGTCGGCGGCCGCGGGTACGAGCGCCTCAGCGGCCAGCATGGGCCAGGCGAGGTCCACCAGGCGTGCCAGGTCGGCTGCCTTGAGGTAGTGCCGGTTGAGCCAGTGGAGCTTGTCCCAGTCAAAGACCGCGGGGGAGGCGGTGACGCGCTCGAGCTTGAACTCGCGCGTGAGCTCGTCGATCGAGAAGGTCTCGCGGGTGCCGCCCTCGGCGCCCCAGCCGAGCAGCGCCAGGTAGTTGACCAGCGCCTCGGGCAGGATGCCCATCTCGCGGAAACTGGCGACGGAGGTGGCGCCGTGGCGCTTCGAGAGGCGCTCGCGGTCGGCGCCCAGGATGGTCGAGAGGTGTGCGAACTTCGGCACCGCCCAGCCGAAAGCCTCGTAGACAGCGACCTGGCGCGGGGTGTTCGAGATGTGGTCGTCGCCGCGGATGACGTGGGTGATCTTCATCAGCGCGTCGTCAATGGTCACGACGTAGTTGTAGACCGGCATGCCCGGCTGGCCGTCCACGCTGGAGCGGACGATTACCGGATCGGAGACGGTGTCGGCGGCAAACTCAACCTCGCCGCGCACGATGTCGGTGAAGCGCAGCGGGTGGTCGGGGATCGCGAGGCGTACGGCAAAAGGCTCGCCGGCCTCCGCGCGCCGGGCAGACTCGGCGGGGTCGATGCCGCGACAGCGGCCGCGGTAGTTCTGCGGAGAGTGAGTGGCGAGCGCGTGGGCGCGGTCGGCCTCCAGCTGCTCGACGGTGCAGAAGCAGCGGTAGGCTTTTCGCTCGGCGAGCAGGCGCGCGGTGTGCCCGGCATAGATGGCGAGGCGGTCGCTCTGGCGGTAAGGACCGTAGTCGCCCTGCTCGGGCCCGGAAACGCCTTCCGACGGATCCGGGCCTTCGTCCCAGGAAAGTCCGAGCCAGCGCAGGTCTTCGATGAGCTGCGTTTCGTGGCGGGCCTCGCTGCGCTCGACGTCAGTGTCCTCGATGCGCAGGATGAAGCTGCCGCCGGTGTGGCGGGCGAAGAGCCAGTTGTAGAGCGCGGTGCGGGCGTTGCCGACGTGCAGCATGCCGGTGGGGGAGGGGGCAAAGCGCACCCTCGTTGGTGGTGAGTCGGTCATGGCTCGATGCTACCAAGCCAGGCGCGGCCTGTTGTTGGGTTTGATAAATGCGTTTCCCAGGACCGATACTCTTCGGCATCTAGCCTCGACTTCACTGGTCTCGG
>CAXUND010000156.1:0-4488 GCA_964252445.1 uncultured Acidobacteriaceae bacterium | reverse complement strand
CCTGGTCGCCAGGATCGGGCAGTAGAAGACCATGGCAGCCGTAACCCTGCCAGCGTCGGGAAACCGCTGGCAGACGTGCCAGGCCGTGTGCACGACAGGCACACGGCCAACATGCGTTCATTCTGTCATACCTGTTTGAGTTACAGAAGGCTCTTCACTGTTTAAGCGGCCGAAGGAAACTGCATGCGTTCTTTCGCCCATCCCTCCTTGAGAGGAACGAAGTAGTAGAAGGTGACCTTACGGCTCTTGAACTTCCACGTTCCTTCAAGCTTTACCAACACATCGTCGTATTGACATGCGCAAACGTAGCTCTCCCCTTTGAACACACTAGGCATGTTACAGTAACATTGGCCAACGGCAGAGTTGCCGTCTATCTCGATGATCTCATTGGAGATGAAATGCCACATGCCGGACAGAGTGTGTTCAGTGTAATGCCTGAGCTGTTCCTCGCGCCCTCGGTAACTGTTGACAGGGCCGTGGAACTCTCCATCATCTGTGAATAGGTCTACTGCTTCTTGTCCTTTGCCCTGATCCACAAGAAAGCAATAGCGCGCACGCAGCTCGCTTATGGCAATGCGATCTTCAATCTTGGTAATGCGTGCTTCCAAATCCTGCGTCATTTTGGACTCCTGTTGCCAGCCTATGGATTGATAGACGAAGAGATGGTCATGGTGCGATCATCTGCGGACGTGACCAACCGTCCTCCCGATTAGTCAGCATTCAAAATACCTCCGGAGATAAGCAGGTCGATCAAAGAAGATGATAGCCTTCCCAAGCGGTTCGAGATCTTATCCCAGGCCTTGGACACGTATTAATCAAGTTGGCTTGAACCAAGAATGGATGCGCTGGCGGTTTGCTTTGTTCCAGCACTTCGATCACGTCACGCTTTAGCCAGAGATGTATCCTCGTGGACTTGGACGCTTTGACGGCCGTCAGCCTTGGGAAAGATCTCCAAGCTTACCTCCAGTAGACATGCGAATATAGACCGCAGTCCCTAAGATGTTAAGTGCTCTCCAAGAAGCCTCATGTTTTTCGCAGTCTAGCACTACCTGGGCATTTCTGACCTGATCCTGCGTTTCCTGGTCGAGGGCATGGGGATTGGGGAATGTCGATGGCGGGCGGCAACATCCGACCGGACGATCTCGACCGGTGACTGGGGCCGGTTTGGCGGTGATGAGCCGCAAGACAGACTTGGACATCGCTCTACCTGAGCGGCCTGCTGGGGCCGGCGGAGCGCAAGAGCTTGCTGCCGATCGCCATGGACGATCCCCCGGAGGGATGTCAGCGAAGTTGACACGGGCTGAGCGGCTGGGGCTGTCTGGGCATGACCAGCTGCAGCACTCCATCGCCAATCCCGCCTGGGACGACCGCCGCTGTGGCAGGTGCCGGCACGGAGGCCGACCGGCTGTCGGTAGGCCGGACGCGTTCCTGGTGATCGACGACACCGCACTGCCGAAGAAGCACGCTGTCGGTGGGGGTGGTACGCCAGTACTGCGGGCAGCTCGGCAAGAAGGCGAGCTGCCAGTCGCTGGTGTCGCTCACCCTGGCCCGTGATGAGGTGCCGGTTCCGGTCGGCTTGCGCTTGTTCCTGCCGAACGGGTGGGTCGGCGATGTGGAACGCTGCATGCGGGCGGGCGTGCCGGCGGATGCGGTTGCGGCGCGGACCAGGGGCGAGATCGTGCTGGCCGAACTGGACCGCCCGTGCGCGACTGGTGTGCGGTTCGGCATGGTGCTGCTGGCCGATGCAAGCTACGGCGCCAGTGCCATCTTCCGGCACGGCCTCGATGCCCGCGGGCTGCACTGGGCGGTAGGGATCCCGTGCAACCAGATGGTCTATGCCGCCGACGTGCGGCTGGTGATGCCGGGCGGCCGGGCGCGCAAGCCGGTGCCGGACCAGGAGCCGCGCGTGGCCCAGGATGTGCTGGGGGAATGAGCGTGGCGGCGGGTGACATGGCCCCAGGGCACGAAGGGCGCGCTGTCGGCCCGGTTCGCCGCGTTGCGGGTCCCCGCGTGGCCGACGGCGCGGTCTGGGCCAACAACCGGCACCTGCCGGGTGCGGAAGTCTGGCTGGTGGGTGAATGGCGCTCCACCGGCGAGCGCAAGTTCTACCTCGCCAACCTGCCGCCCCGCACATCGCTGCGTGCTCTGGCTGCGGCGATCAAGGCGCGCTGGGTGTGCGAGCAGGCGCACCAGCGGCTGAAGGGCGAGCTCGGGCTCGGACAGTTCAAGGGCCGGTCCTGGACCGGGCTGCACCGGCACGGGCTGATGTCGTGCATCGCCTATGCCTTTCTGCAGCACCTGCGCCTCGCCCGGCAGCGCCGGACGGGGCGCGGGGTTGAAATGCTGCCGACCCGATGCCGCCAGCCGGGACCGCCGCCCAACCGAACCTGCCCGCGATCCGCCGCGCCATCATCGGCAGGCTGCTCGCGCCGCTCATGCACCGCGTCTGATTTCTGCACTGCCACAAACGGTTCCAACTACCGCCTGATCTGAAAGTGCCCAGGTAGTGCTAGGTTCTGTTGATGAAGTGGACTCCTAATTGCCTGAGGGATGATCCAATGCTGCTCTTTGGAAGGAGCGGCGGTGGTTCGGGATTTGATGTCTGATCAGGAGTGGGCGTTTTTTGCGCCGTTCGTGATCGAGACGGGTCCACGGCGCGGCCGGCGGCCAAGGGATCATCGTCTAGTGCTGGACGGGATATTCTGGATCGCACGAACAGGCTCGGCCTGGCGCGACCTGCACGATCACTTTGGCAAGTGGAGCTCGGTTTACTGGAAGTTCCGGCGCTGGACCCTGGCGGGTGTGTGGGACGTGATGCTGGCGGCGCTGAACAACAGCGGCGCAGGCCAGGACAGCCTGCAGATGATCGACGCCACCATCATACGCGCCCACCAGCATGCCGCCGGCGCCCAAAAAAAGCGTCAGGCCCTGCAGGCGAAGGTCTTGGGCGCTCTCGAGGTGGCCTCTAGACCAAGGTCTATCTGAGGACCAACGGCCTTGGCTTGCCGGTCGCTATCGTGCTGACCGGCGGCGAAGTCGGCGACGTCAAAGGCTACGCGCCGATCATGGCCGAGCCGGGACCCGAGCCCAAGGTTCTGCTCGCGGACAAGGGTTGCGACGCCGATGCCATCCTGGCCGATCTCGACGCAAAAGGCGTCGCCGCGGTCATCCCGCCCAAGCGCAACCGAAAGAACCAGCGACCATCGACGGCCACCTCTACGCGCTCAGAAACCTCGTCGAACGCTGCTTCTCAAAGCTCAAGCACAGCCGCCGACTGGCGACCCGACACGACAAGACCGCCTGCAGCTACCTCGGCTTCATCCTTGTCGCATCAACCCGCCTGTGGATCAGGCACTTCGTCAACGGAGCCTAATCCACTGCCTGGCCTGGAACATACGCGTCGATGGTGGCTCTGCGGCGTCTTGAGCAGCAGGACTGAGGCGGGAGCGTAGGCATAACTTGATCAGCTTAAGGATAACCAGCTACCAGGTCACGCAGCACTCTCACTATTTAAACTGTCTCACCACG
Organism: uncultured Acidobacteriaceae bacterium; assembly: GCA_964252445.1. GTDB lineage: Bacteria > Acidobacteriota > Terriglobia > Terriglobales > Acidobacteriaceae > EB88. Next base: position 960 of record CAXUND010000156.1, on the reverse strand, counting down.
TTCGCTATAACAGTAACCAACTTGGGATTGGAAAGGTTGAAGGAGCGCAGATCGTCGTCGCGCTCAAGCAACTTTCGCTGCGCCTCCAAGTAGGCATCCATAGCCTGGGTAGCCTCGCCAGGATTACCCGATCGCAGCCCCTTAAGTATGGCAAGGCGATAAGGCTGAAATTCCATCGCTCTTGCACGCCAAAAACGCACTCCACGCCCCGCTAACGACTTAACCTGCACTTCCGTGAGCAGGACCATGAGGAACGCCTCTAGCGATCGAAGCAATGGATTATGAGAAGCAGCGGAGACAGTTCGCTGGAAGTCGATGATCACGGCGATTATTTCATCAAGATCTTTGACTTGGTTCAGGTTTTTGAAGCGATCACAAGAACATGCAATTGCATCGAGGTCTTTGTCGGTCGCATTAGCTGCGGCAAGCGCAACAGAGAAACGCCCCAGCGTCTGCCGTATATCTAGAATTTCCTTTACACCCACGTTCTCTAGCTGCACAAGTGTTTGGAGCGCTGACGCCAGTGCATAGTCGCCTTGACTACGAACAAACGATCCATTGCCATGCAAAACATCGACGAGACCGAGGGTCTCAAGGGCTCGGATCGCCTCCCGTATGGTAGGCTGACTAACCTTGAACCGATCCGAAAGATCCTTCTCGCTTGGTAGACGCTCGCCGTGCGGCAACCGCCGGGTGACGATGTCCTGGCGCAGTGACTCAATGATCTCGTCAACTACTTTGACTCGTCGCTGCGGTAACTTGCTGAGCTTCAAAGCAGGCAGCGCCGGTGGCATCAGCACGATCCTTATGTCACATGATCATTTGGACGAGAGTGCCGTTATTGCAGGCTTGAGCATAGCAACGCAAGTGGTAGACAGCTCGTAAACGAACCGGCCTCGGGTTCCTTGAGGTGAGTTTGCATCAAACATAGATGGAGCAGTCCAGGAGTGACGGTGGGCC
>CAXUND010000155.1:0-4503 GCA_964252445.1 uncultured Acidobacteriaceae bacterium | reverse complement strand
CGCCGACCCGGTCGGTAGCCCACTTGCCGAGCACAAGCTTCATGATCGGTTCTCCCCAGCCGGTGAGCGAAACCGCGGCGCTCTGGTTGTCTGCGTAGCAACCGCAGCCGATCAGTGACGAGTCGCCCACGCGGCCGGGAGCCTTGTTAAGAGTCCCGCCGGTCGAGGTAGCGGCGGCCAGGTTGCCGTCGCAGTCGAGCGCCACAGCGCCGACGGTGTCGTGCGATTCAGCACCGGCAAAGGTTAAATCCGGTAGCCCGGCGCGGACTTTCGACTGCGCTTCGGCGAGATGCTGACGCTCGCGATCGATGATCAGCTCCGAGTTTTCGATCAGCGGCATGCCTTGCTGGGCGGCGAAGGCCTCGGCGCCCGCACCGACAAAGTACACGTGTGGACTCTGCTCCAGCACCAGGCGTGCAGCCCGAATAGGATTGCGCAGCCGCTCGACACAGGCCACGCCGCCGGCCCGGAGCGTGGAGCCCTCCATCAGCAGCGCGTCGAGCTGCACTCGTCCATCGCGGGTAAGAAAGGCACCGCGACCCGAATCGAACGTCTCATCATCTTCGAGAATGGTGACTGCACCTTCCACTGCGTCGACTGCGCTTCCGCCTGCAGCCAGCAGCGCAGAGCCACGCTCGAGCGCCCGGTGAACGCCCGCCAGGTGAGCATCGCGTAGGGCGTCCGGGATAGCCCAGGCGCCGCCGTGGACAAGAAGGATAGGTTTTGCTGGCATGGAGACCTGGTCCAGTTTACGGGAAAGGAGCGACCGTCTCCTGTGGTCCTATCCGCCCAGGTGTATGCGCAAGCCGAAGCGTGCCAGCTGCGGGGTCCCCAGGGTGCGGATCGGCGTGCGCCCAACGTCGACGGAGCGGTCGAAGGCATTCTCAACCGAGGCAAAGACTTCCGTCCGCGCCCCAAACAGGTGCGTGCCGCGGAAGGTGTGAGATCCATAGATGTCGATCAGAAAGTAGCCGTGTAGCAGGTACTGGTTCTGGTCGTCATCGAACTGCCGGCCGCCGTAGCGGGTCTGAAAGCTGACCAGGCCCAAAGAAGGGCGGCTGAAGGTCGCCTGGGCGCTGGCGGCGTTCCGCGCCACCTGCGGAATCCACTTGCCTACCAGCAGCGGTTCCTGCCGGTACTGCGTCACGGTCGCGCGTGCGAACTGGTAGCCTCCTTCAAGCGTGAGCCAAGCAGACGGGTGCCCGGAAGCGTCGACCGAAACTCCGCGGCTCTCGATCTGGCCGAGGTTCTCCCGCATCAGCGTCGTTGCTGTCGGCGTGGTCGACAGCGTAAGCGCGGTGATCGGGCGCGTCACGCGCGTCCAAAAGTAGCTGCCGCGCAGCACCGCATGCAGGCGGGCCGGATCGGTCTCAAAACCTGTCTCCCAGCCGGTACCTCGCTCCGACCGCAGGTTTGGGTTCGGCAGCGTGGTCTGCTGACCGACTTGACCGGTACGGTACAGCTCGTTTTCTGTTGGGGCTCGATAGGCGCGAAAGCCTGAAGCATTTAGCCCGAATGCAGGGCCGACGCGCCGCACCAGACCGATCCGAGGGTCCACTACGGTCTCCGAAAAGTGCGGGAGCGCCGTGATGCCTGAGGCAAACATCGCTGCATCGAAGTTTGAGAAGTGATCGACCCGAGCCGAGGCGGAAAGTGTCCAGTCTTTGGGCGTGGCCAGCGCCTCAACATAGGCGCCGGTCTGACGCTGGCGTGCAGTTGTACTCGCCGGAGTTCCGACCGTCGGGACTTCGTAATCGGCGGCTCGAAGGTCATGGGTGTCCGCTCCGGCAAGGATCAGCAGGTGTGCCCCGACCGGCTGCCGCCAGCGCAGCGCTGCGCCTAGTTCGTCTGCCGGGTCACGCGCATTGCGGGTCAGGCGCTCCGTGGCACGGCCGACCGCGACCGACGAGAAGCTCTGGCGGTAATGTTCGCTCGACCCGTACGCGCGCAGCGTCAGGTGGTTGATGTCTGCGCCGACAGAGTAGCGCCACAGCCGGGTCACGTTGGTGGTGTCAGGAGTGCCGTTGTGCCGCGACTCGTTGAAGCCCGTTCCCCGCAGGAAGAGCCGGCCGGGCTCATTTGCCGAGGTTCCAAAGAACCCCGTGAGCTGATGATCGAACTCAGCGAGCGCGTTCTCGGAGTGGACATTGGACGGCACATCGACCGTGCCGCGCAGATTGGGGGCCACCAGGGTGTAACCGTCGGTGCCGATCAGTCCGGCGGAGAACAGCGCCGCGTTTGGACCGCTTGTGAGTGAACCGAGCACGGCATCATCAGTGGTCGCGAGCGCTCCGTAGCTGGAGAGCAGGGTGAGCTCCCGGGCTGAGGCGGTCACAGGAATGATGTTGATGACGCCCCCGATGGCGCTTGATCCATAAAGATCGGAGGCTCCCCCGCGCACGATCTCAGCTGCCTGCACCGTAAGCTCCGGCAGCTCGTTCCAGTGGATCCAGCCTCCATACGGGTCATTCAGCGGCACGTCGTTCGAGAGGACCAGGGTGCGGCTGGCGGCGGTTGAACCCAGCCCTCGCAACGAAATGCCCTGGCTGGTTGGATTGGCGAACAGGCTGCTGCTGCGCCGGAAAAGCTCAAGCCCGGGAACCTGGCGGAGCTTGTCGTCAAGCGCCGGAGCCGCGGCCGTGTCGAGTGTTTCTTCAGGCAGAACCCGCGTGCTGGCCGGGCTGTCAAGGGAGGCGAGCGGGGCGCGATACGCGGTGACTTCGACCCGCTCGCTGACCGGAGTGCTCGGACGAGTTGCTGGAGCCTGCCCCCGCGCAGCCGAGGCGCACGAAAGCGCAAGCAGGAGCCTCGCGATCCGCGTCACGCCGGCCGAGCCTCTTCAATCACGGCACTCAGACGCAGAACCGAATGGATGCCATTCTCACCCTCGTCGGGCAAGGCGGCGAGCAGTTCAGAGATGGTCTGGTGCAGCTCGGGGTGCCGGAGTGCCGGTGCGATCTCCGCCAAAGGAGCCAGCACAAAGCGGCGGTGCGCCAGCGCTGGATGCGGAACCCTCAGACGCGGTTGATCGAGAATGCAGGCGCCAAACAGAAGGAGGTCGAGGTCGAGAGTGCGCGGTCCGTTGCGCGGGCTCTGCCGTCGATCACGGCCGAACCGCTGCTCGATCGCGAGGAGCTTCTCGAGCAGGACCTCTGGCTCAAGCACGGTCTCGAGCGCGACCGCCGCGTTCAGGAACACAGGCTGATCGCGAAGGCCGACCGGCTGCGTCTGGTAGAGCGAAGATCGGGCACAAATTCTTCCGCAAGCGGCAAGCGCGTCCATAGCAGTCGCGATGGTCTGCGCCGGGCTGCCATGCTGAGACGGCAGGTTTGAGCCAAGCGCGACATACGCTGACGCGTTGTTACCAGTAGACACGCAGTTCCAGTGTAGAGGAAGCGCACCGGAGTCTCTCGCTCCGTTGCGCCGCGGTAGCATTTTTAGAATGAGGATCGCTTTTTTTGGAGGCAGCTTTGACCCTCCACATCGCGGACACCTGGCGATTGCGCGCGCAGCGCGCCAGCGCCTTGAACTGGACCGTGTACTGCTGGCTCCGGTCGGATTACAGCCGCTGAAACGGGCGATTCCTCCAGCGAGCTTCAACGATCGGCTGGCTATGCTTGCACTGCTGATCGGCGACGAGCCTGGAGTTGAGCTGTCGGCGATCGATGCACCTCGTGGCGATGGGCTGCCGAACTACAGCTTTGATACGGTGACGCGGTTGCGGGAGCAGATGGGGCTTGGAGCACCTCGGGATCTGCCTATACCTGATGGCGAAGGTACCGATATCGAGTTCTTTATGCTGCTGGGCGCCGACTCGTTCCTGATGATGCGGCAGTGGCATCGCGCGGCGGAGCTCATGATGCTGTGCGACTGGATCGTGGCCGGGCGGCCGGGCTTTGCTCTGGGTCAGGCAGCCGCCGCGCTCCCGGTTGGCATTTCGCTTTTCGGCGAGGGCAAGGCGCACGAGTTGTACACAGAGCAAACGCTTGAGGACGAGAACGGCCGGCGGAGCCGCCTCTACTTGCTCGAAGACCTGCATGAGGATGTATCCGCGACGGCTATCCGAGCCGCGCTGGCCGAGCGCGGGCAGTTGGCCGGACAGCTGGTGCCATCCGCAGTGCTGAGTTACATTCGCGACCACGGTCTCTACCGCTGAAGCGAACCAGCGACTAACATGGAAGCTTGCTTTGAAAGGCTGGGACGAATGGCGTCAACGGAAACACGCAAGATGGTGCTGGCCGCGGCTGCGGCCTGCGAGGACAAGAAGGCCGAGAACACGCGCGTACTCGAACTCGACCCCGCGGACTCCGGCTTTACTGACTTCTTCCTGATCACCAGCGGCAACAACGCGAGGCAGACCCAGGCCATCGCCGATGACATCGAGATGACGATGAAGCGCGACTTCAACACGTATGCGAAGTCAGTAGAAGGACGCCGCAACGGCGAGTGGATCCTGCTCGACTATGTTGATTTTGTGGTGCACATCTTTCTTGAGGAAAAGCG
>CAXUND010000154.1:0-4552 GCA_964252445.1 uncultured Acidobacteriaceae bacterium | reverse complement strand
GGCGAAGAGCACGTCCAACCTGGCATAGGTGGTGCGAACATGCTCGACCAGCGCCTTGCCGGCCGCAGGATCGGCGGCGTCGGAGGTGACGAACTCGATGCCAGGCATCTGGTCCCGCGCCACCTCGACGGATGCGTCGCTCGATCCAGTCGCGATTACTTTCGCGCCTTCTTCCTGGAACAGCTTTGCCGTGGCGGCGCCGATGCCGCTCGTTCCTCCGGTGATGAGAGCGATCTTGCTTTCAAGCTTCTTCATGCTGTCTCCTTCGCCGCTTGGCCGATAAGGTGGTGCATACGTTGGTTACGATACGCTACGGTATCGTGCTGTTCAAGGACCCAAAGTGCCTGAGGTAGACATCAAGCCGGATAAGCGCACGGAGCGTTCAAAAGCCGTGGTGCTGGCGGAGACCTATCGCCAGCTTTCTCAGAACGGTCTCGCCAATGTCAGCATCGATGAGATTTCCCGCGCGTCAGGCGTCTCAAAAACGACGATCTATCGTCACTGGCCGTCCCGGTCCGCGCTGCTTATAGATGCCTGCTCGCGACTTGGCGGCAATGTAGCCGTTCCCGACACCAAGACCTTGAAGGGCGACTTGCGCGCGCTGTTATCGGGTTTGGCTGAGCAACTGCGGACGGCCAGTTGGAGCGCGGTCGTGCCGTCGATCCTGGATGCGGCCGAGCGCGACGTTGCGGTGCGGGAGATGCAAACCGCATGGCACAAGAGCGTTATGTCACCGTTCGAATTGGTATTCGAACGGGCTAGAGGGCGCGGTGAGATAGATTCGGAGACCTGCCCCAATTACCTGATTGCTATGCTAGCCGGGGCGCTGTTCTACGGGCGCTGGTTTTCCCGGGAGCCACTCGACACCCGATTCGTTGATGCGATCGTTGATGCCGCCGTGAAGGCGCGCTTCGCGGATACACCAGCTTTGTGAACTCTTTCAATTGAACGAACACGCCTACGACGCCGAAGGCACCCCGACCTGCTTCTTCTCGCAAATGGCGAATCGCTGAGGCGTAGCTAGTGCCGCCGCGCCTATGCAGTGACTTTCTGGATCCAGAACTGGGAAGTGAGTGACCTGCCCCTGATTCTCCTCCACGATGAGCTTCAAAGACTCGCGGCCTTGAGCCCTTGCCCCCTGATGACAGACTAGTCACGTGCGTTGTCAGCCGTAAGTGATCAGGACCATACGGATACTGACCAGGCAATTGCTTACCCGTAAGCTGCCAAGTCAGCGCCGGAGATCATATGTCCTGACCTGACCCCCGTTTCTCATCCAGCCGTAACGAGAGTCCGGCGGTGATTGGTCTTGCCCCGGAGTCTGGCCCAGCTGCTATGAGACCTTTCGGGCTTCTGGTCTTGCCCCGGAGTCTGGCCCAGCTGCTATGAGACCTTTCGGGCTTCTGCAGCTTGCCGGGCGAAGGCCTTGGGCGTCAAGTGCCCCAAGGCCGAGTGGGGCCGCTCGGTGTTGTAGTCGATCCGCCAGGCCTCGATCCGTTCACGGGCGTCGGCCAGGGACATGAACCAGCTGGCGTTCAGGCATTCGGCTCGGACACGCGCGTTGAACGCCTCGATGAAGGCGTTGTCCGTAGGCGTTCCGGGCCGGGAGAAGTCCAGCTCGACGCCGTTGAGGTAGGCCCACTGGTCGAGCATTCGCCCGGCGAACTCCGGCCCATAACACGTCTGGAAGCTGAGGTGCGGGAGCGCCTGCGGAGCGCGCTGCTATCAAGCAGCGAGCGCGCGCAGCAGGCGGTCACGGCCGGTCCGCAGTCTCTACAGTGAAGGTGTTCGAAGCCGCCCTGTGGAGCTGGACCGACCATGACCAGAAGAGAGCCTACGCCCGATGGCGCCGTGCTGGTAGCCATCGACATCGCCAAGACGCGCAACGAGGTGCTGATCGAGCCGTCCGCCGGCGGCCGACGACGTCGCCTGACGGTTTTGAACGCCCGCGCCGAACATGACCGTTTGATCGAGGTGCTGAAGGGCTATGGCGCGCCAGTGATCGCCGGGTTCGAGGCGACGGGCGACTATCACCGGGCGCTCGCCTGGCGATTGGGAGAGGCGGGTTTCACCGTGCGCCTGATCTCGTCGGTGGCGCTGGCCCGCACCCGGGAGGCGCTGCACAACGGCTGGGACAAGAACGATCCCAAGGACGCGCAGGTGATCCTGCACATGCTGCGGATCGGCGCCACCCAGCGCTTCTATGACCCGCTCGACCAGGGGATCAACGACCTGCAGGAGCTGTCCAAGACCCACGACGCCATCTCCCGGATGAAGACCGAGACCCTGCACCGGATCCTGACCCACTACCTGCCGCTGTACTTTCCTGAGATCGAGCGCTTCCGTCACAACAGCCGCAGCGATTGGTTCTTCGCCTTCCTGGAGCGCTTCCCGACACCGGCCAGCATCACCGCTCTGGACAAGGAGGCTTTCATCGCCGCCGCCTGGGAGGTGGTGGGCCGTAAGGTCTCCAAGGCGCGCCTGCTCGGCGACATCTACGAGACGGCGCGGAGCTCGATCGCCCTGCCGGTTCCACTGGACAGCCCGGCGATCGCCATGTTCCGCCTGATCCTGACCGAGATGCGCAGCCTGATCCGCCAGCGCGACCAGATCGAGGCCTTCGCCGAGCGGCTCCTGGCGGATCGGCCCGATTACCAACGCCTGCAGTTCGTGCCTGGGGTGGGCCCGATCATCGCCTTGACCATCCTGGCCGAGGCCGGCGATCTGCGCCGCTTCGGCCATCATCGCCAGTTCCTGAAGTTCTGCGGCCTGGACCTCGCTACCTACCAGTCGGGCAAGTTCCGCGGCCAGACCAAGCTCTCCAAGTACGGCAATGCCCGCCTGCGCCGCGCGCTCTGGATGGCGGGCCAGGTCGCCATCCGCCAGAAGGAGAACAGCTTCAGGGACAAGTTCGAGCGCTACATCGCCCGCGACCGCACCAACGCGGACCTGCGACGCAAGGCGCTCACAGCCGTCACCGCCAAGATGGCGCGCGTGGTGCACGCCGTCATCAAAGGCGGGACAGAGTACCGCCCCTTCTTCGAAGGCGGCGGGGCCAAGTGGAAGAACCCCTCTCAGCAGTGCCGTGAGGGCGCAGTCGCGACCCTGTAGATAATGCTCGGGTCTTCCGCCTGGATAGGTATCTCGTATTGAGGATGGTGAGGGCCGCGACGCCCGCGTCGACGTACCCTGTGTTTGTTATGGCAGAGAGCTCGTCTTTATACGGCGGAAGCCGCTTGGATGTATTGACGACTATCCCACCGACAGCCATGCTGCCGGACAGAGACGTGCGGACCGAACACGACCGACGCTTCCGCATATAGGACGTTGTCCACCCGTATGGTCTTGGGCTTGCCGCGCTCCGCCGCCAGTCGATCTAGGACTTCCACGACGTTGAAGGCCCTGAAGTTGGCTCTCGGAACCGTTGCGAGCCCCTCGCGAGAGCAGCAATCCACCACGGTCAGGAGCCGGAACGGACGGCCGTCGAACAGGGCGTCGGACATGAAGTCCATCGCCCAGGTGTCGTTGGGCGCCGCGATCTGCGGCCGCCCAGCCCGGTAGCGCCAGGCTCGCTTGCGCCGGGGCAGCTTGGTACGGATCGACAGCCCTTCTTCGCTGTAGAGCCGGTAGACGCGCTTGTGGTTCACACACCAACCCTCCCGTCGCAAGAGCACGTGCAGCCGCCGATAGCCGTAGCGAACCCGCACGGCCGCCAAGTCTTTCAACCGGATGCGCAATGCGGTCTGCGGGTCGCGCGTGGACCTGTATCTCTGAGACGAACGTTCAAAGCCCGTCGTGCTGCAGGCCCGCCGCTCGCTGACGTCATAGATCGCCTGAAGCTGACCAACGACCTCGCGGCGAACGGCGGGCCTTAGAACTTTCGGCGCAGCACGTCCTGCAGCATGGTCTTGTCCAGGCTAAGGTCGGCCACCAGCCGCTTCAACTTGGCGTTCTCTTCCTCAAGCTGCTTCAACCGGCGGATCTCAACCACGCCCATGCCGGCGAACTGCTTCTTCCACCGGTAGAACGTGGCCTCAGAGACGCCGAGCTTGCGGCAGACCTCTTCAACCGACGTCCCACTCTCCGCCTGCCGCAGGGCGAAGGCGATCTGCTCGTCTGCGTACCGTTTGCGCTTCATGGCATCCTCCATCGTCGATCAGGATGCCCGAAAAAGTCGCGTTCAGGATGGACCAGGTTTCCGGGTCAGGACCAGTCCCTCATAAGCCAGCATGGCCAGCCGATGCCGACTGCTTTGCACCTCCCGCATGCGCAGCAGCTCCGGCAGGGCGGCGGGATCGCCGATCCGCCCGACGGCATATACTGCCTCGATGCGATGGTTTCGCTGCGTTCGCAGCACCTCGGTGGCGCGCGCGTGGTCGAAGCCATACATCCCGTGTGTATGCCAACCCAAAAGATGAGCTTGAAGGGCGAAATAGCCTGGCGCCGTGCCCGCGTCATAGCTGTGGGGCGGCGACGCGACGAGTGTCTGGCTTTCGCGTGAGGGCACAGCTCTGGAGATACGAAGAACACGAGAGCGGATGCGTGCTGCGCC
>CAXUND010000153.1:0-4706 GCA_964252445.1 uncultured Acidobacteriaceae bacterium | reverse complement strand
CTCCTGCGACCTGCGGGCGCTTCGGTGATCCTGTAGCTGCGCCTGTACCCGATCGAACAACTCGGCTGATATAATCGGTGGGTGCTGGCCGGGGTAGCTTTGCCCCTTGTGCACGATCTCGCCGACATACAGGCGGTTCTTCAGCAGATGGAACAGCGCGCCACGGCTCAACGCGGCACCGGAGCGCGACCGGACGCCCTCAGCTTGGAGGTCGCGCTGCAGCACATGGGAAGGATCCAAGTTCCAGATAGCGGTTGAAGATCATTTGGACGAGGCGTGCCTCGTCGTCGACGACAGCGAGCGTGCGCTCGTGGCCGCGGTAGCCGAGCGGCGGCACGCCGCCCATCCAAAAACCCTTCTTCTTGGAGGCGGCGATCTTGTCGCGGATGCGCTCGCCGGTGACCTCGCGCTCGAACTGCGCAAAGGAGAGCAGGACGTTCAGGGTCAGCCGTCCCATCGAGGAGGTGGTGTTGAATGCCTGGGTGACGCTGACGAAGGATGTGCCTCGCGCGTCGAGCCGCTCGACAATTCGGGCAAAGTCGACGAGCGCCCGGGTGAGCCGGTCGATCTTGTAGACGACGATCGTGTCGATCCGCCCGGCATCGACATCGGCGAGGAGAAGCTGCAGGGCCGGCCGGTCCATCGTCGCACCCGAGATACCGCCGTCATCGTAGGCCGTGGGGATGACCCGCCATCCCTCATGTGCCTGGCTCTTGATGTAGGCTTCGCACGCCTCGCGCTGTGCGTGGAGCGAGTTGAAGGCTTGCTCCAGACCTTCATCGGAACTCTTCCTTGTATAGATGGCGCAGCGCAGCCGCTTTGCGCTCATATCTCCCGCTCCCGCAGCCCGAAGAAGCGCGGCCCGTTCCAGCGTGTCCCGGTGATCGCCCGCGCCACATGGGACAGGCTGGCGTAGCGCGTGCCAGCGTAGAGATAGCCGCCATCGTCCAAAGCCACGGCTACGTGGCAGGTACCTTTCCACTCCCGCACCATGCGCGTCCCTGAGCGGGGCACCGGCTTGCCCGCGCCGGAGGTTGGACGGCGCAGGGCCCGCCGTGTGTTGGCATCCAATCCACCGAAGGCGTCCGCCTGGAGGCGCCAGGCCAGCATCAGCCGGAGCAACCCAGGCGACCGAAAAACCGGCGGCGGCCCGAACCGGGCCTGCCACATAGTGCGCAAGGTGTGCAGGTCGGCTGCTTCTACCACCAAGCAGCGCATCCAGGTCGGCGCTCACGCCGCTACACCCTTGCGCACCCTCACTCTGTAGCGAGTGTGGCCGTCGACTTTGGCTGCACTCACCTCGAGATCGTCCCGCTTCTTGATAGTCCCTGAGATGAAGCCGCGGACCGAGTGCGGCTGCCATCCCACGGCGGACGCAAGTTCCTGGGCGGTGGCTCCCTGCCGGGTGCGCATCATAGTGATCATCTCCTCGCTGCGCGTCGCGGGCTTGGCCGACCCAGGCGGCGGGCCCGGGGCAAGTCGGCCAAGCTTCTTTGTAGGAGCGATTGCCCTCGGTGCTTTGGCGGTGGTTTTGGGTTTGGTCATCGTCCCGTCCCCTGTGAGCGGGACGAAGAGCCGCCCCGCACCGAGACGAGCCGGACTGAGCCGGCAAAGGCAGCAACGCTCCCTTTTTCTGGGAAGTCCAGTTCTTCCTGTAGGGGCGCCGGCGAACGCCTTCTTGAATACACAATTGCAAGTAGCGCCTTCGTCAGGCGGCCGTCCGACCTGCTTGGTCTCCCAGTCGCTCTGTAGAGCGCCCGTGACACGGGCTGGGTTGATCGCCGGGAGTGCTGCTTCTGGCGTGCCGGATTGATGACGGCGAAAGTCGTGACGGCACCATGGCTGCATGTACACGCTCCTTCCGCCGTTCCTCCCCTGCCATGAGTTCCCAGCCGTGCCGCCTGGGCATCGGGGCGCTTCCGACCACGCCGCCACGGCTTGGGTAGGAGAGGCTGACCGGTGCTTGGCGAGGTCGCTCAACGATCGTGCCGTCTTGTCTACCGACGGTCCTGGACCCTCGAGCACGGCTGCGTCCGGTTGGGAGCGCCGGCGATGAACCCGCTCCGCGAGCGGGGTGCACCTGCCGCACAAACCGAAACAACTGGCAAGCGCGGCTATTGTCATCCCCCGCAGGAGCACCGCTTCAAGCCGGGGGTGTCAGGGAACCCAAAGGGGAGGCCGCGAAAGAAACCAGCCGATATTGCACCCCAATCATCAGAGCTGAGCAGTGCAGTGAGGAAGGTTATCGACAGGCCGATCAAGGTTACCGAGAACGGCAAGGTCCAAACCGTAACATCCCTGGAAGCTGTTCTTCGGGTCATCGAACGCAAGGCACTCAATGGAGACGTGAAGGCGGCCAGTCTCTACCTGGCGTTTGCCAAGGCTGAGTTGGCCGAGCGGAAGGAGCACCAGCAGCTTTTCGAACGGCAGGCCGCGTACAAGCGGCGTCATGCCGAGGCTATCCACCGCTCCGAGGTGAATGGTTACGAGCCGTACATCCCAGTGCCGGACCCGAAGGACATTGTGATCGACGCCAGGAATAGCGAGGCGATCTTCAACGGCCCCATCGACGATGTCGAAAAAGCTGACTGGGATCGCAGCAAGATCGAGCGAAGGGAGCAACTTCAAAAAGTTAAAGATCTGGACAATAGGCTCTGTGTTTCTGAAAATGAGCGGGAAGATGCCTCGGCAATGAAAAAGCTGAAGCTCTTTCGAAAGCAGACGATCGAACGACTCGAAGTCCTCGACGCCTTCTATCCGCCCCCAGAGATCCGGCACCGATCTGGTTTTAGCCTGGAGCGATGGCGAAGAGAGAAAGGCAAAGGCCGAAAACGTCCCAGCTGGGACTGACATCAGCCATTTTGTGGTGCCGCTATGTAAGGCATTGTTGAGCATGAGCCGCACTGCCATAGGCCGTCAGCGACCTTGCCCCGTCGAGAAACATCAGCCGCCGATGTGTATTTTGGGGAATTGGATGCAAGAAAGTCGTGACGCCATCTTGAACCGGTGCCCCTGCAAGCAAGCGGGGCCTTCATCAGGATATGTGTCATTGCACCTCAGTGACTATCGTATTGAATGCCTACCAACCGCAACACTTCGGCCATACACAGGCAATGCGCGCCGGCATTCCAAGGCGCAGATCAAACAGATCGCGGACAGCATACGCCGGTTCGGCTTTACCAACCCTGTCCTGATCAGCGACGACGGCCAGATCGTCGCCGGCCACGGCCGCGTCCAGGCGACCCGCTGTATGGGGATGGAAACGGTGCCGACCTTGCGACTGTCACATCTGAGCGAGACGGAGCGGCGGGCCTATGTCCTTGCAGATAACAAGCTGGCGCTCAACGCCGGCCGGGACAAAAAGATTCTCGCGATCGAACTGGAGGAGCTAACCAAACTCGACATTGACGTCAGTCTAACTGGCTTCAGCGTCGCGGAGGTAGACCTGATCCTGGACGCTGCTCAAGATGCCGATCCGGCCGGCATGCTAGGCCCAGAGGACGAGATACCGTCGCAGGCTGCGCTTCCTGTAAGCCAACCAGGTGACGTCTGGCTGTTGGGCCGGCACAAGCTCTTGTGCGGCGATGCACGCGACCGGGCCGCGTACGCGGCTCTCATGAAGGGCGAGAAGGCAGAGGCAGTCTTCACCGATCCTCCGTATAACGTGCCGATCGACGGCCACGTCACAGGGCTGGGGCAGATACGTCACCGCGAGTTTGCGATGGGTGCAGGCGAGATGAGCTCAGCAGCGTTCACGCAGTTCTTGGCAACGACGTTAGGCGAGGCGGCAAATGTATGTCGCGACGGCGCCATCGTCTTTGTGTGCATGGATTGGCGGCACTTGGGAGAGCTACTTGCAGCGGGTAGAGAGGTTTTCAGCGAGCTGAAGAACCTTTGTGTGCGGAACAAGACGAACGGTGGAATGGGCACTTTCTACCGCTCCAAGCATGAGCTGGTCTGCGTGTTCAAGGTGGGCGAAGCGCCACACACTAACACGTTTGGGCTTGGCCAAACGGGGCGCTATCGGACCAATGTTTGGGATTATCCCCGGGTCAGCAGCATGAGCAGCGCGCGCGCGGAGGCTTTGGCCATGCACCCGACCGTCAAGCCGACGGCGCTGGTTGCCGACGCAATTCGAGACGTCACCAAGCGCAGACAGCTCGTGCTGGACCCTTTTGCCGGCTCGGGCACAACCTTGATTGCGGGGGAAATCTGCGGAAGGTCGACACGGGTTATCGAATATGACCCGCTTTACTGCGACACAATCGTTCGCCGTTACGAGCAGCTGGTGGGAAAGCCGGGTCTCCTCTATGCCAATAACCTTGATTTCGAGACGATCGCCGCCGACCGGTGGACGAAAAAGCGGATGTTGGAGGAGAACGTACTTTCACCTCATGCGCCGACCTGATTGGCGGACTAAGCTCGGGTCCTCCGCAGGAGGACCAACCTGACGGTGTGGGGGTCAACTCGGGTTTCAGTGGACACTGGCGGAAGCCAGGCACGACGTGTCTGGAGCTACATCTGCTTGGCTTGATGAGCGCCATGATCTGCAAAGCCGCCGACGGGCGCTGCTTGTTGAATTTGGATCAGCAGTGTGTCAGAGGCTCGCGTATCTTCTCCGCGGCACCGAAATTGGAGCATAACCTTGCCGAGGTTGGGGTCGAGGGTTCGAATCCCTTCGCCCGCTCCAGATTTTCTCAATGAAA
>CAXUND010000152.1:2448-4862 GCA_964252445.1 uncultured Acidobacteriaceae bacterium | reverse complement strand
TGGGAGAGCGCCTCGTTCGCAACGAGGAGGTCAGCGGTTCGATCCCGCTCAGCTCCACCAAGTCCCTGCCGTCGTCGTCACTCCCCCGAAATCATGATCAGCCGCCTGCAGCAGGAGCTTAAACAGACGAAGCCCTTCCCTAGCCTTGAGGCTGAAGTGCTGCTGTCGGTCGCTCGCACTGCGGCAGTGCTGCAGCATGCGACCGAGCAGGCGCTCAAGGCGCATGGCATCACGCTGACGCAATACAACGTGCTGCGCATCCTGCGCGGCGCCGGCGAGAAGGGCCTGTGCCGGCATGAGGTTGCCGCCCGGCTGGTCACGCCCGTGCCGGACGTCTCCCGGCTGCTGGACCGCATGGTGCGCGCGGGGCTGGTGACCCGAGCCCGCGACCAGCAGGACCGGCGTCGAGTGGCCAGCTGCATTACCGCCTGCGGACTTGCCCTGCTGGCGCGGATTGATGAACCGCTGAAGGAGTTGACCTCGCGCCAGCTGCAGCACATGCAGAAGGAGCAGTTGCAACAGCTTCTGAGCCTGCTGGAGGTGGCGAGGCACCCGGAGTAGCGATGCTGCCCGGAGAGCGATTGTGACTTCCCTTGGAAGCAATTCGTGTTATAACAGCCATCGAATACGCTTTCTCTTAAAACCTAGAGTCTTCCACTTACCCGCAAGGAGCACGATCCCTATGAAGCTAGTTCTCGTCGCCGCAGCCCTGCTCTCCCTCTCGTCGGTTGCCTCTCCAGCCGAGACGGCGAGCTACAAGATCGACCCGGCGCATTCCGCGGCCGACTTCACCATCCGCCACATGGGCATCTCGAACGTGCATGGTCATTTCGGGAATCTTTCCGGAACCGTCATGTTCGACACGGCAGATGTGACCAAGTCGAGCGTTGAGGCCACGGTAGACGTGACCACGGTGGATACCGGGGTCCCGCAGCGCGACACTCATCTCAAGTCACCGGACTTCTTTGAGGTGGCCAAGTATCCGACCATGACCTTCAAGAGCACCAGCGTTGCGAAGACCGGGGACGGCTACGACGTGTCCGGCGACCTGACCCTGCACGGGGTCACGAAGCCGGTGGTCCTGCACATGGAGGCTCCGGGCAAGGAGCAGACGGGCATGGACGGCAAGTCACTCCTGAGAGGCTTCTCGGCCACCACCACCATTCACCGGCAGGATTTCGGCCTCAGCTGGAAGGGTCCCGCGACCAAGACCGGCGATGCGGTGCTGGGCGACGATGTAAAGGTTGAGCTGGAGATCGAGGCCAAGAAGTAGTTACTGGAGCAGGCGATCAAGCCAGGTGAGAACCAGGGCGCCGCCTGGGTTGATACTACGGGTGGCGCCGGCGCCGGCGGCTGTTGATGCGTCCGACAGATCAGCAGTTTGCGTTCATTGTTTCAAAGGACTGATGCTGTATGCTCCACAAGGTAAGGGAGACAGGTATGAGGCATTTGCTGACTGGAGTGATGGTGACGGCATTGGCGGCGGGTGCGACCGCAGTGTACGCGCAGGAAACGCCGAAGGAAGTTACCGTGATGCTGAAGACGGCGGACGGTAAAGACGCAGGCACAGCCGTCCTGACGCCGAAAAAGCAGGACGAGGTCGAGATCAAGGTCGAGCTCAAGAACCTGCCGGCCGGCGATCACGCCATCCACATCCACCAGAACGCGAAGTGCGATGCACCCGACTTCAAGACTGCAGGCGGCCACTTCAACCCGGCGATGAAGAAGCACGGCTTTCAAAATCCGGACGGCCATCACAACGGCGATCTGCCGGAGAACCTGACGGTCGGCTCGGATGGCACGGTGAAGAAGAGCATCAAGGCTGCCGACGTGACCATGGTGACGGGCGCGGCCAACTCGGTGTTTGCGAATGGCGGAACATCGCTGGTGGTGCATGAGAAGGCGGACGACGGGATGACAGACCCGAGCGGTGCGTCTGGCGCGCGCATTGCCTGCGGCGTGATCGTGCTGCCGCCGGCGTAGACACTGCTAGCGGTGACCCAGCTCTTTCTCCATCAGGAGGAAGGAGCAGGGCAGCTTGACCGGCATCTGCTCTGCGGGAAAGGGCGCCGAGCCGACGACCCGGTAGCCGAGCTTTTCGTAGAGCGGCGGCAGCTCGGTGCGCAGATTTACGATCGAGATATCCACGAAGTGGCAGCCCTGCTGGCGGCAGAACTCTTCGGCGGCAGCCATCAGGCGGCGGCCTAAACCAGAACGCTGGCGCGAGGGGTCGACGGCGAGCATGCCCAGGTAGGCGCGTTCGCCGCGCTGCTCGAGATAGATTGACCCGGCAATCGCGCCGCCGTCTTGAAGCACAAGAAACCGGCCTGATTTAAGGTGCGCCGCGACATCGGCTGCATCGGTGCGCTCACCCACCTTGAAGAACTTCTCCGACTGGAAGGCGGCGTTGATCA
>CAXUND010000152.1:0-2348 GCA_964252445.1 uncultured Acidobacteriaceae bacterium | reverse complement strand
CAAGAAAAAGCCGGGTGCGCTGGGCACCCGGCTTTCGTGCTTGAGCGCGGTCACATGGTTGACGGGATGTTCGACTTGGCCGCCTGCTTCTGCGCATCGACGCGCTCGGCCGTCTGCTCAAGGGCCGCGGCCTGCGGCAGCACGGTGAGCGCTTTAGCGATCATAGGGTCGTAGTTGGCGCGGACCTTCATGCCTTCCTGCTGCCCGAACTGCGAGGTAAAGAGCTCGGCCTTGATGCTGGTCTTGAGCCAGTCGTTCACGGCCGAGAGATCCTGGTCGGTGAAGGCGATCTGCTTCGAGGTCAGGAACTGCTTGAAGTCGCTCATGACGGCATCGTTGACTTCGAAGTCCTTGGCGACGGTGTGGGTGGCGAGGTAGTGCTTGGAGAAGTCGAAGAAGGCATAGTGCGCGAGCAGCACGTCCTGGATGTGGGTCGACTTGGGCGACTCGAAGGGGATGTCCGGGGTGATGCCGCCGCCGCCGTACTCGGTGCGCCCGGAGTCGGTGAGCTTGACCTCACGGTCCTTGGTGTCCTGCGGCTTGTCGTGGTTGTAGTAGTAGTCGTAGAGCGAGACGCCGTTGTAGTCGCGCTGGATCAGCCGGCCGGAGGGCGTGTAGTAGTGGTAGGTGGTGAGCGCGAGACCGGTGTTGTCAGCAAGCTGGTAGACGGTCTGGACGAGTCCCTTGCCGAAGGTGGTTTCGCCGACGATCAGGGCACGATCGTGGTCCTGGAGCGCACCGGAGACGATCTCCGCGGCCGACGCGGTTCCGTGATTGGTGAGGATGACGATCGGGTAGGTGTGGCCGTTGTTGCCGTGGGTCGCCCGCTGGACCTGCTCGGGGTAGGCGCGGCCACGCTGGGAGACGATGACCTGGCCCTTGTTCAGGAACTTGTCGCAGACGGCGACCGCCTCGGTGAGCAGCCCGCCCGGATTGCCGCGCAGGTCGAGAACGAGTCCTTTTACGTCGCCGAAGCTGTCAAGCGCGTCCGAGATCTCGCGGCCGGTGGTCTCCTGAAACTGGGTCAGGTGGATGTAGCCGATGCCCGGTTTGATCTCGTAATGCAGGTCGACGGAGTTGTGCGGGATCTCGTCGCGGATGAGGTCAAAGCTGAGCGGCGCTGCTGTGCCTTCGCGCGCGATGGTGAGCTTGACGTGGGTGCCCTTGGGTCCCTTGAGCATGTTCGCGACTTCTTCCGAGGTCGCGTTGTCGGCGCTCTTGCCGTCAACGGCGACGATGGTGTCGCCCGGGCGGATGCCGGCCTTGTAGGAGGGCGTGCCCTCAAACGGCGTCACGACCACGATGCGCTGCACGCCGCCGGCCGACTGCGGCTGGATCATCATGCCCACGCCGTAGTACTTGCCGTGCTGGTCCTCGCGCATCTTCGCGTAGGCCTTGGGGTCATAGAAGTTCGAGTGGGGATCGAGCGTCCGCAGCATGCCGGGAATGGCGCCGTCGTAGATGGCCTTGTCAGCCTTGTCAGCGTCGAGCGGCTCAGCATAGTTCTCGGCGACCGCCTGGTAGACAGCGGCGAAGTTCTTCAGGCTGTCGTGGAACTGCGAGTCGGCCGCCGGCGACTGCGCGCCCAGCTTCTGGCTGACTACCAGCCCGCCCAGTCCGCAGGCGGTGAAGAAAAGAGCAAGAGAAAACGAGGCGCGGCGGGTGCGGGGCGACATGTAGGGAACCTCAGGCTCCGGGGGTAGAGGCAGACAGTTGAAGTATATCGTGGGTTGGACGCTCGACAGGCGGCTTTCGTTTCCGTGCGGCGCTTAGGTGTTGACCAGTACGCTGACGCCGTAGGGCTTCAGCTCGACGGCTCCTGACGCGGCGGTCTGCGTCAGCAGGTCGCGATAGCTGCCGTCGAGCTTGATCGACTGTGCCTGGCCGGTGTGGTTGAGGACATAGGTCCACACCTTACGACCATTCCGCCGCCTGGCAATCTCGACGCCGGGCGGGGCTGCGATGGTTGGAGAGATTCCCTGCTGCGCGAGAAGTGCCAGCAGTACCCGGGCGAGGTCTGCACCTTCGAGATGGGCGCCGACGTAGATCGCCCGGCCCTTGCCGAAGCGGTGCGAGGTGATGGCCGCTTTGCCGGCGTAGTCGCCGACGGTGTAGGTCGCGAGGACGTCAATCCCGGTGCGATTTCCGTCAAGAACGTCCGCCCACACGTGGCACTCGGCACGGTCGCCGCCGAGCGCGCCGGCGAACTGCACACCCTGCTTCTCCGAGTAGATGGGCTGGTAGTCGATCAGCTCGACGCCCATGACGTCGCGCAGCAGGCCGGGCAGCGGTGTGTTCACGATGCGGCTGTGCTCATCCTTGACCCCGAGGCGGACCCCGGCGATGAA
>CAXUND010000151.1:0-4923 GCA_964252445.1 uncultured Acidobacteriaceae bacterium | reverse complement strand
CGGCGATGCCGGGGGGTCGGAGGGCGCGCACGGAGACCCTGCCGCCTCACGCCTCCCTTCCTCGCGCTGCCTGCTCTCGGCCATCTCTCCCGGCCTCACTGTCAAACCAGCGTAGGGGTTTTGCCGGAGAGTTGGAAAGAGTACTTCGGACTTGAGCACGGCGGGGAGGGCTGGCGATTGAGCGGGCGCGACGCGGGCTTGAAGGCATTCCACCCGGAGCACGCAAGGATGCTTTTACGCCTTCTCTGCCGGAAGCACCGTCAGCCGGCGCATCAGCAGCACATACGCTGCACTCGATACGAAAAAGCCCACGAACCACGCGTAGTCGTAGAGAAACCGCAGCGGCGGCGCCACCAGCCCACAGAGCGCGAACGCAACCCCAAGAGCCAGCGCGGCCATTGCACGCGGGTTGACGCCCCTGACGTACTCGTAGGGGCCGCCGCGATGAAAGAGCGACTGCACTTCGAGCCGGGTGCCGCGCACCAGGAAGTAGTCCGCCACCATGATGCCGGCCACCGGTCCGAGCAGCCCCGAGTAGCCGACCAACCAGCCGAAGATGTAGTTCCCGAAGCTGGACATCAGCTTCCAAGGCATCATGGCCAGCCCGAGGAAGCCGGTAATCAGCCCGCCGGTGCGAAAGCTGATCAGCCTCGGGGCCAGGTTCGAGAAATCGTTCGAGGGCGAGACTACGTTGGCGCCGATGTTGACGTTCAGCGTCGCGACCAGCAGCGCGATCAGCGCCAGGAACGCGACCAACGGCTGGTGGAAGCGCCCCAGCAGCGCAATCGGGCTCCACACCGGCTCGCCGAAAACCACGGTCGAGGCCGAGGTCACGGCGATGCCGATGAACGAGTAGAGCGTCATCGCCACCGGCAGCCCGAAGGCTTGCCCGATGATCTGCGATCCCTGCGATCTGGCGTAGCGAGTGAAATCGGGAATGTTGAGCGAGAGCGTCGCCCAGTAGCCGACCATCGCTGTCAGCATGGGGAAGAAGAAATGCAGGAAGCTGGCGGTCGACTTGAACCTGCTCGGCGCAGCCAGCATCGGTCCCCAGCCACCGGCCTTGTGCAGCATGAAGAACAAGAGTATCAGCGACATCGTAAGCATGAACGGTGCGGAGAAGCTCTGCAGAAAGCGGATCGACTCGACCCCGCGCCACACCACTACCATGTTCAAGAGCCAGAAGCCGAGAAAACATGCCCACAGCACCCAGGGCATCGTCACCGCCCCAGGCCACAGGACATTCACCATCGCGTCGATCGCCTGGCCTCCGAGCCACGACTGGATCCCGAACCATCCGCACGCCACGATCGCCCGCAGCATGGCCGGGATGTTTGCGCCCCGCACACCGAACGACGCCCGCACAAAGACCGGGAACGGGATGCCGTACTTGGCGCCGGCGTGCGCATTGAGGATCATGGGAATGAGCACAATCAGGTTGCCGAGCAGGATGGTGCCGATAGCCTGCTTCCAGTCCATGCCGCCGGCGATCAGGGACGAGGCCAGCATGTAGGTCGTGACCTCCATCGACATTGAGAACCACAGCGCAATGTAGCTGTAGGTCGTCCAGGTGCGGTCTGCCGCCGTGGTGGGGGCCAGGTCGCGGTTGTAGAGGTTTGTATCCTGCGACAGGTCCCGCTGGCCCATGGTCACCATCCGCTTGCCCCCAGGTCGATGTAGCTGATCGAAGTAAGAAGAATTTAGCAGACGCGGTTTTTACCCGTGATACACGTGGTAGTCACACCGCATGCTGACGCGCCTGGAGACCTACTTCCGCTTTGCCGAGCACGGCGCCCGCTGGCGCACGGAAATGCTGGCCGGGCTCACCACCTTCATCACCATGGCGTACATCATCTTCGTCAACCCGGCGATCCTGTCGGAGACGGGCATGCCGATTGCCGCGGTAACCATCGCCACCTGCCTGGCCGCCGGAGTCGGCTCCTGCCTGATGGGCGCGCTCGCCAACTATCCTCTGGCGCTCGCGCCGGGCATGGGGCTGAACGCTTACTTCACCTACACGGTGGTGAAGGGCATGGGTGTGCCCTGGCAGACGGCACTGGGCGCGGTGTTCCTTTCTGGCACGCTGTTCCTGCTGCTCACCCTCGGCGGCATCCGGCAGCGGCTGGTGGCGGCCATCCCGCACCAGCTGCATGCCGCGGTCGCCGGCGGCATCGGCCTGTTCATCGCACTCATCGGCCTGCGCAACTCCGGGATCGTGGTCCCGCAAAACTCGACCATGGTCGGCCTCGGCGATCTGCATGCGCCCTCGACTTTGCTCGCGATCTTCGGCATCCTGCTGATCGCGACGCTGCAGGCCTTCCGCGTGCAGGCCGCGATGCTGCTCGGCGTGCTCGGCACGGCGGTGCTCGGGGTCCTGTGTCGGCAGGTCGAGTGGCACCCGGTGCTGGTGTCGCCCTTGGCCATGCGGGCGACCGCACTGCACCTCGACATCGCGGGCGCCCTGCGGATCAGCGCCTTTGAGATTATTTTTGTCTTTCTCTTCGTCGATCTCTTTGACAACATCGGCACGCTGGTCGCGGTCACTGAACGGGCCGGACTAATCGCCGACGATCATTCGATTCCGCGGCTCAAGCAGATTTTGTTTGCCGATGCTATTGCCACGGTCTTCGGCTCGCTGGTCGGGACTTCAACCGTGACCAGCTATGTCGAGAGCGCCTCGGGCGTCGCCGCCGGCGGACGCACGGGCGTCACCGCGATCACCACGGGCCTGCTCTTCTTCGCGTCGATCCTGATCGCTCCGCTGGTCGGCGCGATCCCGAATTTTGCCACGGCGCCGGCACTCATCCTGGTAGGCGCGCTCATGCTCGCCAGCGTTGCCACCATCGAGTGGAACAACCCGCGCGTCTCGATCCCAGCGTTCCTCACGATTGTCACCGTTCCGCTTACATATTCGATCGCGACGGGATTGTCCTTCGGCATCATCAGCTACAGCGCCATCGAACTCTCTACCGGCCACGGCCGCCGCGCGCATTGGATGCTCTATTTGCTGGCCGCGCTCTTCTGCCTGCGCTTTGTCTACATGCGCCACAGCTAGCGCATGGAGGCTGAGCGCGAACGGTGTCATCCTGAACGCAGCGAAGGACCTGCGGTCAGATTTTCACAGCGTCCTCAAAAATTCCTCGAGTAGATTTCCTGCCACCGCCGCACGATACTGCGCCGTGCTGCGAATGTCATCGATCGGCCTGACCTCGGAGGCGAGTGCTGCCCGTGCCCCGGCAATCGCCTCATCATTCACAGCAAGCCCGAGCAAAGCCTGCTCGGTCGCATAGAGCCGTGCCGGCGTCTCCCGCAGGCTGGCCGCCGCCAGTCGCAGGTGCCGGATAGAACCATCCTGCACATCCGCAATCCCGGCAAGCACGACCTTCGAAATCGCCATGGCATTGCGCGTGCCCACCTTGCGGATGTAGCCGCGGCTCCCGGCGCCTCGCCGCATGGACAGGCTCGCAATCAACTCGTCCGCGCGCAGTGCCGTCTTCTTGTACGCGAGGTGGAAGTCCTTGTAGGCGAGCGTCCGCGAACCGGCCGCCGAGATCAGCGTGATCTCCGCGTCATAGACCAGCAGCGCCGGCGAGGAATCCGCCGCCGGGCTTGCGTTCGCAATGTTCCCGCCCAGTGTGCCGCGGTTCTGATTGGCAATCGAGCCGGTCCAGCTCGCTGCCTGCGCCAGCAGCGGGAAGTCCGCGGAAATCGCTGGATGCCGGCGCAGGTCGGTGAAAGTGGTTCCCGAACCGATGGTCACCCGCTGATCCGTAGCGTCGACAAAGCGCAGCTCGCGCAGCCCGGCCAGCGACACCAGCCTGCGCGCGGGCAGGCGCCCGGCGGCAAGCGCAACCATGATTTCCGTGCCGCCAGCGATGGGCGTGTGCACGCCCGGCTCCTCCGCCATCATTCTCAGCACGGCTTCAAGCGACGACGGCGCGACCAGCTGATACTCGTCTACATTCGAGCGCAAACGCTAAGCCTCACCCACAGCAGCGGCCTGCACCGCTTCAAAAATCCGCATGTAACCGGTGCAGCGGCAGAGGTTTCCAGCAAGGCCCTCCTGAATCTGTAACAGCGATGGTTGCGGATTCCTTTCGATCAGCGCGTGCGTCGCGAGAATCATGCCCGGCGTGCAGATGCCGCACTGCGCCCCTCCCCGCTCGAGGAAGCATTGCTGGACAGGATGCAGCCTGCCGTCAATCTCCAGGCCCTCGATCGTGCACACGGTCGCGCCTTGCGCCTGGAGCGCAGGCACCAGGCAGCTGTTCACCAGCTCGCCGTTCATCAGCACCGAGCAGGAGCCGCATTCACCCTCGCCGCAGCCCTCCTTGGTGCCTGTCAGCCGCAGGTCTTCGCGCAGCACGTCGAGCAGGCGCTTCATCGGCGGGACGTTCAATCTTTGCCGCGCACCGTTCACGGTAAACTCGATCGCGCTCACGCACCCACCTCGCTGAAGTAGGGTCCTGCTATGGAGGGATCAAGATGCGGCGTGCGATGATCGCCGGCCATGCGCGCAAAGATGTCTTCAGGCAGTAGCGGTATCTCGGTAAAGCACACGCCGGTCGCATGCTCAACCGCGTTTAGGATCGCTGGAGCCGGGCCATCCATCGGCAGTTCCCCGATGCCCTTCGCGCCAAAGGCTCCGTGGATGCTCGGCGTCTCTTCAAAGTGCACATGGATCGGCGGCACGTCCGCGCTGGTCGGCATGATGTAGTTGGTCATCTGGTTGTTGGCCATGCGCCCCTGCTGCCACTCGCACTTTTCGTAGAGCGCGTAGCCGATCCCCTGTGCCACCCCGCCCTCGATCTGCCCCGCGGCCAGCACCGGATGCAGCACGCGACCCACTTCCTGGAGCGCATGAAACTCGGTCACGCTGGCCGCATAGGTCGTCATATCAACCGCGACCTCGGCCACGTACAC
>CAXUND010000150.1:0-4940 GCA_964252445.1 uncultured Acidobacteriaceae bacterium | reverse complement strand
ACACCGACGACACCACGCGCATGGATTTCCTGAAGCTGAAGGTCTTCTGGCTTTCAGGCGTGCTCGGCGGCTCGCAGCCAGTGTGGATCGCCGATCCCCGCGATGCGCAGTACCTGAACACCACGCCCGAGGAGCTGACGCGCATGGCCGCTGATCTGGCAGCACAGGGTGTGCTTGTGCTTTCAGCCGACTACGGAGCCGACTTCGCCGCCGCAGCACCCCTGCTCACCGCGCGCGAGGCCGAGTACCGAGAGAAGCTCGCCGAAGCGCTTGCATTCATCAAGCCGGCCTTCAACGAGGAAATGCGCGCCGGTCACACGAATATGTAATTGCAGCGGTGCGAAGAGAAAGACCATGAGCGCTGCCGAACGTCTCGCCCGGAAGAAGGCCGAACTAGATGCCCTCAGGCCGATCGCGTGGCGCAGCCTTGTTGCGTTGAACGCCTGGTATGACGTCGAGCTTACCTATACTTCGAACGCGCTTGAGGGGAATACGCTCACGCGCAACGAGACGGCGATTGTTCTAGAAGAAGGCATAACCGTGAGCGGCAAGCCGCTCAAACACCACCTCGAAGCAATCGGGCATAGAGACGCGCTCGTCTATGTGCGCGAACTGGCGGCATCCACACAGCCCGTTCGCGAAGTCGACATTCGCAATGTTCATCGATTGGTGATGCAAAAAGTCGACCCGGCCGAGGCAGGTGCCTACAGTCACCATCAGCGTGTGATCGCAGGCTCGTCACTCATCCTGCCGTCACCGGCGGAGATACCCGCACGCATGGGTGACTTGGTGCAATGGTTATCAGCCGCGCCGCCAACGCCGCGCACGGCGTTCGACGCCCACGAGAAGCTCGTGACCATTCATCCATTCAGCGATGGGAATGGACGCACCGCGCGACTTTTGATGAATCTGCTACTCATCAGGCTGGCATATCCGCCCGTTGTTATTCATCCCTCGGATCGGGTCCGCTATCTGGATGCTTTAGACGCCACCCGCATGGCAGACAGGGCCTCGTACTACGACTTCATGGATACACGGTTAGAGGCGGCCCTTGATCATCACCTGGAGATTCTACGAAGAGGCATGGAAGGCCGTGAACCGGACCCAGCAACGTAGCTGGTGGACTGCTCAACCCGGCTACGCAGGCGCTCCACATTTGGCGCAGAAGCGCACTCCGGGCTGGAGCGCATTGCCGCAGGCTGTGCAATGTGTGACCTGGGCCGGCAGCGCTGGAGGCGGCGCATACCCGGCCGTCGCTCCCTGCACGCTGGCAGCGAAGAACACTGCCTGCTCGTAGTTAAAGCGTCTCACCGTCCGGGCATAAAGAAGCACTCAACAAAGCCGGCCACCGCGGTAATGCCAGTCCAGAAGAAGAGAGCGTACAGAATGCCGAGCCCGGTTCGCCGCAGGTAGAAGTGATGTGCGCCGAAGACTCCGAGGAACAGGGCCAGGAGCACCCCAGCCACCTCGTCCTTTTCAACCGCCGCCATCTGCGCGAAATAGAGCGCGCGCTGGTCTTCTGTCATATTCGCGGCCAGCAGCGCCGGTGCACTCGCATTCGTCATTTGAAGCCTCTCTGGGGTTGACCCTATCCTTGTGCGGGCCAGAATCAGAGATAAATACGTGTATCCCGCTCCGCTCGTTCCCCGAGCCGCGTTTGGAGCTTCCTTCAACGCTACTGGAGCAACACGGGGCTCGCGCCTACCGACACGTTGCCGCTGATCGGCTGCGTCTGCCCGGTCAGGTCCGTCACTGTGCTCGCGCCCAGGCTGCTTGATTGCACGGTCTGGTTCGGGTTCCAGAGGATCCAGGCCGCCTGGCCGTTGCGCACGATCTGGCACGTCCAGGTGGATGCAGCATCCGCGGTGCAGCCGTTCATCGTGGCCCCGCTCAGCCAGCCTTCGACCACACCGTACGCGGTGGCAGCCGCGGTGGGCTCGCCGTTGTCGTCGGTCAGCCGCAGGGAACCGGCGGCGCTATCATCCCACGCGTACCAGGACAGGCGCTGGACTCCGACCGAGGCGTTGAGGATGAGGGCGCGCGCGGCGAAAGCGGCTTGTGTCGGCGCATCGACGGCTGTGCCCGGCAGCGTCCAGACGGGCTGGCTGTTCCAGAGCGGCTTGGTCGCGACGGATGTGTTGTTCATGGTTGCGCGGATGGCCGAAACGGAAGCCAGTGTTGCCTCAGGCGCCTGCCCGGAGATGGCCGGGGCGAGCGTGATCACGTCGACCGACGGACCGCCTCCCGCCGACAGAAACTGCTGCAGACCCGCTCCCGTGAACGCGGGTGCAATGACCAACGCGGCCGGATCGACCGCGTGGACGATGGCGGCGGCATGTGCGGCGAGCGCGGCCATCTCGGTCATCGAGCCAGACCAGTAGGTCCCGTCCCCGGGCGCATTCCAGATCTCGTATCCACTGATCTGCCCCTGGTAACGGCCGGCAACCGCCGTCAGGTATGCGTCCCAGTCCGCGAGATTAACTGGCGACGCGGTGGCGCCCTCGCCGTAGGTTGAAGAAGCAGTCGGCGCACTCGACGCCCAGGTCGGCGTCATGCCCAGGGTGAGCGTCACCGCGGCTCCAGATGCTTGCGCCGACTGCACCTCCCGGTCGAGGGTCGCCCAGGTAAAGACGCCAGGCGCGGGCTCAAGCGCTGCCCAGGTGACGCCGCTGTCCCACAGGCGCCGTGAGCCGGTCTGAACCACAGGCACGATCGCGGCGCTCTTGACCACCATCCCGAAGTACTGGGGCGCAACTGTATACGTGGACGTTGCTGCCTGATTCGCCTGCACGGTCGTGGGAAGGTTGGCGCTGGCGCCGACTGCGCAGCCAAGCGATAAAGAGAGCGCGACCGTGGCGCTGAGCGCGAGTGCGATCGAGGTGATGCGAGCTGAAGTGATTGGCATGGAGTTGTTTCTCCTCATGGCCATCATGCGTCGGCAAACGCGCGAACATGAGCGGAATCGAGGAGCTTTCGAGAGCGCTGTTTCACAGTCGGACACTCACTGCGGAGTGCTCCCGATTCGGGAGATCAACAGGAATAAAGTCGTAGCAACCTGGTCCGCGTGGGGATCTTAGGCGGAGGGTGCAAAGGAAGTACTCTCAGATCAGCGCTCCATGACCTTCGCGCGCGAACGGAGTCTTTCTAGTATGAGGCTTACCTGGATTGCGCTATGCCTGCTGGTGCCGGCGGCACTTGCACAGAGTCCCGTGCAGCCGCCCGCCTTTGAAGGCACTATGCACGCCACCATGCGTCTCAGCGGGACCCTTGTGCCGATGACATACCAGTTAAAGGGACACCGGGCACGCATCGACATGGACATCCCGCCGACAGCGACCACTGTGCTCATTGACTCCGATAAGGGAGAGCAGGTGGTGCTCGTACCGCAGCTCAAGGCGTACCTGTCGCACAAGGTAACAGTGCCGCTTCCCTCTACGATCGCGCACCCGCCGACATTGACGCGATTGACTCATTCAGAAACGGTTGCCGGTCACATTTGCGAAGACTACCGCCTCGACAGCGAAAAATACAGTGGGACGATCTGCCTGGCGAAAGATTTGCCGTCGGCCGCTTTTGGGGATGGCTTCGGCATGCTACCGTCGAACTCCGCGCTGGACACACTCCGCAATGCAGGAATGCCGCTCAAGGTGGACCTGCATATTAAAGCCACCGGCAGCGGCAGAGCGGACGAGACGGTGACCATGGAAGTGACAAGAGTGGAAGCGCAGCAGGTTGAGGATTCGGCATTCGCGATACCTGAGGGCTGGCACGAGCTGGCAAACCCGCTCACGCACCAATAGTCACCTTTTTGTATCTGCCTGAAGCACTTTCTTCGCTCCTGTCCAGGAATGGGAAAACAGGCGCTGAAGCATCGATTTCCGCACAGATTCCTGTTGCTGATTCTATGCTGAGCCTCTTTATAGTCTCAGAATGCAAGGAGGCCAGCGATGCAAGTACTATGCATGGTCGCGATAGATGACCAGCCCGACATAGCGTGCCCTGTCTGTGGGCAGGCCTACAAGGTCTATTTTTCGAGATCCACTCGCAGCGAGCGACAGGAAGCTTTGGATCGTGTTCGCGAAGTGCTGGGCGAACATCACCGCGACGATGGCACCGTGTCTGCGCACCCGCAGGAGGCCTTTAACGTGCCAGCCTGGCGAGGTTCTGCCTCTACCTCTGCAGCGGCCCTGCTGGGAGGCGCTCCGCTGGGATTCTTTACTCCAGCGTCCGAGAGCCGCGTCGCGTGAAGTAGACCTGAAATCGCCCGTACAAGCAGACGGCCGCCCTTTGGGCGGCCTTCTGCTTTATTCGCGAGTGGTATCGACAAACGCCTTGAGTTTGCGCGAACGGGAGGGATGCCGTAGCTTGCGCAGCGCCTTCGCTTCAATCTGCCGTATGCGCTCACGCGTTACCTGGAAGCTCTGGCCCACCTCTTCAAGTGTGTGCTCGGAGCCGTCTTCAAGCCCGAAGCGCATCTTGATCACGCGCTCTTCACGCGGCGTCAGGGTACGCAGAACCTGGGAGGTGTACTCCTTCAGGTTGACGCTGATGACCGCATCGGACGGAGAAACCGCCTGGCGATCTTCTATAAAGTCGCCGAGGTGCGAATCTTCCTCTTCGCCGATTGGGGTCTCAAGCGAGATAGGTTCCTGGGCAATCTTCAGCACCTTGCGAACCTTCGCGACCGGGATATCCATGCGCTTCGCGATCTCCTCCGACGTTGGTTCCCGGCCCAGTTCCTGGACCAGCTGACGCGAAGTACGGATCAGCTTGTTGATGGTCTCGATCATGTGCACCGGGATGCGGATGGTGCGCGCCTGGTCGGCGATGGCCCGGGTAATCGCCTGCCGGATCCACCACGTGGCATAGGTGGAAAATTTGTAACCGCGGCGGTACTCGAACTTGTCCACTGCCTTCATCAGGCCGATATTGCCTTCCTG
>CAXUND010000149.1:0-4962 GCA_964252445.1 uncultured Acidobacteriaceae bacterium | reverse complement strand
CTTTGACCTGGTGCGCGATCTTCGGGACCGGCGGCTGAGACGGGAGGAGGATCAAGCCGCCGAGGACCGGTTCGATCCGCGCATCGGGATAGACCGCGAGGACCGACCGGAGGGTAGCAACCATTTTCCGCTTGAAGTTCTTTGGATCGGCATATTCCTGCCCGAACTGATCCCGCAGGTTCTTCCAGGTCACCCGCTCGCCGGTCACGCGCTTGACCCTGAGTAAGCGGTGCGCGAGCCAGGTATAGACATCGAGCGCCAAGGCGCTGTGCTTCAATGCCGCCAGCGCGCGCGCATCTAGCGGCACGGCGAACTCGGTCAGTGACGCGAAGAACTTGGGCGTGAGTTCGATCACGCCGGGGCTATGACGGTCACGCTCGCCGTCGGCATCCGTCCAGGCGTTGAAGCGCTCGATCGGCTTGGCGTCGATCGTCTCTGTTCCAAAGCCCAGGCTCATCCGGCAGGCTGACAACGCGCGCATCTGCTTGGCAAATGTCGCGTACTCCCGGCCACCCGTATCCACGCCGAGCCGGATCAGAAACTCCCTGACGGAGCCGCCAATCTCGACGATAGGAGACTTAGACCGGACAGCTTCGCTGCTAACATGCACCAGGGCGAGGCGGGGTCGCGTGCCGCAAGGCAACGGCTGCTGCATCCACGCCGTCCCGTTCCACAGCTTGCCCGCCTCGATGAGCAGCGAGGCATTGCCGTTGGTCCGCTCGAACGTGAGGCTTTTTGTCTCGCTGCGCGGCAGACCGACCTGGCAGAGAACGCTGTGCAAGTAGTCAGGGCGCTCTGGCCGGGCGTCCTGGATCTCATGCGCGAATTTCAGGATGCGCGCCGCAGTCCGGGGCAACTTGAGGCCGGCGAGAAGGTCGCTCTGGTCGATCTCGTCCGTCATGCCCCCTCCCCTGCCCGCTTCTGTGCGATCTCGACTCCGCTGTCGGTAATGACGGCCCCGAGGCGCTCGAAGGCGGCACGCAGCGCCGATCGGAGCACCGGCTTGATCTCGCTCCCGCTCTCAAAGCGGGTAATAGTGGCGCGGCTCACGAGCGACGCCTTTGATGCCTCGGTGATGGACAAGCCGAGCCCGGCCCGTGCCATTCTGCACTGTGCCGGCGTCAGGGTGTCGCTTTGCATCGTTATCACGCAAATGAGCCTATTTGACGCATTTGCGAGTCGCAAGCTCAATCGGGCCGGTTCAGTCGGAATCAGTCGAACCGTAGGTGCATGATGCCTGCGTCTGTCGTCATGACGCATGTTGCAGGACGCATTATGCTGGATTGTCGCCAGGCGGCTCGTCGCTGGGTGGCGGTGCGTGGGGATCGTCGATCCTGTCCAGCAATTCCGGGCCGTTGTTTCGCACGCTGTTGACGGCCCGGCTGACCGGCCAGAGGTGTAGCAGATCATCGTCGGCCCGGCGCATGAGCCCCGTTGCGTCCCCTGCCCTCTCGCCCAGCCACACCGTCCACTGCTCCTCATCGAGAATGACCGGCATTCGGTCATGCAGCGCCTGCATCGTGACGTTTGCAGCCGTCGTGAGGATGGCGAAGCTGCGCAGCGTGTCGCCGTCCGGTCCGCGCCAACCTTCCCACAACCCCGCAAATGCCAGCGGCGCGCCATCTTTCCGCGCAATCGCATACGGCTGCTTGCCGTCCGGCATTGCACGCCACTCGTAGAACGCATCCGCATAGACGAGGCATCGCCGCCGCTCCAGCGCACCGCGGAACATGCCCGAGCTGGCGGCGGTCTCCGACCGAGCGTTGATCGGCTTGCGCGCGGCTTTCAGGTCCTTGGTGAAATGTGGGACCAAGCCCCAATGCAGAGGGTCGAGCTGCCTGTTATTCGCCTCCGGATTCACCCGGACAACCATAGCGGCTTGGGTAGGAGCCACGTTCCAGGACGGCGGTAGATTTGGGACGGCACCTGTTGTTCGGAACAGGGCGCGGACGGCATCGGGCGGTAGGTAGGAAGCGAAGCGTCCGCACATGGCGACATCCTGAGCCGGGGGCGCCGGCTCGACTCCCCTCCCGCGTTCCTTATACGTTCCTAGAATGGGAGGAAAGGACCCGAACCGCCAACCCCGATTGCGCAGCCTTCGGGAGACACCTGCCGGCTGGATCAGGCTGGCACGGTGTCAGAAATGCGGACACCAAGGCTTGCTGCCCGTCGATGCCCTGATCCGGAAATGGGGCGACCTTCACATGGTCGAGTTAGCGTTACTCAGCCTGCGTTGCACGGAGTGTGGTGCGCGCGACGTTCGGCACACCATGGTTCGCCTCTGTGACCCGGGCTGCCCGCGACAGAGAGGGTAGAGGCAATCATCTTGGTGCAGGGCGCTTGGCACTGGACGCTTGCAACAAGACGTCAATACGCTTTACCTTCCGCCCAGCGGAGGGCGGACCATGACGATTCTGACGATTGCCAGCTCGAAAGGCGGCCCCGGCAAGACAACTATGGCTGAGCTAATCGTCGGCAGCCTGGCGTCGGAGGGCGTCAACGTCATCGCGCTCGACGCCGACCCGACCGGCGGGCTCTCCCGATGGGCAGCCCGTCTCTACGAGGGACCGGCCTTTACCTGTCATCACGAGGCCGACGAGGCGCGCTTGGCGCACCTGATCCACCGGGTCGCAAAGGAGGCCGATGTCGTCGTCGTGGATACTGCGGGTTTCGGCAACCGCGCGGCGACCGTGGCCATGACCGCCGCCGACGCGGTTCTGATCCCCATGGTGCCGGGGGAGGGGGATGTGACGGAGGCGGTCCGCACCGTGGAGTTGGTGGCTGGCGTCGCGTCCGCAGCGCGTCGAGAGATTCCGTCGCGGGTAGTGATGAACCGGGTCCGGTCCTCAACCGCCCTTTCTCGCCATGCGGCGGCCGAGGCTGGTGCGCTTCCGAAGCTGGACGCGGGACTGTCCGATCTCGTGGCCTACGGCGAGATGGGGTTCTCAGGACGTATGCCCGCGGGCAAGGCGGGCACCGAAGCTGCGGCGCTCATCGCCGAGCTTCGCACCATCGGCTTTCTGCCAGCGTCAGTTGTCAAGACAGCCAGCGTCAAGACACCATACGTCAAGACGGCGAGGGCAGGGCGGTGAAGGGTCTCAAGAGCACGCGGCAGGCGCCGGCGGCTTCGCCTAACGAAATGCTTCGCATTGCTGGCGCGGCGGCGCCACAGCAGCCGCCTGCGGTCGCCCCAAACAACGGGGCAGACAAGTCCGCCATGCTTTCTGTTCGGCTGACCGAGGCTACACTAGATTCTCTTGCCGACTACGCGCTTCAACACGGCACGACACAGCGACGGGTGATCGCAGAAGCTTTGGCCGCGCGAGGCATCCAGGTTGCAGGCCGAGACTTGGAGGACAGGCCGCCGCCGCGCCGAAGAGGTGGCAGTGGCTTACTCAAGTAGTTTCCTCGACGCTTTGGGAAAATGGCAAAAAGGCTGGAAGCAGGACCCAGTCCTTCGCGGACCTATCGCGGAAGCGTTGATGCGCGAAGTCGTGCTCTTGCCATCGCACGTGCGCGAGCACGACGGCACGCCACTTTACCGCAAACGCAACCTTTATCGCAGTCCGGACCAGAAGGAACTCGCTCCTTTGTTTGATACAGGATTGCTCGATGAAGGTAGTCCAACAAGCTGGAGCACCAGCGAACAATTTGCTGAGTCTTTCGGGGGCGTCTTTGACGATGACGACCCCAACTCGGCAGCTGGCGCTATCTTCCGCCATGTTCCAGCTGAAAGCGAGGTGGTTTTGAACATTCCGCGTCTCTGGGAAGACCCGGCATTCGTCCGTGCCGCAGAAGCTTACAGAAGCGATGGATTGGAGGCGGAGGCGATCTTCCACTTTCGGGGAGAGCGGGACCAGTTCGAGGTCATACTTGTTGCGCCACTCCGACTTGCTGAGATCTACAAGCTAGGCCGGATGACCACCTACGACAGCTTATACAAGGCGGCGGGCGCGACTTCGGACGAAGCCAAGACTGCACTGGATGGATTACTCGAAGCAGCTGGTATTGACCCTTTTGAAGCTAGATACCTTTCCGAAGCTGCCACATGCCGCGTCGTAGCGCGCATGCTTGATAGGCTAGCCGACCGAGGTAGATGAGTTTGCTCCTAATGGTTTCGACCGGCAATGGCGGCGGTGCCGTAGATTGCGCGCGCGGCAAGAGCCAGCCTTGAGCAACAATGAAGCAACGTACAAACGGTCCTGACTTTCCCTTGGGACCCGATGACGCGTTGTTGGCTATCGAAGATTCGCTAATGCAATTCCAACAGCCCCGGACAGAACGGCCAGACAGGCGGTCACTAGAAGCCACGCCGCCCAGACCATTGCACGTCGTGCTTTACGAGCAGCCTCGAACTCCTTCTGTGTTTCCACCAGAACCAATGCCGCCGCTGCTTCCCCGGCAGCCTTCATCCGGACATCTAGCCACTCGCCGGCATCGCCTAGCAGAGCCTCAGCCTCCTTTCTCGCGTCCACAACAGCTTGCGTCGAAGCGGCGGTGACGCGATCGGCCTGGATCATCACTTGCCGATCCAGCTTGACGAGCGCCTCGTTGAGCAAGGCCTCGTGGACGACCGCAGCGGCCAGAATAGGGTCCGATTTGTCGAGCCGCACGCCGGTCGTCCGAGCGACCTCCGCGATGAGCTGATCCCGCTCCATTACAGAACCGGGGCAAGCTGATCCCGGATCGGCCGCCAAACCTGGCGCAGCCGCTGCTTGGCAATGACGAAGAAGTCGCTCGACTGATCGGCCTCCGCAAACGTCAGGCCACGTTGCAGCATATCCGCCAGGTTCGCGCCGAAGGTGCCGGGGTGTAGGCGCGCTAGCCGGACAATCGCGAGGATGCGGCCCTTGTGCTTCTGGTAGAGCGGCGTCTGCTCGAAGGAGGCGCCGTCAGCGCCGTCCACTGGGCCGTGATGCTCGTTCAGCCAGAGCACCATGTCGGCACTCGCCGGGAACTGGC
>CAXUND010000148.1:0-4997 GCA_964252445.1 uncultured Acidobacteriaceae bacterium | reverse complement strand
GCTGAACATCGACATCCTGTGCGCTGACACGCCGCAGGCGAAGGGCCGCGTCGAACGCCGTCCGCCGGCCGGCTGGACCGCGCACCTGCCTCTGTCGAACGCGACGGTGCCGGAGGCTCCTTCGCCGAAAGCTAGAAAACCGGTGCAGCCACCACCGCCGGCGCCTGCCGACGCTGCGTGTAAATATCGCCGCGATAAATCCACGTCTTGACCCCGATGATGCCGTAGGTGGTGTGCGCCTCGGCGAAACCGTAGTCAATGTCGGCCCGCAGCGTGTGCAGTGGCAGACGACCCTGGAGATACCACTCGGAACGGGCGATCTCGTTGCCGTTCAGCCGGCCCGAAACACGCACCTTGATGCCCTTGCAGCCAAAGCGCAACGCCGAGTCGACTGACTTGCGCATTGCGCGGCGAAAGCCGACCCGCTTCTCCAGCTGCAGCGCGATGTTCTCGGCCACCAGCTGCGCGTCAAGCTCTGGCTTGTTGACTTCAAGGATATCAATAAACACGTCGCGATTGGTGCGCTTCTGCAGCTCCAGCTTCAACTTATCGATTTCCGCGCCCTTGCGGCCGATAATAATGCCCGGGCGCGCGGTGCGGATGATCAGGCGAAGCTTGTTGCCGGGGCGCTCAATCTCAACCGAGCTCACGCCGGCCGCCTTGAGCTTGTCCTTCAACTCGGCCTTGAGCTTCACGTCTTCAACCAGCAGCTTGTCGTAGTCCTTCTCGACAAACCAGCGCGAGCGCCAGGGCTTGTTGACCCCGAGGCGAAATCCGTAAGGATGGACTTTCTGTCCCATATAGTTCCTCTACACTCTTTCTGAACGACTTAGGCCGTCTTCTTGTGCTTGGTCGTGGTCTTGGCGGCCGGCTTCTTGTCCTTGACCTTGATCTCGTCCGCCACCGGCAACTCTGCGAGCGAGACACTGATGTGCGCCAGCCTCCGCTGATAGCGGAAGGCGCGGCCCATCGGCGCCGGGCGGATTCGCTTCATGCGTGGGCCTTCGTTCGCGATGGCCGACTTGACGTAGAGCTGGTCAACGTCGACGTCGAGACCCTGCTCGCCGCTCAGGTAATTCGCGTTCTGAAGCGCCGAACGCAGCACCTTTTCAACCAGTGGCGCAACGCCCTTTTTCGTGAACATGATGATGTTGAGCGCCTGCTCGACCGGCAGACCCTTGATCAGGTCCAGCACCAGCCGCGCCTTCTGCGGGCTCACCCGCTGGAACCTTGCCTCTGCCCGAAACTCCCGTGTGTCTGTCGCTGCTGCCATGTGGCTGTCTCTCTATCGAACAAGTAACAAAGTGTTTGTCTCAAAACCTGTGAACTGACCTATCGCCCCTTCGCCGCTGCTTCATTCGACTTCGCGGTATGCCCCTTGAAGGTGCGCGTTGCCGAGAACTCGCCCAGCTTGTGCCCGACCATGTTCTCGGTCACATAGACGGGGATAAACTTGCGTCCGTTATGCACCGCGATGGTGTGGCCCACCATGTCGGGGTGGATGGTCGAACGGCGCGACCAGGTGCGGATCACCTTTTTATCGCCCGCCTGGTTCATCACCTCTATCTTGACCATCAGGTGAACGTCAATGAACGGACCCTTCTTTGTCGACCGTGCCATATCTCTCCTCACGTGGGCGGCCCTGCTAGGGCACGCTCCGGTACCACTTATCTCTTGGTTTACTTGGTTCTACGCTTGACGATAAACACATCTGTCCGCTTGTTATTGCGTGTCTTGTATCCGCGTGTCGGCTGGCCCCACGGGGTGACCGGGTGGCGTCCACCGGAGGTCTTACCCTCACCACCGCCATGCGGGTGGTCGACCGGGTTCATGGACACG
This sequence comes from uncultured Acidobacteriaceae bacterium, assembly GCA_964252445.1. Classification (GTDB taxonomy): domain Bacteria; phylum Acidobacteriota; class Terriglobia; order Terriglobales; family Acidobacteriaceae; genus EB88. The sequence goes on along the minus strand of CAXUND010000148.1, from coordinate 3,158 downwards.
CCGCGGTTGGCCGGGCGGATGCCCTTCCACCGGTTGCGGCCAGCCTTGCCGATGGTCACATTCTCGTGGTCGGTGTTACCTACCTGGCCAATGGTCGCCATGCACTCGACCAGCACGCGCCGTGTTTCGCCCGAGGGCAGCTTCAAGAGGGCATAGTCGCCTTCCTTGGCTACCAGTTGTGCAGACGCACCTGCGGAGCGGACCATCTGCGCGCCCTTGCCCGGTCGCAGCTCCACATTGTGCACCGTGGTGCCCGAAGGAATGTTCTTGAGCGGCAGCGCGTTGCCGATCAGGATATCGGCGTCCGGTCCACTCATGATCGTCTGGCCGACCTTCAGGCCGACCGGCTGAATGATGTAGCGCTTTTCGCCGTCGGCGTAAGAGATCAGCGCGATGCGTGACGATCGGTTGGGGTCGTACTCGATGGTCGCCACCTTGCCCGGTACGCCGTACTTCTCGCGCTTGAAATCAACCAGGCGCAGCATCTTCTTGTGACCGCCACCCTGGTGGCGTATGGTCAGGTCGCCCGCATTGCGGCGTCCGCCAGTACGCTGCTTGACACTCAGCAGCGGCTTATAGGGCTCGTTGGTGGTGATGTCATCGTTGACCAGCGTCGTCTGGAACCGCAGCGTCGGCGTGATCGGTCGGTATGTCTTGATCGGCATCGTCTTTTGCTCTTCCCGTGACTTACCAGTCGCTAGTCACGTGTTCTAACTCAAATGCTAAATTCTGTTGCACTCCTCTAAGTCGGATTGGCTCGGGACTTAGAGATTGTCCACGTACTCGGGCATCTTCTCGCCCGCCACTAAGCGGACGTACACCTTCTTCCAGTCCGGACGGTAGCCCGAGAACTTACCCCGGCGGCGCTCCTTGCCCAGGTAATTGGCGGTGCGCACAGTGTCGACCTTGACCTTGAACAAGGCCTCGACCGCCTGCTTCACTTCAGTCTTAGTCGCCGCGGGCGCTACTTCAAACACCAGCGTGCCTTCGGTCTCTTTCGCGTTCAGCGCCTTCTCGGTAATCAGCGGCCGACGAATCACAGTATGCAGAGTCGGCATTAGGCGACCTCCTTCGTCTCAGCCGCTGCCAGGCGGCGCTTCGACACGGTCTTCTTGAGCGACTCTTCGAGCACCTTGACCGCGGTCACCGAGACGATCGTGCGCTCCGAGCGCAGAATGTCATAGGGGTGAACTTCGTTCGAGAGCAGGATGTCGACATTCTCGAGATTGCGTGCGCCGAGAATAAAGTTGGTCGACAGGCTTTCACCGCTCTCAACCAGCAGCACCCGCCGCCTGGCCTCAAGCTTGTTGAGTGCCGCACGATAGAGCTTGGTCTTCGGCTCTGCGAGCGCCAGCGTGTCAACGATGGTGAGTTTGCTCTCTGCCAGCCTGGCCGCGAGCACAGAACGCAACGCACCCAGCACCTTCTTGCGCGGAAAGGCATAGTCATAGGAGCGCGGCTGCGGTCCGTGAACCGTGCCGCCGTGACGCCAGATAGGCGAGCGCACCGAACCGACACGCGCGCGGCCAGTCCCCTTCTGCTTCCACAGCTTCTTGCCCGAGCCTGAAACATCCGCGCGGTTCTTGGTGGCAGCCGTGCCCTGGCGCATGGCGGCGCGGTAGTGCTTGACCGCCTCCCACACCAGAGCTTCGTTCACCGTCTCCGGCGCAAACACTTCACTCGCCAGCTCGACCGTGCCTACCTTGTCGCCGTCGAGACTGACTACATCGACTTCAATCGTTGCCATGGTTTTCTCTTCTCGGGTCACGTACTGCGCAGCCCCTAGTCTTCTTTACTTGCACTGGCTCTTGCGGCCGAAGGCCGCGCCTGCCTGGACAGCCGGTGCTACTTCTTCTTGGCGGAGGCTTTCTTTGAAGCCTTCAGCGGATCGACAGTACTGGCGCCCGCAAACCCGCGACGCTCCCGCGGCGGCGCCTTCGCCTTCGAGATCATCACGTACCCATCGCGCGGTCCGGGCACCGCTCCCTCAACCATGATCAGGTTCTCTTCAAGGTCAATCCCACGGATGCGCAGGTTGCGCACCGTCACCCGATCGTGCCCGAAGTGCCCTGGCATCCTCTGCCCCGGGAAGACACGCGACGGGAAGGACGACGCACCAATTGAGCCCTGCACCTGGAACATGTGTCCGTGCGACTTCGGTCCGCCGCCGAAGCCGTGCCGGCGCACCACGCCCGCAAACCCGCGGCCCTTGCTGGTGCCGGCCACGTCGACATACTTCTCGTCGGTGAAGATGTCGACCAAGACGCGATCGCCGGCCTTGGTCGCGTCGGCTGTCGCTGCGCCCTCGGCATTGGTCTCAGAAGATTCAACCGCAAACTCGCGGATCAGCTTCACCGGCGCGACGTCGGACTTGGCGAAGTGGCCCGCCTGCGGCTTGGTCACCCGCGAGGTCTTCACGAACTCGACCAGGCCGATCTGCGCCGCGTCATAGCCATCTTTCGCCATCGTCTTCAGCTGCGTGATCACACACGGCCCCGCCTGCAGCACGGTGATGGGGTGGACTTCGCCACGCTCATCAAAGATCTGCGTCATGCCGATTTTCTTGCCCAGCAAACCTGTAACCGCCATCGTTCCCTTTCCTCATCATGCCCGCTTAAGAGCGGCACTGTAGGTCTCGCTTTTGCTTTTACCCGCGAAGCGCGCCGTTGCCCGACGCGGCCAGCGTCTATTTCTCGAAAGCCTTGATCTCGACATCCACACCCGCCGGCAGATCGAGCTTCATCAGCGCGTCGACCGTCTGCTGGGTCGGCTCGAGGATGTCGATGAGCCGCTTGTGCGTGCGAATCTCGAACGCCTCGCGCGACTTCTTGTCGACGTGCGGCGAACGCAGCACGCAGTACTTGTTCTTGACCGTCGGCAGCGGGATCGGTCCCGCAACCTGTGCCCCGGTGCGCTTCGCCGTGTCGACGATCTCGCCGGTCGACGTATCGAGCACCCGGTAGTCATAGGCCTTCAGCCGGATTCGTATTCTCTGTCCTACCATTGTGTTCCAGATCTTTCTGCGCGGGCGACTTAGGAAAGTCGCCCACGCTACTTCCTGCCCTTGCCCTTGCGCCGCAGGCGCTTCCTCCTCCACCCGCGCCCAGCTACTTGACGATCTCGGAGATGGTTCCGGCGCCCACCGTGCGGCCGCCTTC
>CAXUND010000147.1:0-5130 GCA_964252445.1 uncultured Acidobacteriaceae bacterium | reverse complement strand
GATGGGGCGGATGGGCCCTTTCGGCACTTCGATCTTCGCCATCTGCACGGGCGCGATCGAGTTTGCGGAGAAGATATTGCGTCCGCTGCCTGAGTACACCAGCGACTCGTTGTCCGCCATGAGTTCCGGATGCAGCGTGGGATCGAGGGTACCCCCGGTGGTTTTGGCCGCTGCGCTTGTGGAGGTATTTGCCGTGCCCGAGGTGCGAGCGGGCGTGGCGGCGGGCACGACCGTGGCCACGGGCGCCGGAGGAGGCGGAACGGACGGGCCGCCGATCAGGGTGCGGACCGCGAGCACCAGCACTACCAGCCCCAGCGCGGAGGCAATGGCAACTTTTTTCTTGTCGTCGGTTCCTGCTCCCTTTAGCTGCGCCATTACTGGACCTCCCCGGGCGATCCCGACTCGCCGGAGCCGGACGCCGAGTTAGCAAGGATCAGGTTGGTGGCCGCGTCCGAGCGCATGTAGGTGGTGATCCGCAAGCGGAGGTTGACCAGGCCGCCCTGCTGGCCGGTAAAGGTGACGGCGCGGATGATGAAGAAGGCGTGCGCCTTGTCCCGCTCCATGTCGTTGATGAAGTGCATGAGGTCGGTGTACTGGCCGGTGAGCGAGGCGTCGATGCGGACCTCGGTCAGCCCGGGGATCGCGGTGGCCGGAGTATATTGTGCGCGGCTCAAACGAACATGATCACGCGCGCTCAACTCGCCCAGCTCGGCCAGGATGGTCGAGTCATTCGCGGGGATACGCGCGGCGGCAAAGGCGTCGCCCTGCTTGCGGGCGGCCTCGATCTTGATCGGCAGACCTTCCAGGTGATGGCTCTGCGACAGAAGCTGCGCGTAGGTAGCCTGGGCGCTGGCATAATCCGCAGACTGATCCTGCCCTGCATCGTGCCAGGCGACCGCCAGCTGGACGGCGAGAAAGAGATCGAACAGCACCAGCAGGATGGCGACGCCCAGGTGGATATTGAGCAGCGTGGCAACGTTGCGGCGGTTCATCGCGGCCCCCTGACAACGTTGGCGGCCGCCGAACTGTTGCGGGGCGCCCTGGTCAGGACCGCCTGACCTTCTGAGGCCTTTGCAGTCCCTTTGGCGGCATCAGCGTGTTCAGGCACATGCGGCAGCGGCTTGTAGTCGGCAAGAATATCGAAGCTCACATCGGTGGCGCTCGAGGAGCTGACCGGAAGCGATGCCGCGGTGCCGGAGCCGGTAGCGTTGGCAAGCGACTCACTCGCAAGCCGCGGCGCCAGGAAGTGTCGCGAGTGTTCGAGGTTGCTGACCACTTCGACCGCCCGCTCACGTGGTCCGGTAACGCGCAGACGGACGGTGACGTGGCCGTCCACGGCGACGACCGGATCAATTGAAACCACCTGCACTCCGGTCGGCAGCGTGTTCTCCAGGTCGGTCATGGTCGCCGTCCAGGAGAATGCCTTGCGCGCGAAGAGCTGGTTCAGAAACTGGGACTGGGTGAGCACTGCGGCGTTTTGAGGCTGCTGCATCAGAGCCTGATAGCTCGCCTGCTGGGCTCTGAGGCGCGCGATGTTCTGGTTGATCTGGTCGACGCGCGCCATCGATGCGCGCGCCTTACTCTGCTCGACCCTGAGGACCAGGAGCATGCCGATGCCCAGGACCACCAGCGCCAGCATGACCATGCGCAAACGGTTATAGACCGGGCGCAGCTCGATGTAAGGCCGCGTAGCGAGATTGAGCGTGATTCTCATGAGCTTGCGATCGCTCCCGCGACCGGACCGACCAGGCTCCGGGGGATAGACTTCGTGCCGAGCGAAGGCGTCGGCACCAGCTCGCGGACCTCCATGGCCGGATCGTCCAGCAGATCAACGAACTCAGCGATGGTGCCTGGACCGATGTAATAGAGAGACGTAGGCTGCATGGCCAGGGTGTCTTCAAAGTAGGCCATGGCGACGGAAACGTTCTGCCGCACCTCTTCGGCCACAAAGCTTGGCCTGATGGCTGCCGTGGCCTCGCGGACCGTGCCCAGCTCGAACTCATCGCCTTCGAAATCGAGTGAGCGGTGCAGCAGTATCTCGTCGCCCCGCACGATGGCGGTCGTCAGCATGTTGCCATTTCTGTTGACCACCAGCGCGGGCTCTGCCGAGAGCAGGGCGGTGGCGGCCAGGGTGCTCGACAGAACCACCCCGGGCACATAGCCGGCTTCACGAACCACTGCCTCGTACTCGGCCAGGATCTCGCGCGGGCAGACCGCGACCAGGACCCGGGTCTGGACCGGCGCGCCGGGCAGCGCCCCGGCAGCGGCTATCCTGGGCATCACCTGGTAGGTGATGGCCGCGTCTTCGACTTCAAACGGCACCAGCTTGCGCAGGCGGAAGCGAATGATCGGCAGGATATCCGCGGTCTTCGACGGCAGGGAATCGAAGTCGATGAGCAGCACCCGTACCGCTCCGTCGGGCACCACCACGGTGAGGTTCTTGTCCCGGTCGGCGACTGCGTCGAGCGCGGCCCGCAGCGCGACCACCATCCGCCCGCGCTCGGCGATGTTCGGCGCCTTGACGCTGGGGATCACCGCGGCCGGCGGCAGCGGCACGAAGTGCGTGGTCAGGGCTTCGCCCTCCTGCCGCGCGGCCATCACGCCGAAGGGCGAAATTTCGCAGGCGAGGAATGGGCGCCGCAACAGCGCAGGCGTCAGGAAGAGCAGTCGCTCGAGCACTAGCGGTTCGCCTCGATGAAGGTCACCTTGTTGATTTCCTTGAGCGTGGTCAGCCCGCGCCGCACCCGGTCAATCGCTGATTCGCGCAGGAACTGCATGCCTTCGGCCTGCGCCAGGCGCCGGACCTCGGAGCTCGGCTTCTTTTCGAGAATCATCTCGCGGATGGGGTCGGTGAGGTCCAGCAGCTCGTGGATCGCGGTACGTCCTCGATACCCGGTGCCGCCACACTCGATGCAGCCTGTACCCTCCTTGAACGGGAAGCCACGCCAATCGCAGGGATCGAGACCGCACAGGTTCAGGAACTCGTCCTCATAGGTAACCGTCCGGATGCAGTGCTCGCAGATGGTGCGGACCAGCCGCTGCGCCAGGATGCAGTTGAGCGCGGAGACAAAGTTGTAGGCCTCGACGCCCATGTTGAGGAAGCGGCCGAGCACGTCGACGACGTTGTTGGCGTGGACGGTGGTGAAGACCAGATGGCCGGTGAGGGCGGAGTTGATGGCGATCTGCGCCGTCTCCTGGTCACGGATCTCGCCGACCAGGATCTTGTCCGGATCGTGGCGCAGGATCGAGCGCAGGCCGCGGGCGAAGGTCAGGCCCTTCTTCTCGTTAACCGGGATCTGGGTGATGCCGCGAATCTGGTACTCGACCGGGTCCTCGATGGTGATGATCTTGTCTTCATCGGACTTGATCTCGTTGAGCGCGGCGTAGAGGGTGGTCGTCTTGCCGGAGCCGGTCGGCCCGGTGACCAGCACCATCCCGTAGGGCTCGCGGATGTAGCGGCGGAAGCGGCGCAGGTCTTCGTCGCCGAAGCCGACCACATCGAGCGACAGGTTGGTGAACTTCTCCGACATCGACTCCTTGTCAAGCACGCGGAGGACGGCGTTCTCGCCGTGCACGGTGGGCATGATGGAGACGCGGAAGTCGATCAGCCGGCCCTTGTAGCGCACCCGGAAGCGGCCGTCTTGAGGCACGCGGCGCTCGGCGATGTCGAGCTCGGACATGACCTTGATGCGGGACAGGATGGTCTGGTGGTGCTCGCGCGCGATGGGCGCCATGGCGGCGTGGAGGACGCCGTCGATGCGGTACTTGACCAGCAGCTGGTCGTCGTAGGTTTCGATGTGGATATCAGAGGCGCGACGCTCGAGCGCGGTAAAGATGGTGGTGTCGACCAGCCGGATGATCGGCGAGATATCTTCTTCGCTGGTCAGCTTCTCGATGGTGATCGACTCGTTGTCGTCGTCGGAGGCGGAGATGACGTCGAAGGTCAGCCCCTCGGTGGCCTCGTCGAGCACCCGCTGCGACTGCTCGGTCTTCTTGAGCAGGTCGGTGATCTGCGACAGGGTGGCGACGCGGGTGACCAGGCGCGCGCCCAGCAGGCTCGCGATCTCGTCGAGCACCATCAGGCGGCTGGGGTCAGAGACGGCGATCACCAGCCGGTCTTCGAGCTGCTCAATGGGCACGAAGTTGTAGCGGAACATCATGTCGACCGGCACGGTGCGGAAGAGGTCATGCTGGATACGGAAGTTCTTGAGGTCAACAAATTCACAGCGGTAGCGGCGTGCCAGCATCTGGGCGCTGGCGACTTCGTCTACTTCGATCGGGAGTGCGAGTACGGGAGCTTCTGCCATGCTGTTTCCTTCAAATCGACTCTAGCGGTTCGCGGGGCCGACCTCAGTGCTGCTGAAAATTGCTCGCATTGCCGAGCGAGAAGATGGGCAGGTAGAGCGCGATCAGGATGACGACCACGACGATGCCCATCACGATCAGGATGGCCGGCTCAATCAAGGCGAGCGATGCGGTCAGCGCGGTCTGCACGTCTTCCTCAAAAAACTCGGCTACCGAGTTGAGCATCTGCGGCAAGGCGCCGGTCGACTCGCCGACCTCGATCATCTCGGTCGCAAGCGGGGGAAAGATCTTGGTGCGGTTCAGGCTGGTAAAGAGGCCGTTGCCCTCGCGAACGCTGGTCACCGACGTCATGACTGACCTTGAGATCCGGCTGCTCGAGATGGAGCGTGCCGCGGTCTCAAGCGAAGGCACCAGCGAGAGGCCGCCGGTCAGCAGGGTGGAGAGCGTGCGGGCGAACAGCGCGACCTGGTACTTCAGCCAGATGGTGCCGAAGACCGGCATGTTGATCCGGATGCCGTCGATGGTGTCGGCGCCGCGCTCGGTCTTCGACCACTTGTAGATGCCAAAACCGATCAGCCCCAGCGCCGGCAGGATGTAGAGGAAGTAGTGTTGTGCAAACTTGCCGAAGGCGAGCAGGGTGAGGGTGATGGCAGGCAGCTTGGTGCCCACCTGCTCATAGAGCGTCGCGAACTGCGGAACCACAAAAGTGATGAGGAAGATGAACAGCCCGAAGACCAGGGTGATCAGCAGCGCCGGGTAGACCAGAGAGGCTTTGACCTTCTTCTGGAAGGTGAGTGAAATGCGCTGGAAAGAGAGGTAACGTTC
>CAXUND010000146.1:0-5220 GCA_964252445.1 uncultured Acidobacteriaceae bacterium | reverse complement strand
CGGGCCGGACCGCGCTCCAGGTGCGCCTCCATTCCCACCCACCGGCCGACACCCTGGGCGTTCCCCGCAACCACCGGCCCGCGCGGTCGATGCGGGATTTGCAGGACATCGTTCACGACCTGAAGGGCAAGGGCGTGGCGCTGCTGGCGACCGAGCAGCCGATCGACACCAGCACGGCTGCCGGCAAGGCCTTTCTTGACATGCTGGGCGTGTTTGCCGAGTTCGAGACCAACCTGCGCCGCGAGCGCCAGGCCGAAGGCATCGCCGCGGCCAAGGCGCGCGGCGTCTACAAGGGGCGCAAGGCGAAAATCGACCCGGCCGCCATCCGACAGCTTCGTGAGGAAGAGAAGATCGGCCCCGCCGCCATTGCCCGGCGGCTTGGGATCGGCCGGGCTAGCGTCTATCGCGCGCTCGGCAAGCAGACGGAGGCGTAGCCTTGCCGATCCGCCCCGAGTTGCGCCCCCTGTATCCCGCGCACTGGCGCGAGCTGAGCGTCCGCGTGCGCTTCGAGCGGGCTGGGGGGCGATGTCAGGGATGCGGCCGACCTCATTTGGCTAAGCTGCGGTGCCTGCCGGACGGCCGCTGGTTTGATGAGGCGGCAGGAATATGGCGCGACCGGCGGGGCCGCCCGGCCAGGTGGCCCGATCTGGTGGATGCGACCCTGCTGCGCGTGACGCGGGTGGTCCTCGCTGCCGCGCACCTGGACAGCGACCCGACCAACAACCGGCTCGCCAACCTTCGCGGCCTGTGCCAGCGCTGCCACATGCTGCACGACCGGCCGCACCACCTTGCACAGCGATGGATCACCTACCGGCGGCGTTATGCGCTCGGCGACCTATTCCTTGGCCTCTATAAGGCAGGCGGCCCAATCGTTCGGTCGTGACGCCATCATGCCAACGGGCAAAGGAGGCCATTTTCATGGCAATTACTATGACAGACGACATCTTCGATAGGGCGGACCAGTTGCTCCGCTTGCCGCCGGCAGAATGGAGGTCTCACCTCAATCAGGTAAGACAAATTCTTTTGAGCCGGGTCGCCGAACCTGAATTCGTTCAAATCAGCATGCCCGCGCGCACGCGCTGATCGAAAGAATTACGGCAGCATTGGGCGATAGACCTGCCCGCCGACCGAAATTCTCAGCCCAAAAATGATTTACCCCGGCCGCATACCGATAGCCTGGCAGAGACGGGACCGGGGTTTACAAGCACATAGATAGTCTGATTGGCGCCCCAAGGCAAGGATCACAGCGGCGGAGGAGACATTTTTGATCGAGGCCGAGCATCTGGAAGAAGCGCTGTCACTGGAACGGTTCAGCCGCTACCTGGCTTGGGCGGGAAGCGACCGTGCCCGTGCGCTGGATCTCTACGCGCTGAACACCCGGTTATCCGAGGCACTCTATACGCCCTTGCAGATGCTCGAAGTGGCCCTGCGCAACCGAATCCATGCCGTCTTGTCTGTCTCCGTCCAGCCCCGCTGGTTCGAGGCGCCCGGCTTCCTTGCCGTGCCTCACCAAACTAAGCAGGTCGTCGAGGCCCTTGCGGAGCTGGCACGCGAGCGCAAGGAGCCCACGCCTGGCAGGGTCGTGGCCGCCCTGACGTTCAGTTTCTGGACCACCATGCTCGGAACTCCCTACGAAAACCTGTGGCAAACGGGTCTGAGTCGCATCGGCCGCCGCGAAGACGGAAAGGGTCTGCGGCGCAAGGACCTGTCCAGCCCACTCACGCCAATTCGGCTGTTGCGTAACCGGATTGCCCACCACGAGCCGATCCTTGCCTGGGATCTGCCCAAGCATCACGGCGCCATGCTCCGCATTACCGAATGGCTGTCGCCGGCCGCCGCCGCGTGGTGCCGCGCTCTGGACCGCTTCGACCATGTTCATCCATCCGAGCGGATCGGTTTACAGCAGGCAACCGATGACGAACCAGACAACGGGTCGCCAGACGATTTGTCCAAAACTGCACGCTAAGCTTGTAACCTGGGTTGAATAGCCAAGAGACGGCTGATCCTAAGCCTTCTAGGAAGTGAACAGCCTGCGAAACCGCCTGTTTAGCGGCCATGCGACGTAGCCATGCTCTCCGCACACCCGTCTCGATCGCTTAGCGTGTCGGCCTGTCTATTGCCCGACAAAAAGATTTGACGTCAATATGACATGTCGACAGTTCGGAGTGTCAAAATGCAGACTTTGGCGATGATCGCCCAGAAGGGCGGGACTGGTAAGACGACCTTAGCGCTATCGCTAGCGGTCGCAGCCGAGGCTGCGGGGCATAGCGTTCTGGTAATTGACCTCGATCCCCAGGCAAGCGCGTGCAAATGGAGCGACCGTCGATCGGGGGAGACCCCTTCGGTTATAGACGCCCAGCCTGCTCGGCTGGCTGCGGCTTTGGTCAAAGCTCAGCAAGCCGGAATTGACCTCGCAATTGTCGATACGCCCGCTCGCGTGGAGCAGGCGGCTGCAGAGGCGGCGAAGGTGGCCGACCTAGTTCTGATTCCCTGCAAGCCGTCCATTCTCGATTTGGAGACGCTTCGCGCGACGGTGGAGTTAATCAAAGGGCGGTCGCGCAGGGCACCTTTGGTCGTTCTCAACTCGGTTCCGGCCCAAGGCACCCGCCATGAGCAAGCTGCGGAAGCCATCGCCGGTATGGGACTAGAAGTCTGTCCCGCTTATGTCGGCCAGCGCGTAGCTTTTGAATACGCAGCGCAGGCCGGGCAGACCGTCACGGAATACGAACCAGACGGCCGCGCCGCATCTGAAATCCGACAACTCTACGCGTCTATATGTCGACACGTCGGCATACCGACAAAGGAGTTGGCTCAATGAGCAAGCGTCCAAATCTAGTAGCCGTCGCTGCGGCCGCCGGCAGTACCAGGCGTGCGCCTGATGTGGCGTCAGCACCCCCGCTCCCCCCTGATGCCGAGGCTGCGAGCAGGATCGCGCCACGGACAAGGGTTGGGACCAAACAGATCGCCGGGCATTTTCCGGAGGACGTGGCGTGGCAACTCCGTGCCTTGGCGGTTGATCGCAAGACCACAGTACAAAATCTTATGGGTGAGGCGTTGAACGACCTATTTGCGAAATACGGAAGGCCCGAAATTGCCCCCTTAGAACGGCAGCGTTGATTTGATGTTGGTCTACAATTTAGTATGTCGACAACATGACATGCCGACAAGTGGTGTTCGGTTTACCGTCAAAGGCGCGACCAGACTCCACACGCGTTCAAGTCGACCTTGGACAATGCCCCTCCGGCAATCTTTAGCGCGACTCGGGAGAGTCGTAATGACGCTAAAAGACCAATATGCCAAGTTATCCACAGGCTGGTCGACTTATCCTGTGGAGTCTGGTCGCGCTGCAGTGTGGAGTTTAGTCGCGCGACTCGCGGTTATCCCGTGGAGTCTGGTCGCACACACTAATAGTAGAATCAAAAAGTCTTCAAATAGCTTGCGCGACCAGACTCCAAATTGCATCGAGGGATAACCTGAGCCATGACCAACAACGTGGCTGATATTCATCGCTTGATCATTCAGAGAGGGGTCGACGAGGCCCGCCGCCAAGCTGCCACCAAACACGAGCGCGCTCTCGTGGAAGCGGCCTACCAGGTCATGAGCGAAGAGGCAGACAAGCTAGGATTTACATACTCAGGTTTCGCACTGACTTCTCTTCCACATAAACCGCAAGCAGAACCAATCTGGCGGAGGGAAGGCCACAATCTGACCATGCTTATTCAAAGCGGCGTGGATCGGTCTGGTTCACCGCTCGGTGTTCCCTACGGGTCCTATGCGCGCTTTATCCTGCTGTTTTTGCAAAGTCAGGCCATTAAGACGAGAAGCCGTGAGATTGAACTCGGACGCTCCATGCGGGTCTGGCTTTGCAACATGGGGCTTTCAATCGGTGGCACCACCTATCGGATGGTAAACGAACAGGCGCGCCGCATATCCGGCTGCACGCTGACTTTCTATGCCGATAGGGATAACAGAGAGGTCATGCGACGGGGTGGCTTCGTAGATGGAGCTATTACGCTGACCGACGTAGTTAGCGATCAGCCCAGTTTCTGGCAGGAAAAGGTCTTGCTTAATGAAGAGTTCTACCAGGCACTTCAAAACCATCCAGTACCGCTAAACGAGTCTGCGCTTCGAGCAATTGGACCACGCAGCATGGTGCTTGATATTTATATCTGGCTTGCCTACCGGCTTCATGCATTGAAGAATGCCGTTGATGTATCTTGGCCATCGCTATTCGCGCAATTTGGCGCTGGTTATAGCCGGCTGCGGGATTTTAGAGCCGGTTTTATCGGAGGCGTTGAGTTGGCATTGGCCGTTTACCCTGAGGCACAGGTGAGCGTGGGGGAGAGGGGGATCACCCTAAGGCCTTCCCGACCAGCTGTGGGTCGGACCTGACCTGTGGAGTCTGGTCGCGCTCCTTTTACGACGGAGGCTGGCTGCTGGCGCAGCTGCCGTCGGCGCTCGTCTTCATGCATGGAGATCAGGGCTTAATGGAGATAGTGAGCTTGTAGATGCCGCCGCCGCCGCGTTCGGTGCCGAGAAGGAAGGCGTAAGTCCCGGTTGCGGGGAGGGTCAGCGTAACGTGCCGGGCGTCGTCATCCGATCCTGCGCCCTTGACCGTTGCTCCATCAAGGCTTGGTCCATCGGCATCCCGCGTCACCCGGTAGCCAGGCTGATAGAGCTGAAACTCCACGTTATCGTCGGGGCTGGTCACCATGGCGGAGAGAGACTGCCCCGCCTTGGCCATGATCGTGTAGCAGACATCCTCGCCTCGCAGCACCGGCCCCATCATCACGGCCGACGATGCCCCACGTTCGAACCGTATGGGTTTCGGGGCGGCACAGTTCGGCTGGCTCGATGCCAAAGCGGGCACGACACAGAGGCTTGTGAGCAGCAGGGACAGGGCTAGACTGGCGCGCCAGGTCATGGCTTTTCCGGGAGCTGCCTGGTGCTGACCATCGATGCGACTATCCTGACGAAGCTGGCGCCGCACTACACCGGAGCCCGTGCGGAACGGCAAGCAACCAACATTCGACTGGCCGGGCCGTTCTTTCCGGGCGCCCTCGCTCGCCACGACATCAGCACGCTCCTGCGCAAGGCACATTTCCTCGCCCAGGTCTGCGAGGAAAGCTGGGGCTTCTCCGACATGAAGGAAGAGGGTAGCGGCCAGGGGGTACGCCATAGAACGGGCAGGATAGCACGGTTCGTAGCTCAAATCGGGAA
>CAXUND010000145.1:0-5241 GCA_964252445.1 uncultured Acidobacteriaceae bacterium | reverse complement strand
GAGCGTTCAAAGACTATCTCGATGCCGCACACATCGTGAACAGCTTTGCGATCCTCGATAAGTACGACATACAGTATGTACTTTTCAGGCGCGACACTCCGCTGGTGTACCTGCTGAGCCACACTTCCGGATGGACCATTGATTATCAGGATGAGACAACCGTATTACTCGAACGAAAAGCAGCGGGCCGCTCTTGAGGGCGTTGCGGAACCACCAGGCGCGTGGGGGTTTGTATCTCGTCGTGTGTCTGCTCGCCACAATCCAGTGTGTCTGGTTCTACCTAAGCCGTGTTCCATCGTGCCTGGATCTGGCTGCCTTTGAGCAGGGCAAGGAACGCACACCTTTTCAATATCGCGTGCTGCTGATGCTCCCGCTGCGATGGGCACACGAGTCCTTGTGGTTCCAGGGTCTTGCCGCTCGACTTACCGCTATGCACGGGTGGTTTTCTACGCGAGTCGATCCGGAAACGCTCCTTGAAGCTCCGCTTGATCTTGCCTGCATCTTGATTACCGGACTGATGACTGCCCGGCTGTATCGAAAAAGCTCACGTAGCGCCATTCTTGAGCCGTTTATCTTTCCACTTACCTTATGCATGATCGCAGGCACCTACTGCCTACTGACCATTCGTCCGCTGCGCTTTGTTTACGACCTCCCGAATCTGGCACTCTTTTCGATCGGTGCGGTACTTATCTACGAGCGTAAACACTCCTTATACTTTGCAGTGCTGTTTGTGGTGACGACGCTGAACCGTGAAACCAGCCTGCTGCTTCTGGTCTTCTTTATGCTGGCCGAGTGCGGCCGCCACGGTGCCATTTGGCGAAGCTTGTTCTCAACGCGGGTGTTAGGCGTGCTCCTGCCGCTGGCTTTGTTCTGGGTTGCCTGGCACCTGTATATCTCGCGACTCTACGGTGCCAATCGCTCAGAGAACCATACACGATTGTGGCTGAACATCGGCACCATGGCGATCCCTCTAGCGTGGCCGCAGATAGCCGGGGCTTGCGGGTACCTCTGGCCGTTTGTGCTTGCGATGCGATCCAGAATACAGGACCCGGTCCTGCGCACGTGGCTGTGGGCACTTCCAGTCTGGTTTGCCTTCATGTTGTATTACGGCCTTTTTGTTGAGATCCGGGTCTTCGGCGAACTTATCCCGTATTTCGCGTGTGCTGCAGCGCTTATCTTTGAAGAGGTGCTGATCTCACGCTTCGCCGGCTTGCTCCAGCAAACGTCTCTTCTACCGGCATTCAGTGAGAACCATGCAGCAGACTAACGCGCCTCCGTTCGCAGGGAAGAGAAGGGAATGGGTGATCCTGACCGCAACCGTTGTTCTCGTCGTTCAGGTCACCCTCCTCTTCGTTGCCTCAACTATCGACAATCGTGATAAAGCAGACTTTCGCGCCCTCTTTTACTCAGGTGTCACCGTCCGGCTTGGAGAGGCACACAGGTTGTACGACGATGATTTCGAGCAGTCTGTACAGAATCATTTCGTCAGCGCGCGGACCGGGTTACTACCTTTTCTCTATCTACCGTTTGCGGCACTCTTCTTTGTGCCGCTGAGTTACTCTTCCTATGGAACGGCGTTTAGCATCTTCACTGGTCTCAACGTCGCGCTGGCAGGCTTCGCCGCTTTTCTGTTGGGTCGGATTGCCAGGCTGCCTCGGCGTTCTACCTGGCTAGCGTGCGCATTTACTGCCGGCTTCACGCCGATTGGGTTCACCTTGATGCAGGGTCAGGTCTCACTTTTGCTGCTGGTTGCGCTCTGCGGATGCCAACTTGCCTTCGAAAAAAAACGAGCCTTCACGGCCGGCCTCTGCCTTGCGTTCGTACTCGTCAAGTTCCAGATTGCTCTGCCGATCGCGCTTTTATTTCTGCTATGGCGGCAATGGCAAGTTATCGCCGCGTTCACCGCCGGTGCGCTGGCCCTGGTGGCTACCAGCATCGCGATGGTGGGCGCGACCGGGTGCCTGAACTATGCGCGCTCGATTGTCGGGGTAGGCCAAAGCAGTGCAGCCGGGCTGCCAAACAGAATGTCGAACATCTATAGCTTCTTTTGCCTGATCGGTCACAACGATCGATACGGAACGATTTTGACGGCAATCGTTTCTGGAGCCCTGCTTCTATACGTGGGCACACGCAAGCTGTCTCTGCCGTTAGCGATCGTCGCCGCCTTGTTAGTCAGCTACCATCTGTATTCCCACGATCTGACCCTTCTGCTTCTGCCACTTGCAGTATCTGTCGAGAGGCTGATGTGCGACGGGGCGCCCGGATCAGAGTCAGGCGCCTCGCGCTGGCGGGCGCGGGTCAGGATAGCCGTTACGCTTCTCCTCCTGCTTCCGCCGGTTTATCTGACGCTTGAAGCAGCCGCTCTGATGCCGCTGCTTGTCTTTCCCATGTTTGCGCTGCTGATCATTTTGGCTAAGCCGCGTGACGCTCAAGCACCTGTCCTCGGCGTTGCCGGACTCATCACGCAACCTACCGCGTGAGCGCCTGCTCCACCGTGACCGCGAAGAAAGCATGCCCGAACTCTGTCGGGTGCTCTGCGTCCCAGAAGAGCGTGTGATCAGGATCAGCGCACACAGACTTACCGCTGACGCACGGGTGCTTGATGTCCGTAAAGCCGAAGTGCGTTTGATCGGCGGCGATCGCGTGGAAGAGCGTGTACTCATCCACCTGCGTGATCTTCACTCCCGGCAGGTAGCTCTCAATCTCAAGCGCCAGGCTGAGGTCGGTGTTGACAGCCACAGTAGCCGCGGTGGCGAACGCAGCGTTCGCCTGGCCGGCAGGCAACTGGCCTACGTCCAGAAGGTTGGGAATCAGGAAGTTTTTAGCCCCCGCCTGGCGCAGCGCAAGCTGTGCTTCAGCGAGCCCTACCGCGATCTGGTAGCCGAGCTGAGCTGGACTCCCTCCAGATGCCCGCAAGATGTCATTGCCGCCGCCCTCGACGACATACAACGCATTTGGATCCGCCTTGCCTCCATGCTGCAGCAGGTAGGCCGCAACCTGCTCAGGGATGCTGGGCACCGTCCCGTAACTGGTGACATAAGGCGCGGTCACCGCCGCCCCGCCCGTCGCATAGTCGGTGCCGCCAAGCACCGCCGGCTGCATGGGCAGGCCGAGGGCGCTGGCGATGTGCTCGACCCATAAAGGCCCATTCGAGAAGCGGCCCTGGTAGTAGGGGGGTGAAGGCGGTACGGCTCCCTTGGACTCGACATAAACATTGCCGACGTCGCAGTAGCTGTCACCGAAGACGTAGATCGCGCTATAGCTCGGCACTGCTGCATGCGCCGCTGCCGTGAGGGATAGAAGTGCAACCAGAGAAAGATACAGGCGCTTGGACATGGTTCCTCGCTGAGAGAGAATGCCGCGCCCTGAAACGGATTGGTCGCGGTCACCGCAACTCTAGCGAATGCGGCGAGCATCTGCAAACGGCGTCCCGCGACGCAGACCTACCGCTTGGGTTTACGCGGAGCCGCCCTACTTGACGACTTCTGGATGGCCGTCGGCGGCGGGAGGCAGCCCGAGCGTGGGCGCCAGCATATCTTCCTTCCGCATTACCAGGCTGGTCGCGTTCAGCGAGGCGAGTTCAAACCCGTGGCCGTGAGTGATGGCGTCTGTCGGGCAGGCCTCCACGCAGTAGCCGCAGAAGATGCAACGGTTGTAGTCGATGTTGTAGACCTTGGCGTAGCGCTCGGCACTTGAAATGCGGGTCTCGGCGGTGTTTTCAGCGGCCTCAATGTAGATGCAGTTCGCTGGGCAGGCCGCCGCGCACAGGAAGCAGGCAACGCACTTCTCCAGGCCATTCTCGTCCCGCTGCAGCACATGGGCGCCGCGAAAGCGCTCCTGGAACTGCGCCCCGCGCAGCGGGCCGGGCCCATCCGGATAGTTCTCCACTTCCGTCGGCTGGAACATCTCCCCGAAGGTGATGCTCATACCCTTGGCAATGCCACCGATGTTTTTCACGATCGACATAGGACTACTATACGATGCGAATGGCGGCAGCGCGTGATCCCGCATGCTCCGTCACAACGAGTATTTGCCGAATGAAGACCTCACTCCTCATCGTGCTTCTTGTCTCGACTATTCCCGCCGCGGCCCAGCAGGCCGCGACTAATCTTGAGATCGTGGTGAGCGACAAGCACCTCCTGCTCACCGATGCGATCCGCTCCATGCCGCACACAACGCTCACGGTGAAAAATGGACACACCGGCGCGAGCGAGACCTACACGGGGGTCCCGCTCATGGACCTGCTGGCCAAGCAAGGCGTGCCGCACGGAAAGGACCTGCACGGCAATGCGCTCTCTGAATATGTCGTTGCCACCGGAGCCGACGGCTACAAGGCCGTGCTCGCGCTCGCAGAGATTGATCCTGAGTTTCACCCTGGAACGGTGATTGTGGCGGACACGCTCGCGGGCAAGCCGCTTGACGAGAAGACCGGGCCGTACAAGCTGGTCGTCAGCGAGGACAAGCGCCCTGCGCGCTCGGTGCACTCGCTGGTGAAGATTGAAGTCAAGTCGGCCGAGTAAAGGCCAGACCCCCTGCGCGGGAGGCGCCACCTTCGGTGGGGGCGGATCGCCCTTCGGGCAAAAACGCCCAGGCAGTCTACATCCCCCGGGGCCTTCAGCCGCGGGCGATGCGGCCGCTTACCGCACAGGCATTGATTTAGTCGATGCCCAGCTTTTTCCAGATCGCATCGACGCGGGCCGTGGTTGTCTTATCCATCGCGATCATTGGCGGCCAGGGGCGGGTGAAGCCCTCCGCCGGCCACTTGCGGGTCGCGTCGATGCCCATCTTCGAGCCGTAGTTCGGCAGCCGCGAGGCGTGGTCGAGCGAGTCGACCGGGCCCATGGTGAACTGGATATCGCGCTCGGGATCAATGTTGTTTGCGGTGCGCAGGACGACTTCGCCGAGGTCCTGCACGTCGCAGTCTTCGTCGACCACGACGATGCACTTGGTGAACATAGCCTGGCCGAGCGCCCAGATGCCGTTCATCACCTTGCGCGCGTGCCCGGCGTAGGATTTGCGGATCGAAACTACCATGAGGTTGTGAAAGACGCCTTCGACCGGCAGGTTAATGTCGACGATCTCGGGCAGGGTGAGCCGCATCAGCGGCAGGAAGATGCGCTCGACCGCTTTGCCCATCCAGGCGTCTTCCATCGGCGGCTTGCCGACGATGGTCGCGGCATACACGGGGTTCTTGCGGTGGGTGATGCAGGTGATGTGAAAGACCGGGTACTCCTCTTCCAT
>CAXUND010000144.1:0-5361 GCA_964252445.1 uncultured Acidobacteriaceae bacterium | reverse complement strand
GAGCTGAGCGGGATCGAACCGCTGACCTCCTCGTTGCGAACGAGGCGCTCTCCCAACTGAGCTACAGCCCCTTCGGTAGGGGAAAGAACACCACCGATTCTAGCAGTGAGGTCGCGAGAGGGCAAAAGCTGGACCTGCAGGCAGGATGGCCCACGAAGGACCATCGACCATGAGCCATGAAAAGAGTTGACCTTGGTGCCTGGCGCAGGGTAAGGTCGAATCCGTTCGCAGTAAAGTTCGTCTCCGGACCAGATCCCAAGATCCTCCGGATACGATCGATGTGCAAAGATGTACCCGGAAGGCTGATGCTCGGCCTCCTCGGGTAAAGCGATATACCTCCCAGAGCTCGGCCCGGAAGAGACTCGATCCCTTCCAAGCTCCCACTTCAAAGTCGCTAAGAGAAGCAAAAAGTTTTTCGACTTTTACCCTCACTTTTGCGTCTAAGTTGAAGGAAATACGCCGTTGCTCGGGGCTTTACGAAGGCGTATAGAAGGCCCGGCGGAATCCTCCTTCCCTGCAGGGAGCAAAATCCGGCGACTTTCTTACGAACAAAATCTCCAGAGGAGAAAGGTAATGCGTTCTGATTTGATTTTTGGCGCTCTTGCCCACCTTGAAAACCGTTACCAGCTCTGCCAGCTCGCTGCCAAGGCGACACGCAAGCTGCATAAGCCCAACACCCGCCTTCAGGACACCACGAACGAGGTCCTGGCGCAGTTCCACGATCAAAATCCCGCTGCAGAACCGCTCGTCTCTGATACCTACCGCTCCTTGCAGCAACAGCGTCGCGCAGCCTAGAATCTGGTCTGGCAAGCTTATAGAGTTGCCGGGTCTTTGAGTTCACCTCAGAACCCGGCAGCCTTCTTTACTGCACTACACCGCCTTATCCCCCTCACATCTCTGACCCCGAAACACGACGCTTCTTTCCCTCCGGCAACACCTCTGGCAACACGCACACTCCCCTCCAGGTAAATCATGACCATTCTTGAACTGAAAGAGAAAAGCATCACCGAATTGAGCCGCATCGCGCGCACCTTGGACATTCCGGGCGCGAGCGGTCTCCGCAAGCAGGATTTGATCTTCAAGATCCTCCAGGCGCAAAGCGAAAAGGAAGGCCACATCTTCGCCGAGGGCGTCCTCGAAATTCTCCCCGACGGCTACGGCTTCCTGCGCTCGCCCGATTACAACTATCTGCCCGGCCCGGACGATATCTACGTTTCCCCGTCGCAGATACGCAAGTTCGACCTCAAGACCGGTGACACCATCTCCGGCAACGTGCGTCCGCCGCATGAAGGGGAAAAGTACTTTGCCCTGGTCAAAATCGAGGCCATTAACTTCGAGTCTCCCGAGGAGACGCGCAATAAGATCCTCTTCGACAACCTGACCCCGCTCTACCCGGAAGAGCGCATCAAGATGGAGACCGTCCGCGAGTCCATTTCCGGCCGCGTCATGGACATCCTCACGCCTATCGGCAAGGGCCAGCGCGGGCTGATCGTCGCCCCGCCGCGCACCGGCAAGACCATGCTGCTGCAGGCCATCGCCAACTCCGTCACCTCGAACCACCCGGAGGTCGCGCTCATCGTACTCCTCATCGACGAGCGCCCCGAAGAAGTCACCGACATGCAGCGCTCGGTCAAAGGTGAGGTCATCTCGTCCACCTTCGACGAGCCCGCTGCCCGCCACGTGCAGGTGGCCGAGATGGTCATCGAGAAGGCCAAGCGCCTGGTCGAGCACAAGCGCGACGTGGTCATTCTGCTCGACTCCATCACCCGTCTCGCCCGCGCTTACAACACCATTGTCCCTCCCTCCGGAAAGATCCTTTCAGGCGGCGTCGACTCCAACGCCCTGCAGCGTCCGAAGCGCTTCTTTGGCGCCGCGCGCAACATCGAGGAAGGCGGATCACTCACCATTATTGCGACCGCACTTGTCGACACCGGCTCGCGCATGGACGAGGTCATCTTCGAAGAGTTCAAGGGCACCGGCAACATGGAAGTCATCCTCGACCGCAAGCTCATCGACAAGCGCGTCTTCCCGGCTATCGACATCCAGCGCTCCGGCACCCGTAAGGAAGAGCTGCTGATCACCAAGGAAGACCTCAGCCGCATCTGGGTGCTGCGTAAGGTGCTCAACCCGCTGTCGCCGACCGAAGCCATGGAGTTGTTAGTCGATAAGTTAGGAAAAACCCGCAATAATGCTGAATTTCTGCATAACATGAGCTCGCTCTAATAAGCCCGTGTGATCGCGCGAAATGCTCTTCGCCGCCGCTGCTGCACCGCAAGGTCTTCCACCAGCCTCCAATAGCCATGGCGACTGCTGTGATCTCCGCCCCAAGGTCGGCAACAGAAAAGCTGTGGCGGCCCCGGCGCGTCCTCATTACTCCGGACGCGCTGGCGCTGCCGCACGGACGTCTCATGCTCGATCGCGCGGCAGCCATGGGTGCGGAGGTCGTGCGCCTCAGCAGCAATCGCCTGACCAGCTTCGCCGCCGAGACACCGGCGAAGAGCTACGCCCTCGCGAAGACCACCTTCGCCATCGTCGTCTCGCCCCCCGGCCACAGGAAGCTGCAGCCCATCCCACCATCAGCCGACTGGCAGTTCCACATCGCCCAGGGCTGCCCGGCACATTGCCAGTACTGCTACCTTGCCGGTTCGCTCTCCGGGCCACCCGTCACCCGCGCCTACGCCAATCTGCCCGAGATTCTTGAAGGCCTGCGCGACTATGCCGGCAAAGGACAGATCACCTCGCGTTCGCGGGAGCGAGCCTCCGAGGGCACAACCTTTGAAGCCTCCTGCTACACCGATCCGCTCGGCATCGAGCATCTTACAGGCGCACTCGAGCAATCCATTCGCTTCTTCGGCCAGTGGGATGCGCCGGTGCAGCTGCGCTGGACGACCAAGTTTGCCGCGGTCACTCGCCTGTTGCCGCTCGCGCATACCAAGCGCACCCGCGTACGCTTCTCTGTCAATGCGGCGAGTGTTGCGCGTGATCTTGAAGGCGGCACCGCCTCCGTCGACCAGCGACTGCAGGCGCTCCGCTCAATGGCGCTCGCCGGCTACCCGGTCGGCCTCACCATTGCACCCATCATGGCGGTCGAGGGCTGGCGCGAGCAATACACAGACTTGCTCGCGCGCGTCTCGCAAGCCGTCCGCGACGTGCCTGCACTCGACCTGACCGCGGAGCTCATCACCCATCGCTTCACGCCCGGATCGAAGGAGGTCCTGCTCGGCTGGTATCCGAAGACGACGCTCAACCTGCGCGAGGAAGAGCGATCGGAAAAGCGCACGAAGTTTGGCGGCTTCAAGTACGTCTACCCAAAAGACTCGATGGGCGAGATGCGCCTCTTCTTCGAACAGCAGCTGGCCGCACAGGTGCCAGCCGCGCGCATCCTTTACTGGACTTGAACCAGCTGCCACCTGCACGCCCGGGCGAGCGCATCCGGGCGCATCCTAGCAAGCCATGAGCCCGCGATCGAAGCCGAGCCCGCCACCCGAGCCGATCACCAATCCGGTCGAGTCCGCCCAGGCCGCGGGTCTGCGCTACGTGTCTGACGCCAGGCCAGGCATCCGCCGCAAGAAGACCGCGAAGGGCTTCCGCTACGTCAATCCCGACGGAACCCCGGTCCGCGACAAGGCTGTGCTCGGGCGCATCAAGTCGTTGGTGATCCCGCCGGCCTGGGCTGACGTCTGGATCTCGACCCACGCCAACGGTCACCTGCAGGCCACCGGCCGCGACCAGCGCGGACGCAAGCAGAGCCGATATCATCCAAAGTGGCGCGAAGTACGCGATGAAACCAAGTACGAGCGCATGAGCCTCTTCGCAAAAGCCCTGCCCACCATCCGCGCACGCGTCGAAGAAGATCTGGCGCGGCCCGGGCTGCCCCGCCGCAAAGTTCTCGCCACCATCGTCAAGCTGATGGAGCAGACGCACATCCGCGTCGGCAACGCCGAGTACGCGCGAGATAACAAGTCCTACGGCCTCACCACCATGCGCAACAAGCATGTGGACGTGAAAGGCTCGAACATAACCTTCAGCTTCCAGGGCAAGAGCGGCGTCAAGCACACCATCAGCCTTGAGGATCGCCGTCTCGCCAACATCATCAAGCGCTGCGTGGATATTCCCGGCTACGAACTCTTTCAATACATCGACGAAGAAGGCGAACACCGCACTATCGATTCGTCCGACGTGAACGAGTACCTGCGCGAGATTTCGGGCGAGCACTTTACCGCCAAGGATTTCCGCACCTGGGCAGGCTCGGTGCTGGCCTGCGACATGCTGCGGGAGATCGGTCCCTTCGAAACCACGACGCAGGCGAAGAAGAACGTCGTCGAAGCAATCAAGGCAGTCGCGAGCCGCTTAGGCAATACACCGTCGGTATGCCGCAAGTGCTATGTGCACCCGGCAGTGTTAGAGGCGTACCTGGGCGGCATGTCACCGGGCGAGATCAAGGAAAAGAAGAAGGAACTCGAAGAGGAGATCGCCGAACACTCAGACGCACTGCGACGCGAAGAGCAGGCGCTGATCGACCTGCTCGAGCAGCGGCTGCTGCTCGAAGCAAGCTAAGTCGCTCGCAAGAAAAAACGCCAATCCCACCACCAATAGTCATCCTGAGCAGAGCGAAGGATCCGCTGTTGACTCTGTTTTGCGGCAGGAGCCGTTCGTTTTGCTCTGTAAAGCGGACCGACCGGTTCATGTAACAAGAGATACGAGCAACGCAAACAGCAGATCCTACGCTCTGCTCAGCATGGCGACTCTCTTAGAACTCGACCTTCAAGCTATCGAGCGCAGGCAGCACCGCGGGCAGAATCCTCACAGACACCCGCCCTGCCACCACCGCCGGATCAGACTTCGCCAGCGCCAGCGCGGCTTCCAAGTCCGCCGCCTCAATCACGCTGAAGCCGACGATCTCTTCGCCGTCTGTCACCGGGCCCGCAACTTTGTAGCGCCTCCACTCGATCTGCTCGCGCAAAAACGCAAGCTGCGCCCCCATCAGATCCTCACTCCCCTCAGGCTCGTTCCAGCGCTCGCCCTTGATCAAAAAACATAGGAAATAAGGCTTCAAATTTCGAGGAATATTCTTAGGCCGCTTCGCTGGTCCACTCAACTGAATACCCTCCCCTGGGCGTCCATCCGACGACAGCGCGATCGTCTAAACTTGAGTCCGATGGCCTCGACACACCGCCTTTACTATGATGACGCATCGCTCGTGAGCTTCACCGCGACGGTGACTGATATCCGCGAGTTCTCCCGCACCAATGGTCAGTCGCTATGGCAAATTGCGCTCGACCGCACAGCCTTTTATCCCACCAGCGGCGGCCAGCCGCATGACACTGGCACGCTTGAAGCCAAGGCAAAGTCCGGCGTCAC
>CAXUND010000143.1:5174-5384 GCA_964252445.1 uncultured Acidobacteriaceae bacterium | reverse complement strand
CCACCCGGCTGCCCAGGTCCCAGATGGCGGCCTGGACGGTGCTGGCGGGTTGGTCCACGCTGTCTTCCGGTTCGAGGTTCTTCAGGGTTGAGAGCGCCGTCTGTGCGGCCGGGGCGATCTCCGCCAGCTCGAAAGCCTGCGGAGTGGCCGCGGGCGGCGGCGAAGCCGAGCTCGCGGGACTCGCCCCGGCCGGCCCGGGCGCAGCCGGAG
>CAXUND010000143.1:0-5130 GCA_964252445.1 uncultured Acidobacteriaceae bacterium | reverse complement strand
AAGAAACCAACGCGGCCCCCGCCCCGCCGCGGCGGCGGCGGACGAACACGCGGGCAGCGGAACGGGCGGGCTTCATGTGGCGTGAACTTGGCCCGGGATCGCTCAGGATCAAAAGGAAGTGCAAGGCGCGAGTGATGGGCGGCTGCCGCCGTTGGCAGAAGGCAGAAGGCAGAAGGCAGAAGGCAGAAGGCAGAAGGCGGAGGGATGTGGGAAGCTGGAGAGCGAAGACCAACCTCCGGCGCGGGGGCCGGGCCCCCGCGCCCCTGTGGCAGCAGCGCAAGCGCGCCTATGATCTGCTCGCCGTAGCGTCGAGATACCCGTCCTTCCCCATGTTGCTCGAGGCGTATCGCGAGTGCATGAGGGACGTCTTCGACATGCCTGCCTTCCTTGAAACACTGCGCGCGGTTGAGGCCCGCAACATCCGCGTCCAGGTTGCCGACACGCGCACGCCGTCGCCTTTCGCCGCTTCGCTGCTCTTCTCCTACGTCGCGAACTACATCTACGACGGCGATGCGCCGCTGGCCGAGCGGCGCGCGCAGGCGCTCTCGATCGACCAGGACCAGCTGCGCGAGCTGATGGGTGACGCTGACCTGCGCGAGCTGCTCGACCTCGACGCGATCGAAGAGGTCGAAGAGCAGCTGCAGTCGCTAGGAGAAACGCAGCGGGTGCGCTCGGCCGACGGGATCCATGACATCCTGCTGCGGCTTGGTGACCTCTCGCGCGAAGAGCTCGCGCGGCGGCTTGCCGCGCCTGACTTGTTGGATACGCTGGAGCGGCTGCTGCGTGCGCGACGCCTGCTCGTGTTGAAGATCGCAGGCGAAAAGCGCCTCATCGCTGTCGAAGACGCAGCTCGCTATCGCGACGCACTTGGCGTGCCCCTGCCGCCGGGGCTGCCGACCGCGCTGCTGACCACCGTGGCTGCGCCGGTGCTCGAGCTTATCCGCCGCTACGCGCGCACGCACGGGCCGTTCACCTGCCACGAAGCCGCGGCGCGCTTCGCGCTCGGCGGCGAGCAGGTCGACGCAGCACTGCGGGCGCTGCTGCTCGACGGCCGCGTGGTCGAGGGCGGCTTTCGCCCCGGCGGAGTCCACCGCGAGTGGTGCGATGCGGAAGTACTGCGCCTGATCCGGAGAAAGTCACTCGCCCGGTTACGAAAGGAAGTCGAGCCGGTCGAGCAGCACATGCTTGCGCGCCTGGGCACGCACTGGCAGGGCGTGCTCAACCGCCGTCGCGGGCTGGACGCGCTGCTCGATACCATTGAGCACCTGCAGGGCGCCGCGCTGCCGGCGTCGCAGCTTGAGTCTGCTGTCTTTCCGGCGCGCCTAGCCCGCTACACGCCCGGCGACCTGGACACCCTGATCGCTGCGGGCGAAGTGACCTGGATCGGGCTCGATCCGCTGGGCGAACACGATGGCCGCATCGCGCTTTATCTTTCGGACAACCTGCGCACGGTGCTTCCTCCGCGTCCGCCCGCGGCTGAAGCGCTTCCGGCGAAGGAGGCGGCTCTCACAGCCGAGCTGCAGCGGGGCGGGGCTATGTTCTTCGCGCAGTTGCACGACGCGGCCGGCGGCGGCTACCCGGGCGAGACGCTCGACGCCCTGTGGACTTTGGTCTGGCGCGGCCTGGTCACCAATGACACGTTCCATGCCTTGCGCGCCTATGTAACCAAGCCTGCGACAAATGGCCGCCCGGCGAAGCGCAAGCATAACACGCCGACCAGCTTCCGCTCCCGCCGGACCACGCCGCCGAGCGCGCAGGGCCGCTGGACGCTGCTGCCCGCGGCGGAGGACCGCGCGTCGCAAACAGAATGGAGCCACGCCATCGCCCAGCAGCTGCTCAACCGCTACGGCGTACTCACGCGCGAGTCGATCATGCAGGAGAACCTGCCCGGCGGCTTCTCCGCGATCTATGACGTACTCAAGGCGCTCGAAGAATCGGGTAAGATTCGCCGGGGCTACTTTGTCGCCGGGCTGGGCGCCACGCAGTTTGCGCTGCCGGCGGCCGTCGATCTGCTGCGCTCCCTGCGGACCGGGCCTGCGCCGGAGAAGCCGGAGATGATAACGCTCACGGTCACAGATCCTGCGAACCCTTACGGATCGGTACTGAAGTGGCCCGCGGTGGACGAGACAGACGATCAGGACCCGAGTGCCACCCGCACGCTCACCCGCTCGGTGGGCGCTTCGGTCGTACTGCGGAATGGCGAGCTGGTCGCCTACATGCGACGGAATAATCCGCACCTGCAGATCTTCCTGCCCCCGGAGGAGCCGGACCGCTCCGCCGCCGCGCGCGACCTCGCGATCTTTCTCACCGCAAGCACCCAGGCCGAAATGCGCTCCGAAGCTAACCAGCGCGGCGGCCTGCTTATCGCGACCATCAACGGTCAGCCCGCGCACCTGCACTGGATGGCGCGCATCCTGCAGGATGCAGGGTTCCAGGCTGCGCCGATGGGGTTTAACGTGCGGCGGCTGCTGCCGTCCGTTGCCAGCGCGAGCGCTGCGCAGGAGCTTCAGTAAATGCCCGAAGGCGATACCATTTTCCGCTCGGCCCGTGCGCTCGGCCGCGCACTTGAAGGCAAGCTGGTCACCGGCTTTGAGACTGCGCTTGCGCCGCTCGCCAGCGTCAACGACAACACGCCCGTCGCTGGCCGCATGGTCGAGAAGGTCGAAGCACGTGGCAAGTGGCTGCTGGTGTATTTCTCGAACGACCTCGTCCTCGTGACGAACATGCTGATGAGCGGATCCTGGCATATCTACAAGGCCGGCGAGCGCTGGCGGAGACCGCGCTCGTCGATGCGCGCCGTGATCCGCACGGCGGACTACGAAGCGATCGCCTTCGACGTGCCGGTGGCGAAGTTTTACACGGCGCGCACGCTTGAGCGCAACACCATGATCCCGAAGCTTGGACCTGATCTGCTCGGCAAAGGCTTTTCGGAAGACGAGGCAACCGCTCGCATTCTGGCGCGGCCTGACGAAGAGATTGCGGTGGTTCTGCTCAATCAGCAGGTGATGGCCGGCCTGGGGAATGTCTTCAAGTCGGAGATCTGCTTTCTCTGCCAGGTGCACCCGTTTCGCCTGGTGAGTTCGCTCACGCCGGACGAAATTGCCTGCCTGGTGGATCAATCGCGCAAGCTGCTCGCGCTCAACATGGCGGATGGTGTGCGCGATGGCATCATCACCTACTCTGGCGCGCGCCGAACCACGGGCAACTCTGACCCGGGCTCGCGCTTGTGGGTCTACGGCCGGCAGGGACAGCCGTGCCGGCGGTGCGGGACCGCTATCCTCTCTCGCAAGCAGGGCACACAGGCGCGGTCGACCTACTGGTGCCCGGAGTGCCAGGCGGGTGACGCCAAGGTCGCGGGCTGGGCCGTCCCGTCGAAGCGCAAGCGCGTCGGGTGCAGCTGACTATTGCGGATCGGTCGCCGGAGCCGGCTTGTCCGTTTTTTCTTTATGCCCGAACAGCTTGCCAAAGAAGCCAGGCTTTTTGGCGGGTGCCGGGACAGCCTGCTGTTGAGAGGCAGGTTGGGAGGCGGCCTGCGATCCGCCCACCACTCCGTAGTCCGCGCTGCGCTGTGGCTGGTCGGGCAGAGTTTGGGCCTGGGGCGGCACCGGCTGCGACTGGCCCGTCCCGAAGATCTTCTGGAAGAGATTGCGCTGATCGCCGTTGGCATGGCTGCAGGTGTCGAGCGGCTGCGTGCCTTCGAGGAACTCTGCGGTATAGGTGTTGTCGGGGCAAGTTGAGTCAGCGAGCAGGTTGGTGGCCTTGTCGAGCTGCACGGAGATGACGCCCGAGGGCGGGACAAACGGCTTGGTGTCCGAGTACTGCGGCAGCGCCACGGCGCGCTTCATGAACTCGGCCCAGATGGGCGCCGCGGCATGCGCGCCTTCAATCTTGATGTCGGTGTAGTCGTCATTGCCGACCCACACGATGCACAGCAGGTTTGAGGTGTAGCCCGCGAACCAGGCGTCGTGCGATGTGCCCGTCTTGCCCGCCGCCGGCGCGGTAAAGCCCATAGCGCGGACCACGGCGGCGGTGCCGGCGTTCATCACATTCTCCATCAGGCTGGTGGTCAGGTAGGCGACGCGCGGGTCGAGCACCGGCTTGCTGACGGCGGTGTAGTCATTCACCGGGTCGCCGTTTGAGGCGCGGACCGAGGCCAGCATCCACGGGTCGATCTTGACACCGTTGTTGGCGAAGACCGTGTACGCGCCGGCCATGTCGATGGGCGTCGCGTCGTAAGCGCCGAGCGCGACTGCCGGGGTACCGCGCGCACTCCTGATGCCGGCATCGCGCGCGAGCGCGGCGACGTTGCCGTAGCCGACCATGCTGGCGAGCGAGATGGTGGCATTGTTCAGCGAGTGCTGTAGAGCGTAGCGGGCGGTCACCTCGTCGTGATAGTCACCCTTGAAGTTGCGCGGGGTGTATTGCTGGCCGTTGCCGAACTCGAAGGTCTGCTGCTGATCCTGGAGCAGCGTGGCCGGGGTAAAGAGTGCCGAGGTCCCATCTGGCCCGGTGATCTGGGTGCCCGAGAGGCTTGAGTTGAAGGCCGCCGCATAGACAAAGGGCTTGAAGATCGAGCCGGTCGGGCGATGCGCGATCGCGTGATTGAGCTGGCTGGTCCCGTAGTTGCGGCCACCAACGAGCGCAAGAATCTGTCCGGTATGCGGGTTGAGGGCGATGAGCGCGACCTGGGGATAGGTGGTTACCTCGGCACCGGACTTGTGCAGCCGGTCGACCTGCGCGTCGACGCCTTTCATGCCGATCTCGACGGCCGTGGTCGCCGCGGCCTGCAGCTGCGGGTCGAGCGAGGTGTAAATGCGCAGGCCCTGGGTGTTCCAGGCCGCATCGCCGAGCTTCGCATTCAGCTGGTCGCGGACCAGGTCGACGAAGTAGGGTGCCTCATTCTGCTCGACGCTGGGCGCGGCGAGTTTGATCGGGTGCGACTTCGCTTCCTCTGCCTGCTGCTTTGAGATTTCGCCGCTCTCGGCCATGGTGTCGAGCACCAGGTTGCGGCGGTCGAGTGCGCGCTGCATGTGCCGGTAGGGATTGAGCCGGCTGGGGCTCTGGATCATCCCCGCCAGCAGCGCACACTCTTCAAGGTTGAGCTGGCGCAGGTCCTTACCGAAGAAGACC
>CAXUND010000142.1:0-5408 GCA_964252445.1 uncultured Acidobacteriaceae bacterium | reverse complement strand
GTACACGCCGAACCACTCGTCGCGATCCTTCCACTGCTCGATCAGCCTGAAACCCGCGTGCGCAAACAGCGAAAGCAGTCGTCGATCGTCAAATTTGTAACTGTTTTCGGTGTGAATTGTCTCGCGCGCCGCAAACGATAGTTCGACCTCAAGCGCCGGAATAGTGACACGCTGGGCGAGCCGGCTTTCGAGGTGCATCTCGATCCGGCTTTCGGCAGCGTTCCAGCGTGCGACGTGACGGAAGCATGCAAGGTCAAAGTCAGCGTCGAGCTCACGATTGATGCGCGCGAGCACGTTCTTGTTAAAGGCGTCCGTAACTCCGGAGGCATCGTCATAAGCGGCCAGAAGCATCGCCGCGGACTTGCCCGCGTGCGGCGCCTGGTCCGCGCCGATCAGCAGCGTGTCTCCGAACGCAAGTTCCCGCCGCACACCGCTGAGCAGCTGTGCTGCCGCGCGCGGCTCGAAGTTCCCAATGCTGGATCCGATGTAAAGCACCAGCTTGCGGGTGCCGCCGTCGTTGATGTGGCCTAGCCCTTCGGTATAGTCGCCGACCCGAGGGTGAACGGTGACGCCGGGCAGTTCCTCTTCTAGATAAGTTTGCGCTTCATCAAGCGCACTCGCGGACACATCAATGGGATAGTAGGTCACCCTTCCCTGCCGCCGCACGGCTGCCGAGAGCAGCAGTCCGGTCTTGGTTGCGGTTCCGGCGCCAAGTTCGAGTACTGTCAGCTCCCTGTTTCCGGCAGCACGATCTACTACCTCATCGGCGTGCGCCGCAAACAGGGCGCGCTCCGTGCGGGTAAGATAGTACTCCGGCAGCTCCGTGATTTGTTCAAACAGGCGCGAGCCTTCCTCATCGTAGAAGAGCCAGGGACTGAGCGTGCGCGGGTATGCGGTCAGACCTCGATACACCTCCGAACCGAAAGCAGTCGCAAGCGCGGCAGGGGTGGACACGGATTTCGAAGGGGTCATGGTCTCTCAGAAAGCTAGTTAGCGGCGAGCCAGGCGCAAGCCGGAAAATTGCCAGCGCGTAAAAGAGGGAAAGAAATTGCGATATGTAGGACGTATATGGGTCGCCGGAGTTGCAACCGAACCGCCGCGCAGAACCATCTGGTTCGACATGAATTTGCCGTTGTATTCGCCGAGCGCACCAGGCAGCGCCGAGTAGCCTGGATAGCCGAGATAGGCGCTTGCGGTCCACTGCCAAACGCTGCCCAGCATCTGTAACCATCCCGCGTCTGAATCTGTTGCCGATGCAGTCGGATGCAGGCTGCCCGACTCCAGGAATCCCTCGCCTGCCTTCGGCAAGGCTGATGCGGCAGCAATCTCCCATTCCGCCTCGGTAGGCAGCCTCTGGCCGGCCCAGCGAGCGTAGGCATCGGCCTCAAAGTAGCTGATATGGGTAATGGGAGCGGCCAGCAGCGCATTTAGAGGGAGATTGCCGCGGAGCGTGAACACCTGCCAGTCGGAACTATCCTGCCGATGCCAGTAGAGCGGCGCCTGCCAGCAGTTGTCCTGCACAGCCTGCCAGCCTTCTGAGAGCCACAGCTCCGCCCGCGAGTAGCCGCCGTCATCCATGAATTGCAGGTACTCGGCATTTGAAACCAGGCGCGTGGCCAGCGCGAACGGTTCAAGGTACACCTTGTGCCGAGGCAGTTCGTTGTCAAACGCAAAGGCTGCACCCTCGTGGCCAATAGCCTCGATACCTCCGTCAAAAGTCTGCCATGCGCGCCGCACCAGCTGACCGGTCAATGCATGCGTGACTCGGTCGCCGGTGCCGGGCAGCGTACCCTCCCGGTATACGGGGTGCAGCGGATTTGACCAGAAAGCATGCTTGATATCCGTGACCAGCAGCTCCTGGTGCTGCTGCTCGTGGTGCAATCCGAGCACTAGCCGCCGCTCGGCTTCTTCGTCAAGGCCGGCTTCGATCAGCCGCGCCATGGCCGCGTCCACATGCTCGCGATAAGCAAGAATCGCCTCGATGGATGGCCGCGAGAAGCTGGCGCGCAGCCTCTTCTGCGGCTGGTCCGAGATGGAGTTGTAATAGCTGTTGAAGAGCCAGAGAAAATCCGGGTGGAACGACGTGTAGCCAGGTGCAAACGAGCTGAGGAGAAAGGTCTCAAAAAACCAGGTCGTGTGCGCCAGGTGCCATTTCGCAGGGCTCGCCTCGGCAGAGGACTGCACCATCATGTCTTCCGGTGTCAGCGGCTGACACAGCGCCAGGCTCTGGGCGCGAACCTCAAAGTAGCGTGGCAACAGCGAAGCAGGACTCGCAATGGACGCAGCAGACATTGTTAATAGACTCCCTCTAGTGGAGATGGTAGAGGCTCGCCGTGTTGCCCGTCTGCCTCGAAACGGTTCAACCCCGATCGGCCGACGTTACCACGAGGATCGTCGGGAAGCGTGATCTCGGCCTCCATAAAGTGCACTACATCGCCAACGAGCAGCACGTGCTCCCCGTCGAGTTCGCAGCGCAGGCTTCCGCCACGCTTCGAAAGCTGCCGTGCGTCCAGGCGAGTGCGTCCCAGCCGCTCACCCCAGAACGGCGCCAGTTCGCAATGAGCGGAGCCGGTGACCGGGTCTTCGGGGATGCCGCTCTTCGGCGCGAAGAACCGGCTGACGAAGTCGCACTCCGAACCCGGTGCAGTCGCGATGACGCCCCGGCGGTCCAGCCGTGCCAGCTGCGCGTCATCGGGAACGATGCGGCGCACGTCTGCTTCGGTCTTGAAGACCGCGATGTAGTCCATGGCCGCGAGCGTCTCCTCAGGAGCCGCGCCCAGCCCGGCCTCGAGCGCTGGCGGAGCGTCGCAGCTCACCGGCACCGAGGCTGGAAACGTCATCGAGAAGCCCCCACTGACCCGACGCACTCGCAGCAGCCCGGAGCGGGTGTGGAACCGAACTTCCTCTTCCGTGTAGCCGAGCTTGTCAAAGATGACCGCGGCGCTGGCCAGCGTAGCGTGGCCGCAAAGAACTGCCTCGTTCTTGGGCGTAAACCAGCGCAGGTCGTAGTCGCCTTGGCCTGACGGCGAGAAGAAGGCCGTCTCTGAAAGATTGTTTTCCTCGGCAATGGCCTGCATCAGAGCGTCCGGGAGCCAGGCGCGCAGGGGGCAAACTGCCGCCGGGTTGCCCTCAAACGCACGGCTCGTAAATGCATCCACCTGGTACATCCTCTGCCGCACGGCCGCTCCAGTGCGTAATCATAAACCGATTTAGTGCGCGTTGAATAAACGAGCCAGTAGGAATGCGACGCCCGCGGCCAGGCCACCGATGAGCACCGTCTGCACGCCGCTGCGCACCACGCCGGTGCCGGTCAGCCGGCCCTTAATGGCGCCAAAGCCCGCCAGCGCCAGAAGCGTGACCGCTACTGAGGTGAGCACCGCGTGGAGCGAGTCGGTGATCAGCATGTAGGGCGCGAGGGGCACCAGACCGCCAACGATGTAGGAGGCGGCGATGGTCAACGCGCTCTGATGGGCGCGTCCAGGCAGCGGCTCTTCCAGGCCCAGCTCGAAGCGCATCATGAAGTCCACATAGGCAGGCGGGTTGCG
The DNA here is from genome assembly GCA_964252445.1 of uncultured Acidobacteriaceae bacterium. GTDB lineage: Bacteria > Acidobacteriota > Terriglobia > Terriglobales > Acidobacteriaceae > EB88. The sequence continues at coordinate 1,863 of CAXUND010000142.1, read as the reverse complement.
CTTCAGAGCCTCGAGCACTGACAGGCTTTCCTGGCGGGTGACTCCGTAGGCCTCAAAGATCTCGTAGATCTCCTCCTCCTCATCTCTCGGCCGCTCGACGACCTCCATCTCCTCCCGGGCGCGCTCACTGTGGTAATGCTCAAAGTCGCCGCGCGCGGCCAGGTAGCCACCTAGTCCCATGGCGACGGAGCCGGCTGCGATCTCAGCCAACCCGGCAATGACCACCAGGTGTGAACCCCGCACTACGCCCGATAGGCCCGCGGCGAGCGCGAAGGGCACCGTCAGCCCGTCGGACATGCCGATGACCACGTCGCGGACTCGCTCCCTGGAGGCGAAGTGGCGCTCGTGGTGTGCGCGTCCTGACTGCGTCTGCTCGGACATAGGGGGCAGTGTAACCCACCATGGCGCGTGCGTCCTTTGGGGCTCTGGGGCGTCTACAGGGTAGGTTGCAGCCGAAGATAACAATACGGGCGGTCCCGCATTGCTTGGGGCTGCTGACGATGGCGCTGGTAGTAAGCGCCAGGCCCATGCTCGCCCAGGGCGGCGGCGAAGGACTGGGCGACATCGCCGGGATGGAGGGCGTACGCGGAACGGTAATCAGAGTCGCCAAAGGAGACGTCTTTGTAAAAACTCCGGCTGGCGTCGCGTACCGGATCGAAACCGGCCCGAACACCCGCTTCGTCAAGGATGCGCAGCCGATGGATGACCGCTCAGTTCACCCCGGAGATATGGTGATCGCCGGAGGCGAGTTGGATGAAAAGGCGCATAGCCTGGGCGCTATTTTCGTCGCCGTGGTCGATCCGCAGCAGCTGGCCGAGTTTGATCGCAGGCGCACAGAGTTCGGCAAGACCTGGCTGGCAGGCGAGATCACTGAGATTCGCGGCACGCACCTCACCGTCAAGCGCCCGGATGATGTGATGACCATTGTTTCAGTCGATGAAAATACTTCCTTTCGGAAGCAGCATGAAAGCGTCACCTTGCGCGATCTGAAAGTAGGCGACGGCATGACCGCGAGGGGAGCACTGCGCGACGGCGCTTTCGCCGGAACGCTGGTCACAGTAGTGGATGCGGAGGAGATTCGAGCATGGGCAAAGCTGAGACGCCAGTGAAGCTTACCCTGGCTGTGCTTGCCGCGCTGTGCGCGAGCACCGCTGCACATGCACAGGAAGCTCCGGCGTCTGCGAGCTCAGCCCCGCAGGTCTTGAGTCCGAACCAGGCAGCACCGGCACGCGTCGGCGGAGTGATCCACGGGGTCATCAAGTCGGGCGCTACCCCGCTGCCGGGGGTGAGCATCACCGCAACCAACACCTTGACCGGCGAGGCGTATTCAACAGCGACCAATGTTTCCGGGGAATACCGCATGACCATCCCCGTCAACGGCCGCTATGTATTGAAGACTGACTTCGCTGCCTTCGCCGCGACCACGGGCGAGGCACTGCTGAATGAAAACTCTCACGACCAGGCGGTCGACCTTACGCTGGTGCTGGCCTCGCGGGTGCAGGCTCTGCCTCCCGATCGCGGAGAGCTGGGGAGTGTGCGGCCGAATGCAGGCGGCGGACAGGGCCGCGGTTCACGTCAATATGCGGGCGGCTCCCAGGCTCTGGGTCTGCTGAGTTCGGCGATCAGCGGTATGGATGCAGGCACCGGCGATACAGGGACACAGCTGCCAAGCCTTGCCGGAAATTCGGAGTTCTCAAACGATTCGGTCGCAGTAGCGGGTCAAAGTGGAACCACGAATGCATTCGCCGGCATCAACCTGGATGAGCTGCGGCAGCGGGCAGAGAACGATCCTTCGCTCGCAGGTGGAGCTCCTGGAGCGGGTGGCGGTCCTTGTCGCTGGTGAGGCCGAGCACCAGAAGCTGC
>CAXUND010000141.1:0-5477 GCA_964252445.1 uncultured Acidobacteriaceae bacterium | reverse complement strand
TATAGAGGCCCGCAACGGAGTGTAGCTCAGCCTGGTTAGAGTACTGTGTTCGGAACGCAGGGGCCGGAGGTTCAAATCCTCTCACTCCGATACCAGTTGTCGATCACTGGGTGTCGATCTAGAATGTGGGCATAATCAAGGGGGAACGAATGTCTGGAGCGATCGCTGGCATACCCGAAGACCCGCGGCGGGCCCGCAATGTGGTGATCGCGGCATTTTTGAGCTGGACGCTCGATGCCTTCGACTTCTTCATTCTGATCTTCACCTTCGACGATGTCGCCAAGACCTTTGGGGGCAGTGTCAAATCCATCACCTTCGCGATCACCCTCACCCTCGCCACGCGGGCGGTGGGCGCCTTCATCTTCGGCCGCATGGCCGACAAATACGGCCGCAAGCCGATCCTGATGCTGGTCGTTGGGCTGTACTCCTTCTTCGAACTCGCCAGCGGGTTCGCCTGGTCGTTCACCGCTTTCCTGGCGATCCGCACCTTGTTCGGCATCGCCATGGGCGGGGAGTGGGGCGTGGGCGCGGCGCTCGCCTTTGAGACTCTGCCCAAGGACAATCGCGGGTTTTTCTCGGGGCTGCTGCAGGAAGGCTATGCGATCGGCTACCTGATCGCGGCCGCCGCCTATGGGCTGCTCTTCCGGCCGCTGGCCGGCATGGAGTGGGCCGGGCACGTCGTCGGCTGGCGGGGACTGTTCGTCATCGGCTCGCTGCCGGCCGTGCTGATCGTCTATATCGGCTTGCGGGTGGAGGAGTCGCCGGTGTGGCTGGCCGGGCGAGGGCGCACAGGCAGCGTGCGGGAGCCCGGCCCAGGTTTCCTCGAGAGCGTGCGTCGCTACGGTGGCACCTTTCTGTTTCTCGTTTTGCTGATGACCGGCTTCAACGCGCTCTCGCACGGCACCCAGGACCTCTACCCGACCTTCCTCCAGAAGGACCATGGCGCATCGCCTGCCGCCACCGGGTCCATCGGCATCCTCTACAACATCGGAGCACTCTTCGGCGGCATTGTCTTCGGCAGCTTGTCCGAGCGCTTCGGCCGCAAACGGGCGATTATCTCGGCGGCCCTACTCGCGGTGCCCATCATCCCGCTTTACGCGCTGTCGCAATCACTCGCTATGCTCGCGGTGGGCGCCTTTCTGATGCAGTTCATGGTCCAGGGAGCATGGGGGGTGGTTCCCGCGTATCTCAGTGAACTGTCGCCCGGTCCGGTGCGTGCGACGTTTCCGGGCCTCGCCTACCAGCTCGGCAACCTGATCACCTCGCGCAACGGCGTCGCGCAGGCGCTGATCGCTGAGAGGATTGGCCGATTCGGGCCGGTGCTGGCGGTGACGGTGCTGCTCTGCTCCTGCCTGCTGGTGGTGGTGACCAGCCTGGGAAGAGAATCACGCGGAGCGGACCTGTCGGCTTCGGTGTAGGGAAGCGCCGGGTCTTTGTAACAGGAAACTCTCGTCCGCAAGGTATGGTGAAGTGGTTGAACCATGCTGAATGGAGTGTCGAGAGAGATGAAGAAAGCGCGAGCGTGTTCGTTCTTCCTGCTGCTGTTCTGCTGCTGTGTTGCGGCCTATGCGCAGCAGAGGCATAAAACACAGAACATCATTTATGTGATGACCGATGGCCTCCGCTGGCAGGAAGTGTTCACCGGCGCAGACGAGCGCATTATGAACATGGAGCACGGCAAGGTGAAAGACGTGCCCGCGCTCAAGCAGATGTACTGGCGGGACACGCCCGAAGAGCGCCGGGTGGCGCTGATGCCATTTCTATGGACCGTGGCCGCCAAGCAGGGACAGATTTACGGGAACCTGACCGCGGGCTCGGATGCGCATGTGACCAACACTCTGAATTTCTCCTATCCGGGGTACAGCGAGACGTTGTGCGGCTTTGCTGATCCGCGGGTGAAGAGCAACGATAAGATCGAGAACCCGAACCAGACGGTGTTCGAATGGCTGAACCACAAGGATGCGTTTCGCGGCCGCATCGCGGCCTTTGCCGCGTGGGATGTCATGCCGTACATTCTCAACGCTCCCCGCTCCGGGCTGCTGGTCAATGCGGGCTATGATCCGTTGACCGCGATACCGGCGACTCCGCGCCTGGATCTGCTGAACCATGAGAAGGCGGAGACACCGCGCTTCTGGGAGGATGAGCCGTTCGACCCAATCCCGTTCTATACCGCGCTGGAGTATCTGAAGGCTAAGAAGCCGCGCGTTTTGTATGTCTCGCTCGGCGACACCGACGACTGGGCCCACGACGGCGATTACAAGGAGTACCTGAACGCGGCGCATCGGGCGGACGAGTACGTGCGGGTGCTGTGGGAGACGGTGCAGTCCATGCCGGAGTACCGCGGGAAGACGACGCTGATCTTCAGCCCGGACCACGGGCGCGGCGAGGGGCTTGACAGCTGGAAGGACCACGGCCCCAGCGCTGCTTATCCGGAGAAGAAGTGGCCGGGACTGCCCGAATCGAAGCAGATCTGGATGGTGTTCATGGGACCGGATACGCCGGCGCTGGGAGAACGCAGGAACATAGAACCGGTGCTCCAGACACAGATCGCCGCGACGCTGGCCGAGTTGCTGGGCCTGGACTATGACGCCGCTGTGCCGTCAGCCGGTAAGCCGATCCAGGACGTCGTGGCGCACTGAAGCATGGTGGCGGCAGCAGGCGAGGGGCGGCGGGGAGGATTGTAGTGCGAGTCTGCGGCGCATGCGCGTGGGGTAGATCAAAATCTGCGGTCGCCTTGAAGAATTTCGTGTGAAATCCCTTGCCTGCCAGGTGGCTCAAGCCCGCACAATAAACGTTTGGGGGGATTTTGCCGCGCACTCATTTTCAGCAGCAGCTCGCGAATCTGAAGAACAAGCTCCTCGCCATGGCCGCCCTGGCCCAGCAGGCGGTTGACTCGTCCGTGCAGGCCTGCGTCGGCCGGGATGCCACGCTGTGCCAGTACGTGCGTGAGAACGAGACCGCCATCAACCTGGCCCAGCGGGAAGTAGATGAGATGGCCTACGAGCTGCTTGCCCAGGAGCAGCCCATGGCGATCGATCTGCGCTTCCTCCTGGCGGTGATCAAGATCAACTCGAACCTGGAGCGGATCGGGGACCAGGCGATGGGCATCGCCGAGCGGACGCTGGACCTGATTGACGCTGAGCCGGTGGAGTTGCCGGTTGATTTCGAGGCCATGCTCGATTGTGCCGCGCGCATGATCCGCCTGGCGCTGCAGGCGCTGCTTGAGGCCGACGATGCCCTGGCCGACGCGGTGATCGTGAAGGACGATGACATCGACCGCATGAATCGGCTGGCGCATGAGGACCTGATTGCGCTGATCCGGACGCGGCCTGCGATCGCTCAGCAGGCTCTGCATTCGATCATGATCTCGCGCCACCTGGAGCGGATCGCGGACTATGGGACCGACATCGCCGGCAATGTCGTGTTCTGGGTGCGCGGCGCCGACCTGCGGCACCAGAAGACCGCCTGAGCCGCGAAGCAGCGGAAGTGATTGTGGGAGCGGGTTCCCGGCGATTTGCAGGCGAAGATGGTCAGTTACTCCAAGGGTTCACAAGGGGTACGCCGCTCGCCTCGAAGTCTCCGGTGTTCCGGGTCACAACTGTCATGCCATGCACCAAGGCGGTCGCGGCGATCAGCGCATCCCGGTCAGAGTACGGGTCCGGCACATGCAGAGGCGCACAGCGAAGTGCCACCGCAGCATCGATGGGCAGGGTCCGATCGCGGAACTCGGGGAGGACATGGTGGTTCATCCAGGCACGGAGCCTGGAACCCTGGGGAGTATCGCGCCGCTCGATCCGGAGTATCCCAAGTTCAATCTCCAACAGGCTGATGGCGGAAAGGTAGAGGGTGGCTGCATCCACGCTGGACAGCCACGCGACGACGTTCGGATCGGCTTTCCGGTCGCCGGCCTTCCGCAGCTCGGAGACGACGTTGGTGTCGAGCAGGAACATCAGGAGAAATCCGCTGGCCGCGCGAAGTCACCGAGCCGAGGCGGATCTAACTCGATGTCTGCCAGCCCCGGCATGGAAAGCGCATCAACGATGTTGCGCCGCTGGCCGGCGAGGCGCTGGTACTGCTCAATACTCAGCAGCACATGGGCAGGCTTGCCCCTGTCCGTGATGAAGACCGGTCCCTCGGAAGAGGCTCGTTTGGCCCGGCTGGTGTCCTGATTGAACTCCCGGCTGGAAAGGGTGGTGATCGTCATGCCGACTTCCTCACAATACAAACGCCCGATGTAGAAATGTTACTACACGAGCTGTAACCCACGAGTAGCGCGCAAGAGGGGAAGGCACTTCGGAGGCTCTACGGAGCCAAATGCAGCGGCTGTTCTCCTGCACCATCTCCTGCAACTACGCCGACCCACAGGGCAGGGGAGTGGCCGGGGTAAACTTCACGATCGCCGATTCCTACGCCATATGGTGGCAGCCTCACCAGCCCACCCAGGCTGGCCTCTGGCAGTCTCACGTTAGCCTTGGCAGCAAGTTCTACGACGAAATCACGGCCCATAGCGTTCCGATCGATATGAGGGCGTTGAAAGTGCTTCGGCGCTCTCCCCTGGCTCTCGACCTTTACACCTGGCTGACCTATCGAATGAGCTACCTGTCTCGGCAGACGGAGATCCCGTGGGAGGCACTATCCGCGCAATTTGGATCCGACTACACAGACTTAAAGCATTTCAAGCCAGAGTTCCGCTCTGCTCTTAAGAAGGTTCTCCTTCAATATCCTAAGGCTCGCGTCAGCGAAGGGAAGCTTGGACTCATTCTTCAGGCCAGCCCCTCGCACATAAAAGCATCCACAGCCAGGCTGTGAATTTAGGTCCTTTCCCACGCATAAACGCCGACCTTCCACGCATAAACGCCGACCGTTCCACGCATAAACGCCGACCATAGTCGGTGCAAAGTGTAGATAAATATGGAGGTTACCCGCCCTCCTATAGTCTACCTATAGCTGTTCCTTAAAGAAAACCTGTAGTAGATGAAGCCGGCGATGAGGATTCTTTGTAGGTACAAAAAAGCTTTCTACGTTCGCGCCGCGAGTGCGCGACTCGCCCATTGCCCTTACTCGGTCCACCCGATGCTGTTTCAATCCACGCGCCCCTCGCGGGGCGCGACATTAAGCTTTGGGAGTTGAGCGGGGTTCTTACCGTTTCAATCCACGCGCCCCTCGCGGGGCGCGACAGACCAGACGGGTACAGCGAAGCTCTCGCACACAGTTTCAATCCACGCGCCCCTCGCGGGGCGCGACGTGACGCTGCAGTTCGGCGCGGTTACGGCGCCACTGTTTCAATCCACGCGCCCCTCGCGGGGCGCGACGTGGCCGGTCCGATGTCAAGGTCCGCGGCACCGTAGTTTCAATCCACGCGCCCCTCGCGGGGCGCGACACGTCTTATACCAAATGTGGACCTGTGTGCCTTGTTTCAATCCACGCGCCCCTCGCGGGGCGCGACCGTCAGCCTGGACGCCGTATGGGGCGCGGAC
>CAXUND010000140.1:0-5641 GCA_964252445.1 uncultured Acidobacteriaceae bacterium | reverse complement strand
GGTTTCCCGCACATGCTGGTCGGCTACATGCGCGTCTCGTCGGACGGCGACCGCCAAACGACGGCTCTACAGCGCGACGCGCTGCTCGCGGCCGGCGTCGATGACCGTCACCTGTATGAGGACAAGGCCAGCGGCGCCCGCGCCGACCGGCCTGGCCTTGCCCGCGCGCTGGAGTTCGCGCGCCAGGGCGACTGCCTGGTGGTGTGGAAACTGGACCGGCTCGGCCGCAGCCTGCCGCACTTGCTCAGCATCGTCACCGGCCTGCGCGGGCGCGGCGTTGCCTTCCGCAGCCTGACCGAACAGATGGACACCACGACGCCGCACGGCGAGCTGCTGTTCTCCATCTTCGGGGCACTTGCCCAATATGAGCGTGCGCTGACTCAGGAGCGTGTTCAGGCCGGCCTGGCTGCCGCCAAACGCCGCGGACGCCGCGGCGGCCGCCCGCCCGAGATCGGCCCCGAGAAGCTGGAAGCGATCATTGCCGCACTGAACAGGGGCGCCACCAAGGCTGCGGTCTGCCGGACCTTCGGCGCCAAGCGCACCACGCTGATCGAGACGCTGGCCCGCGCGGGCTGGTCGGGTCCGGAGACCACGGCAGCCGGCAAGGAGCTGGGTTGCCCGTCTCCTTCCTGAACGAGGAGCAGGAGCGGCGCTATGGCCGCTACGCCGGCGAGCCTGCCCCCGAGCAGTTGGCTCGCTACTTCCACCTCGACGACGCCGACCGCGCCTTCGTCGCCGGCCGCCGCGGCGCGCACATGCGGCTGGGCTTCGCCGTCCAGCTCGGCACCGTCCGCTTCCTGGGCACCTTCCTGGAGCAGCCCGCGGACGTGTCGGCTCAGGCCGTCGCGTTCATGGCCGGCCAGCTCGGCATCCAGGCTGCCGGCCTGTTGGCGGAGTACGCGGTCTCCGAGTGGCGCAGCCGACACCCAGCCGAGATCAGGGACCGCTACGGCTACCGCGCCTTCTCCGAACCCTTCGTGCAGTTCCGGCTCAACCGCTGGCTTTACGCCCTGTGCTGGACCGGCTCGGACCGGCCCAGCGCCTTGTTCGACCGCGCCACCGCCTGGCTGATCGCCCACAAGGTGCTGCTGCCCGGCGTGACCACGCTCATCGCTTCCCGCAGCGTCGAGACAGCGACGCCCAGGGCCTTAGCCACTTCCCGCTGCGACCTCTCTGCCGCCATGAGCTGACGCGCCATGTCGAGCTGGCCCGGCCCGAGTTTGCGCGGGCGGCCCACGTGCTGGCCCCCGGCGCTTCGCCGCCTTCATGCCCGCCGCTGTCCGCTCGCGGATCAGCTCCCGCTCGAATTCCGCCATGGCCGCGAACATGGCGAAGAACAGCCGCCCTTCCGGCTTCGTGGTGTCGATGGACGCGCCCGCGCCCGTCAGCACCTTCAAGCCCACCTGCCGCGCCTTCAGCGTCTCCACCAGGCCGACGAGATCGAGGAGCGACCGGCCGAGGCGGTCGAGCTTCCAGACCGTCAGCACGTCGCCGGCGGCGCAGGCCTGGAGAGCCTCGCCGAGACCCTTCCGGTTCGACCTGGCGCCCGAGGCGGTGTCCTGGAAGACGCGCCCGCACCCGGCCGCCTGCAGGGCGTCGATCTGCAGGTCGAGGTTCTGGTCGTCGGTCGAGACGCGGGCATAGCCGATCAGCACGGGTCCTCCGCCCAGTCTTCCCGCCCATGCCGGACCCGCAGGACGAGAACGCCGCCGTCCGCCTCCGCCAGATAGATGACGATATGCGATCCGCAGCGGTGGATACGGATTGGCGGCGTGATCTCCCGCCGCTCGCGCGCCATGAGCGGATGCGCGGCGATCAGGTCGAGGGCCTGCCCGAGCTGGTCATGATAGCGCGCGGCCTGGTCCGCGCCGAACAGGTGAAAGCCCTCAACGTAAATGCGGCGGAGGTCATCCGCGGCTTTGCGGGTGAGCCTATACGCCATGTCCGCGAGGATCGGCTTCCGCCTCGCGGCGGGCAGCCCGTCCGATGTCCGCCATGGACTGATCGCTGATCCCGCTCTCCACCCCCTCGGTCACAAGCCGCTGCACATGGGCGACCTTGCCGACCCGCTCCTGATCCCGGCGGATCAGGTCGCGCACGTAGTCGCTCGCATTGCTGTAGCGGCCGGTGCTGGCCTGGGCCTCGACCCAATCCTTCATGGGGTCGGGCAGCGAGACGTTCATGGTTGCCATCGTGGTTACCTCTATCTTCATGTTGGCATAGTTTGCCAGTCTTTGTCAAAAGCGTTCTTAGCGTTCTCGCATACTCTTTCCGGCGCAGCGGCAGTCTTGTAGATCAACGGCTTAGTGGATTGCGGGAAACCGCCGGAAAGGGTTCCCTTTCGATCATCGGAGATATCAGGCGCCGGTTCGCTGCTGGGCGAGCGTGTCATCTGAAGGACAGCGATAGACCGAGATATCAGGTCGCCTCAGCAGATAGCCCCAACCCGTTGCGCCCGCTTTCGTTTAGTCGGATAATGCAGAGCGTCTCAATATTTGGACCACGGTCGAATCAAGCAGGGGTGCCGGCGTTGTCTGGCGGAGGTAGTGCCTCATGAGTTCGTCGTCGAACGATCCATTGTCTTTGGCTGGTCTCGTGGAAAACTACCGGATCCGTGATCAGGGTGATGAAATAGTAATGGACGCGATCTCGCGTCTTCAGATGCTAAGTAACACGAGTCCCGTTACACTTCGATTGGCATTCAATCAATATGTTGCCGACGCTCCGTATTACGAGCAGGAAAACAGACTTCTTGACCTCAGACGAGCCGTGACGGTATTGTTTGATACCGTAACGAACCCTAGTGATTTCCATATGCCTGAAGCTGAGCACACAGAGCCAACGAGACGCGCGGAAGAGTCGGACATTAGGTATGCCCTCCGGCGTGAACAGTGGCGTATAGCCACGGGCCAAGCCAAAATTGTTCAGCTTGAGGACACAGAAGAAATGAGAGAGTTCATCGAGAAAGCGCGCCACCTGGCTGAGAATGCTCCTGGTTAACCAACGATGCGCAATGGCTGGACCATCGTGCACTACGATGGCTTCAACAAACCAATCGACGATTACTTTTTCTTTCTTGTCAATAAACACCTACGTGGTCACTCTAAGAAAGCCGGCGCCGATTTTCTGAGGGAGTGGAGCCCGGCAAGCGCTTTCAAAGAAGCTGCAGGAGAACTCGAGACTGGCAGGAGAGATTTTGATCTGCTGCCGCCCTGGGTAGACGCAATGGGAATTGCAGATCCCGTTTTCCGTGTACTTAAGGTGAACGACTGGATTGGTTACTACGAAATCGAGCGTCCTGGACGTGCAACGGGTACATGGTCTTCCCGTCTTTTTCTCCCGGCTCCGCCACGTGCTCGATCAAGTCCGTGATCTACTGGCTGGTCTTTCTGCTGGCCTGCGTATCATCTGCCGCAGGACTTGTCTGGGGTGTTGAAACTAACAGCCCAACCAATGGGACCCGAGGTGGCGCGGCGGCGGACATGATCGCGCTGTTGGCCTTGTTCTTATCGCGTAACACCGGTGCGAAGGTCCATCGATCCATAGCGAACCAGATTTCGGACATCGAGAAGAGGTCGCCAAGCGCGGGTGTAAAAGACACGCTTAACTTGCTCGCGGCGACGGTGACAGGGATCACCTTTCGTCTAAACGCAGAGGCCGACGAGCAGCGCATCCAAAATATCTGGCTCGCGCTCTCGACTACCGTTGGAACGATTGTCTGGGGCTTCGGCGACATCTTCGTAACATGGCTGACACCCTACAAACCGCTGTTCGACCGTGGTCGGCTTCTATTGCGCTTGTAAACGCGTTCCTCTCTGGAGCGGCAGTGGTTACTGCGGCAGATTGCTTTCCAGCTCGGTCGCGCGGGCTTTCGTCATGTCCAGCATGCAGTCCGCCCCGGCGACCTCCCGGATTGTCCCTTCCTGCGCGTCGTACCAGTCGCAGTTGGCTGCCCGGTAAGCCAGCCAAGCCCGTTCGGCGTGGATCAGGGCTTGCTTGCGGGCGTCGCTCTCGGACGCCTTGAGCACGCCCCTGTAGGCCGTGTTCAGCCGCTTGTCCCACTGCCCGGTGATGCCCTCGATGCAGGTCATGATGGAAACCGTGTCGTCCTTCTGGTGGCAAGCGGCCTCCTCGTCGGCTGCCTGGCCTAGTCCGGGCAAGGCGCACCAGAGCAGCAGGGCCGCGCTCGCCGCCCGCATGGCTGTTCTCCTCATCCAAGTAGCCTTTCCAGGCCGATGAACCTATGGTTTACGACCAATAGACCACAGATTCATTGCATTATGGCGAAAAGAACCACACGCCCGAAACCGTCCGCGCCTTTGAACGAGATCTCCCATGCAATTCTATCGCTTTTGAAGGCAGAGTTCGTGGAGCGCGCGCGCGGCAGCCGGTAGTTCTTCAGCCTGCAGCCAGCACTGGGTCTGCTGGTAGACTGCCGCCATGGCGGCAGGTCGTCCGGTATGGCGCGCGATTCCGTGTCGAATCAAGTAGCGCAACACGTTGAACAACTCGCGCAGGGAGTGCTGCCGCTCGGCGCGCCCTCCCGCACCAAAGTCAGATCGGACACCACTAACGACCACTCGTCATCAGACACATCAGAAGGACACGGCTTGCGCGCAGGCCTCATGCCCTCCGATATGAATCAGGCGCTCCGGAGGTACATAACACCGTCTAGGTGCCGTTATTTGCCCCATGCGCACCGGTGCAATGCTCATTCAATACGTGCGCAATGTCTATGCCGCCGAAGGATGCTCCTTCGGAAAAGCTGACGCCCGGCCCCATCTGCATACCATTACCCACCATGATCGGACCATTTGGCCTCCACATACCATTTGGCTCGTGTGTGAAGTCCTCGCACTGAGCATCATGCGGGGTTGGAGCGAGCGCTATTACTTGCGCATGGGCGGGCGCTGCCGCTGCCACTATGATGCTTGCAAGGAAAACAATCGAAAAGCGGGCCATATAAACTCCTCAGGAGTGAAGAGGCCAACAGGCTTGCCAAAGTATACTGGCTCTTCCAAACAGGAAGTGGAGCAACATTTCGCCGCGAGATGACCTCTAAGTTCTCGCTGCTTGAAAGAAACGACGATTGTGACGATTCCGCCTCTTCTTTGCGCGATCCTGTGATCATGATGGATGCGGCTGTGCCGTGCAAGAAAGTACTCGCGCTCCTTAAAACACGAATCTCTTGCCTCAAGCTAGCGAGTGACAAGTCGCTAGCTTGTTTTACTCGACTCTGTCAACCATCACGAGATAGTGAACGCCAGCCAATGGTCGCCAAGAGTCAAGCCGGTTTAAACGCCCGGTCCAGCGCAGCAAGCTTTTCAGAACTGAACTCGTTCTCGAGGATGTCGAGGCTCTCGGCCACGCGCGATAGGCGGCTCATGCCGACAAGCGGCACGACCGATGCCGAGGCGCTGCAACGAGCACAACGCGAAGTTCTTGATCGAGTTAGGCCGGCGGTCAGGGCAGAAGAAGTTGCCGGACGGAGACAGGGTTATCCATACTTGACGCCGATGAACGCCTGCCTGCGGCCTACCACGATCGCGCGTCGGGTGAGCTCGTCAGGCCCCATGCCGTAGATCGGCGGTGTCGAGCAGCGGCATCTCAGCATCGAGCGAAGTGGCGGATAGTGGCGATG
>CAXUND010000139.1:0-6088 GCA_964252445.1 uncultured Acidobacteriaceae bacterium | reverse complement strand
TTCTTCAGCTTTCAGCCCGTAGACTTTCGCATTCCTACTATCGGTTCGGTAGACATCGGCAACCTGGTAGGTGAACTCCTGCTAACCGGGTGGACGGGCAAGAAGGTCATTGAACTGGGCTCGCTGACAACCGCGAACGACATGGCTGCTGCTGTGGGCAAGGTGATCGGCCGCGACGTGGAGGCGCAGGCACTACCACGGCCAGCCTGGGCAGAGACCTTACAGCAGTTTGGTCTGCCTGCGGGTTCCACCGGACCCTACGAGCAGATGATGGAATCGATCGGCAATGGATGGATCGCCTTCGGCCAGCCCGACACCGAGTCCGTTCCTGCAACGCAAACGCCGGAAGAATTTTTTGCGAGCGTCGCGAAGCTGTAGCTGGATTCCAATGCGCGGTACCAGAGCGGGAAGCGGGTCACGCGGCCGCACCGGGTACCGCGTAGTTTGTCCCCCACGGATCCTAAAAGCGCGTCAAGGTCACCATGCTGAAGCTGGATACCTCCTGGCGAGTCTGTGAGAGGCCGCATCGGAGTTCGAACTCTGCTCGGCAGCGGCAAGGTGGCCTCGCTAATCCCTGTTGTGCAATGCCGGCGGCAAACAAAGTAGGCCGACAACCTACAGCGCCGATCGTTCCGTAAACAGCGGCGATTGGGTCGGTCCGCAATCCGGAGTGTGCCCGCTCTGGTTGGGTGGAGCGTCCTCTGCGGAGCAGGGTCTGGTGCCATACAGAGCGCCTGCAGGGATCCTGTCCGGCGGCGCTGTAGGGCTTTGGACTCGGTCATTCCGGGCCCGCGAGCGATGACCGGCAATCGTTTATACTCAGGCAACACACTGGTCTTCACGTTTTCTAAAGGGGCTCCTGTGCCGCCTTCCCTTGATTCCCGGCCAGATTGAGACGCGCTATGGATGATGTTCCCTTTGGGAACGATAAAACCCGCGTTCCAGGGGAAGCAGAGTCTCCCGACGATCAGGTAGCTCACTCTTCAAAGGCCGGTGACGACTCCTCTTCTGCTGCGCGTGTTGTGAAGGCCGGGGATGCTCTGGACGCCGGAGCAACTATCCTGACTGCTCATCCGGGAGCGTCTTCTGGCGCGGCTCCGGATGCGCCCACAGTGTTCAGCGCTCCGCGCCTCGGTGCGGAGACCATGATCTCTGGAGGCTCAGCTCGCTTCAGCCGATCGGACGCGGCCGCAAACGGCGCCGGCCCCGGCGGGATCCTGTTTGAGATTGGGACGGTTTTGGGCGGGCGGTACGAGCTGCTCGAACTGCTGGGACAGGGCGGCATGGGAGCCGTGTACAAGGTCGCGGACCGGGAGGTAGATCGGGTTATCGCCCTGAAGGTCATTCGCCCTGAGATGGCGCAGAACCCCGAAATCCTCGCCCGCTTTAAACAGGAGCTGCTGCTCTCATCAAAGGTCACCCACCGCAATGTGATTCGGATCTACGACCTGGGCGAAGCCCAGGGTGTGAAGTTCATCACCATGGAGTTCGTCGAGGGAGATAACCTTCACCAGCTGCTCAAGCAGCGCGGCAAGCTCGGGGTTGTCGAGGCAGTCGACATCATGGAGCAAGTAGCCAGCGGCCTGGCCGCGGCTCACCGGGAAGGGATAATTCATCGCGACCTAAAGCCGGCCAACATCATGATCGATAAGAGCGGCCGCGTGGTGTTGATGGATTTTGGACTGGCTCGCACCTTCTCGGGCGACGGCATGACGCAGACCGGCACCATGCTGGGCACGATGGAATACATGTCCCCCGAGCAGGCTCAGGGGCAGGACGTGAAGGCCAGCTCCGATATTTTCACTGTCGGGCTCATCCTATACGAGCTGTTGGCAGGCACCACTCCATTCCATGCGGAAAGCGCGCTTGCGAGTTTGCTGATGCGCACGCAGCAGCGTGCCGCCCCCCTGGTGCACATCGATAAGAGCATCCCGGGAACGCTGAGCAATATCGTCGTCAAGTGCCTGGAAAAAGAGCCGGCGAAACGCTACCAGAGCGCGGAGCATCTGGATGCAGACCTTCGAGCGTGGCAAAGCGGCAATGGCGGGAAGATCTCCGCATCTTCGCCGCGGCTGCGAGTGTCTCCCAAAGTCGGCTTAGGTGTGGCCGCCGTTCTGGTTGTCGCCGCCGCTGGCGGAGGCGCGCGGTATTTCATGACCAAGAGACATACCGTTAACTTTTCGGCTCACGGGCCCGTCTCTGTGCTGATCGGCGACTTCGCCAACCATACGGGTGACTCGGTTCTCGATAACACGCTGGAGCCGATGCTGGGCGTAGCCATGGAAGGTGCGAGTTTTATCAACGTGTACAGCCGGGGAGACGCGCGTAAGCTGGCCAAGAAGCTCCCCAACCCGACCGACGTTCTGGATGAGCAGTCGTCACGCCTCGTCGCCATGAACCAGGGCGTAAACGCGGTGATCACCGGCGACATCAGCCTGCGAGGCGACCAGTACGATATTGCGGCCATTGCGCTCGATGCAGTCAGCGGCAACGTGCTCGCTAAAGCCGACGTGGCCGTCGCCAACAAGCAGGCCATCCTAAGCGAGCTCCCCAAGCTGGCGGTCCCGATCCGCCAGGCGTTGGGCGACACGACGCCTCCCTCGCAGCAGTTTGAGAAAGTGAGCGGAGGTTTTACCGCCGCATCCCTCGAAGCCGTTCATCAGGATGCCATGGGCGTCGATGAACAGTTCGCAGGCAAGTTTCAGGAGGCGTTCGACTCTTTTGCAAAGTCGGCGCAGTTAGACCCAAAGTTTGCGCGGGCGTACACCGGCATGGCGGCCATGGCCCAGAACCTGGGAAGGTCCGGCGATGCGGTGAAGTATATGAAGATGGCTCTGGCCAACTCAAATCGCATGACTGAACGGGAACGCTACCGCAACCAGGGTCTTTACTATCTCACCTTAGGAGACTGGCAGAACTGTGTGCAGCAGTACACCCAGCTAGTCGTGCGCTACCCTGCCGATCGGGTCGGCCAGAACAATCTAGCTGAGTGTTACACGCAGTTGCGGAATGCGCCGAAGGCTCTGGAGGCGGCGCAGCATGCGGTTCAAATTGTTCCCCGGGGCGTGGGGCAGCGGTTGAACCTTGCCTTTATCGAAGCGTTCGCCAGCGACTTTGTCACCAGTGAAAAAGAGGCTCGGACAGCGCTCGAGATCAGTCCTACCGCCGCCCAGGGGTACCTCGTGCTGGCAGAAGCGCAACTCGGACAGGGTCAGATCCAGCAGGCAGCCGCGAGCTACCATCAACTGGAGAAGTTTGATGCCCGAAGCGCCTCCATAGCCACCAACGGCCTGGCCGACCTGGCCACGTATCAGGGCAGATATGCAGAAGCGGTGGGCATCTTGACTCAGGGAGCCGCTGTGGATGCGGCAGCCAAAATGTCTGACAATGCTGCTCGGAAGTACGCCAAACTAGCGCACGTGGAGGAGTTACAAGGTCACCAGGCGGCAGCGTCGGCTGCGGCGGGGAAAGCATGGGCTAACAGTCAGTCGACGCAAATCCTCTTTCTCATGGGCATCTTCTACGCAGAGGCAGGAGATGTTCAGAAAGCACAGAAGGCTGCGACGGCTCTCGCTCTCGAACAGTCGAGCGAGCCGCAGACATACAGCAAGATCATCCAGGGCATGATTGCGCTTGAACGGAAGGATGCGAAACAAGCTGTCAACCAGATCACCGCCGCCAACAAGCTACTGGATACCTGGATTGGCCGCCTCGAACTGGGTCGAGCCTATCTCGACGCCGGAATGTTCAAGGAGGCCGGCGCAGAATTCGATCTGTGTGTTAAACGGAGAGGCGAAGCCATCGAATTGTTTGATGACAATGTGCCGACTTACTCCTATTTCCCCGCTACTTACTACTATCAGGGACGTGCACGCGAAGGAATGAAGAGCGCAAATTTCGCGGACTCCTATAAATCCTATCTCGCGATTCGCGGGCAATCGCCGGACGATCCGCTGCTGGCCGAAGTTCATAAGAAGATCGGCCAGTAAACATCCCCTCTGCTACGCAGCGACTTCTCCTAGTTACCCGTACCCGAGAGCGGAACTGTCTGCGTCCCGCCACCGGCTTGAGCGTTGTCGGCGAGCGCCAGGTTGGCGTTGAACGTGCCCACGGCGGGTGGTGTGAACTTGACGCTAACCGTGCAACTCGCACCGGCTGCAACAGAACTGCCGCAGGTACTGCTCTCGGCGAACGCGCTTGCATTCGTACCGGTCACGCTCAGGTTCGTCAGGCTCAACGGCGTCGCCCCGGGGTTGCTAAGCGTTACAGTTAGGGTGCTGCTGGCGCCGTGCTTGATCGTTCCGAACTGCAAGCTCTTTGGATTGACGGAGACCTGGGGATCGATCACTGTTGCTGTGAGCGAAACCGCCTGAGGACTACCCGGTGCATTGGACATGATCTCTAAGGTCGCGTCCTGCGGCGTGTAGAAGGGGCCGGCCGTGAATACAACGACCACGCCGCAGCTTTTCCCTACGGCTAGGGGTCTCGGGCACAGGCTGACCGCCAGAAACTCGTTCGAGTTGCCGCCTTTCACAATTGAGAAAAATGGATCGTTGATGGTGACGGGCGCGGTTCCGATGTTGGTGAGCGTGACGGTCTGCATGTGGATGCTTCGCAGATACACTTGGCCGAAGTTGATTGCTGAGGGCGAAACGCTAAGCAGCGGCCCGGTCGCGGTCACCGTCTTCGTGACCTGTGGCGCCGGCGCGTAACTCGCGTTCCCTACCTGGTTCGCGATGACCGAGCACGTTCCCGTGCTGTTGGTCATCGTGTAGGTCGCACCGGAGTTGCTGCACGCTCCTGAACTGGTGAAGGATACCGGAGCGCCGCTGGAGGCTGTGGCTGCCACCGTAAAGCTGCTGTTATACGCGGCAGTTGACGGCGGATTCGTGGTGAAGGTGATGGTCTGACTCTGACTCGTCGACTGCACGGTCAACGTGCCGCTCACGTAGAGGAATGAGTAATTCGAGGCCGCCAGCGTGCCGGTCGATACTGTGATGGGGTAGCTGCCGGGACTGCTGGTCGGGGTGGCGGTGGTTGAAAGTGCGGGTGCGCCGCTCACCACCGAGGACGTGTCCCCATTGACAAATCCGACGTAGTTGTACGTCAGTGGCGGGATCGGCTGCCCGGGCGCACTTACCAGGTTGTTTGCGGCTACTGTAAGCACTGCCGGATCAATGGTGAAGGATTGCGTCAAAGAGGCGGCACTGTAGGTGCCGTTCGCCGCCACGGACGCCGTAATCCTGCAGACGCCGGCGCCGTTTATCTTGCCGGCGTTCGTGCACGGGCCGGATGCGGTGAAGCTGACCGGCAGACCGGATGAGGCCGACGCGCTCAACGAAAACGAGCTGCCATATTGCACGTTCGGCAGCGAAGCGAAGTTGATGGTCTGCGATTTGGCGCTGGAACCCTGCGGCAGCACCATGAACGTGCCGGACACAGAGTTTGCCGGATTGAACATGGTGGTACCTGGTTGCGAGGCGGTGATGGTGCAGCTTCCAGTGGTGGCCAGGGTCACAGTGGCCGAAGAGACGTTGCTGGCCAGCGATTGGCTGCTGATCGAGCAGGATCCGGCCGCGCTGAAGAACACCTCTAATCCATTCGGAGCGCCATTCGTCATGGCAGTCGCGGTTACCGTGGGCGGGTTGGTGATCAGCACCGAGCTCGGCAGCGGAGCGAGGCTGATGCTCTGGTTGTTCTTGAGCACCGCCGGTGCTGACGGCCCACTCTGGCGGGAGGGTCCAAAGCTATCCGGGACCAGGGTGGTGGTAATCGTGTAGACCACTACTTTTGACGTGAGATCCGGGTTGGTGTCCAGGAACTCCGTCGCCGGCGGGTTGCCATTCACACCGCTGACGCTCCCGATGACCATGGCCGTGGCCCCGTTCGAGCTGCGGTAAACGGTGTAAGTCTGGACCACACCAAAAGCCGGCGCCTTCCACGTAATCAGGACTCCGGCTGCGGTCGTGGTTTCGCCGGGCGAGCTGGGCGGGCGAACCACAGAGTTCGCGGTGTCATAGGTCAGCTCGGTGGCGGACGGTCCGCCGCTGCCGCCGGTGATGTTGTTCACGGTAGCCAGGGCCGGATC
>CAXUND010000138.1:0-6453 GCA_964252445.1 uncultured Acidobacteriaceae bacterium | reverse complement strand
GTGAGCTGGATCGAGGAGGACATCCAGCTGAGCTCGCCGGCCTCGGAGATGACAGCTTCATTGGGCTCAAGGATGAACTCGAGCACGGGCATGGTGGTGCCGTTGATGCGACTTTGCATTCGGTGACTCCTGCGCAAATTTCCGCCAGCACAGGGTATCACCGCTGCTCATCCAACACACTTTCGGAACTGACTGCCTACGGATGCTCTGGCTCGTAATGAAGCTCGATGTCCATCCACTGACTCAATCCGATACGATCCGCTGCGGCGTCTGCGCCATTGCACTTCGTATACCGGATTCGCAGCGCCCGTGCAGCAATCCACTCGATCGTTGGATCATGAGATGAGCAGTCAATGCCCGTGGTGAATACGCGTCCCGAGTCGCGCCCGTGCGATAGAACAACGTAGGCAGTATCTGGGCCACCGTCCGTAATGCCTCCCGGAGTAATGTTCTCGTGTAGTTGCGCGGTGTACCCTCCGTCCGGTGAGGGTGCAGTTTGCAAGAGCTTGTCCTTATCCCCTCCTACATCCCACAGCAAGAATAAGAATGCGGCGATCAACAATCCCGCACACGATGCCCCAGCTATCACCAGGACCTTGCCGATCTTCCATGCAAGTGAGGACATTCTGCCAAGAGTCTACCCTCACCTGCATTTCACGATGCGCTAAAACCCGAGCACCGGGTGCGGGACATATGGCTCTTCGAGGCTGGCGATCTCTTCAGGCGTCAGCTTTACGTCTACTGCGGCGACTGCGTCGTCGAGGTGGTGGGGCTTGGTGGCGCCTACAATCGGCGAGCTTACTGCCGGCTTGGTTAGCATCCACGCCAGCGCTAACGTCGCCTGCGAGATGCCCCGCTCCTTTGACAGCTCTTCCAGCCGATCCACGACCGCGTGATCGGCCTCTTCCGTCTTCGCGTACATGGTCGCGCCGAACTTGTCGGTTTCGAGCCGCTTGGTCGCCTCAGCGCCCCAGGGCCGCGCCAGCCGGCCGCGCGCGAGCGGGCTCCAAGGGATGACCCCGACGCCCTCCGCCAGGCACAGCCCCATCATTTCGCGCTCTTCCTCGCGGTAGAGCAGGTTGTAGTGGTTTTGCATGGAGACGAAGCGCGTCCAGCCGTGCAGGTCGGCAAGGTAGAGGGCCTTGGCAAACTGCCAGGAGTACATGGTCGACGCGCCGATGTAGCGAGCCTTGCCCGTCTTGACCACGTCGTGCAGCGCCTCCAGTGTCTCTTCGATTGGCACCTCGTTGTCCCAGCGGTGAATCTGGTAGAGGTCGACGTAGTCCGTCTGCAAACGCCGGAGCGAGTGGTCAATCTCCGACAGGATAGCCTTACGCGAGAGGCCGCCGCCGTTCGGCTCCTGGCGCATGTTGAAGCGGACCTTGGTGGCGATGACGACCGAGTCGCGGGCGACGTTGGCCTTGAGATAGCGGCCCAATACTTCTTCGCTCTGGCCGATCGAGTACACATTCGCGGTGTCAAAGAAGTTGATGCCATGATCGAGCGCCTGCTTGAAGTACGGAGCGCTGTCGGCCTCGCTCAACGCCCAGAGATGGGTGCCCGGTCCGGCTTCCTTCGCCGGCGTGACAGCATAGCTCATGCAGCCGAGACAGATGCGGGAGACCTTGAGGCCGGTCTTGCCCAGGTTGACGTATTCCATAGTTCTCCTGAAAGATCGGGATCAACTTTCGATAGGATGCGCAGTGGCAGCGCCGGTGGCAGTTTGAAGCTTCCTCCTGAAAGCGGCGTATGCTGGGCAGCGGGGAGAACGCGATGAGCGACATCGAAGAAACAAAACGCGCTGCCGGCCGGCGCAGCATGGACTACATCGAAGACGGCATGGTGGTCGGTGTGGGCACCGGTACCACTGCAAAGTACATGATTGAGGCGCTGGCGGAGCGCATCCGCGGCGGGCTCAAGATCAAGGGCGTGCCTACCTCAAAAACCTTTGGCGAGATGGCCGCGCAGCAGGGCATTCCCATGATCTCGCTTGACGATGCGGGCGAGATCGACGTGACCATCGATGGCGCGGACGAGATCGGCCCCGGCCTGGCGCTGATCAAGGGCGGCGGCGGCGCGCTGCTGCATGAGAAGATCGTCGCCACCGCGTCTAAAAAAATGGTGGTTGTGGTCGGCGCGGGCAAGGTGGTGCCGGTGCTGGGCAAGTTCCCTCTGCCGGTCGAGGTCATCCCCTTCGCTGCGGCTCCGGTCCTGCGCAAGCTTGAGGCGCTCGGGATCAACCCTGCCCGCCGCCCGGCAAAAAGCGGCGACGGACCCTACATCACCGACGAAGGCAACTGGATCTTCGACTGCCATTGCGGCACCATCCCCGACCCGTCCGCGTTGGCGCTCGCCATCCGCGGGATCACAGGCGTGGTCGAGCACGGGCTGTTCATCGACATCGCTTCGGTCGCGATCGTTGCCGACGAAGGCGGTGTAAGCCTGATTGAGCGTTAACCGGACAGACAGATTGCCCGTTTAGTATGTGTGCAAGAAAAGATGGCCTCGAACGGCGAAGGGCGGGTATGATTCTGCTTGTTTTGCGCGCCAGTTCCCGGCCGCTTCGTAATGAACCAGCTATTTCCGACGTAGACGCGAAAGACTTCAAGGAGAGACGATGCAGATTGGATTGGTAGGCCTGGGCCGGATGGGCGCGAACATGGTGCGCCGCTTGATGAAGAACGGGCACGAAGCGGTAGTCTTTGACCTGAGCGAGAAGGCTGTGGGCCAACTGGAGGGCGAGGGCGCGACCGGCTCGAAGTCGCTTGAAGACTTCCTGGGCAAGCTGGCGAAGCCGCGCGTGGTGTGGTTAATGGTGCCCGCAGGCGCGGTCGACTCGATGCTCGACAAGATCGTGCCCCACCTCGAAAAAGACGACATCCTCATCGACGGCGGTAACTCGTATTACATCGACGACATTCGCCGCGCGAAGGATCTCGCGGTCCGCGGCATCAAGTATGTCGACGTAGGCGTCTCCGGCGGCATCTGGGGCCTGGAGCGCGGATACTGCATGATGATCGGCGGCCCGGATGAGGCGGTCGCGCACATCGATCCCATCCTCAAAACGCTCGCACCCGGCAAGGGCGACGTACCCCGCACCACCGGACGCGACCAGGCCGAGCCCTCGACCTCCGAGGAGGGCTACCTCCACTGCGGACTCACCGGCGGCGGCCACTTCGTCAAGATGGTCCACAACGGGATCGAGTACGGGATGATGGCGGCGTACGCTGAAGGCCTGAACATCCTCAAGAATGCGAACATCGGCAAGGCGGCGGAGCAGGAGCACTCGGCCGAAAGCACGCCGCTGCGCAACCCGGAATACTACCAATACGAGTTTCCCCTGCAGGATGTGGCCGAGGTCTGGCGACGGGGCAGCGTTATCTCCTCATGGCTTTTAGATCTAACCGCAGCCGCGCTGCTGCAACAGCCGCATCTTGATAACTTTAGCGGCTCAGTCTCAGACTCTGGCGAAGGCCGCTGGACCATCCTCGCCGCAGTGGATGAAGGCGTGCCCTGCGACGTCCTTTCGGCCTCGCTGTTCTCACGCTTCTCCTCGCGCAACAATGGTGAATTCGCGAACAAGGTGCTCTCGGCCATGCGCTTCGGTTTCGGCGGCCATCTGGAGCAGAAGCACGGCAAGTAGTACACGTCCTGCATCGAACCAGCAGCGGTCTCCCGGGAGGCCGCTGCTTTTTTGTGGGAAGTGAGGCATGCACGCATTCGGAACCTCCTGGGCGCAGCTCGCACCGACCATGCTCGCGTCCTTCCTCGCCTCGCTGGTCGAGTGCGTGGAAGCGCTGACGATCGTGCTGGCCGTGGGTACCGTTCGTGGATGGCGTTCCGCGCTCACCGGATGCGGCGCCGCGCTTTGCTTGCTCCTCCTGCTCGTAGCGGCGCTGGGCGCCGCGCTCCTGCGCATACCGCTCGAGGTGATCCGGATCGTCGTAGGCACGCTCCTACTGCTGTTCGGACTGCGATGGCTGCGCAAGGCAGTTCTGCGCGCGTCGGGCTTCATCCCTCTGCATGACGAGGCCGCCGCCTTCCGTCAGAGCAAGCAGAGGCTCATGGGCCCGGCACAAGCCCGCTGGGACCGGGTAGCCATGGCCGCAACCTTTCAGATCACCATGCTTGAAGGCACAGAAGTCGTCTTCATCATTATCGCGATCGGTGCGGGAGGAACCGGCCTGCTGGTTCCGGCCGGGCTCGGGGCTCTCGCTGCCATGGTCGTCGTGGCGGCTCTCGGCGTTGCGCTGCATCGGCCCTTGGCACGGGTGCCGGAGAACCTGCTGAAATTCTTCGTTGGGGTACTTCTGTCGGCTTTTGGGACCTTCTGGGTTGGAGAAGGGCTGGGCCTCGGATGGCCGGGTGGAGACTGGTCGATCCCGGCAATGGTGCTCGGCTACCTGCTGATCGCGCTGCTCACCATCTCCTTGTGCAAGCGCCAGCGGCAATCCACGCGGGCCGCTGTATGAAGTGGCTGCGATCCATCGCGGTCGAGATATACGGGCTCTTTGTCGACGATGTGAGCTTCGCGCTGTCGATCCTCGGCTGCGTGGGCATGGCGGCGCTGCTGCTGCGCCGTGTGCCGTCGCTCGCCTCCTTCTCAGGCATGGTGCTGTTTGTGGCGCTGGGCCTGCTGCTGGCACGCAGCGCAGTGCAATTCGCCGCCGGACGTGAACGCGGCCAGGGACAGCGCTGAGTGTCTCAGCGGCTAAGCACCAGCACCTCAAAGGTGCCGGGCAGCACCGCCGGACGCGGATGGGGATTATCCGAGGTGGGAGCGGGTGGAGGACCGAACTGTGCGGTCACGACATAGACCTTGCCATTGTTGGGATCAAAGGCCATGGTGCGCGCGCCTCGCTGCGTAGTCACCGTCTGAATGGTAGGATAATCGCTGCCGCGGGCATCCACCACGCTTACCGAACCTTCTCCGTTGGACGAGAACGCGAGCGAGTGCGCGGGATCGAAGCCAGCCGCATCCGGTCCGCTGCCGATTGCCGGGGTCGCCAGCACCTTGCCCGAATCAGCATCGACCACCGCCATCCGGTTGCCGTCGCAGACCGGGAACAGGTGTCGTTTCGCGGTGTCGATCGCGAGGCCGGAGGGCGATTCGCAGCCAGGCACCGGCCAGGTTGCCGTAACTTTCAGGGCGTGAGCGTCCAGCCGCACAATCTGGTTAGTGTCCTCGATGTTGTCAAAGACCATTCCTTTACCGTCTGCCTGCGGGAACTCGGGTTTTCCCGGCAGGTTAATGGTCGCGACGACCTTCTGCGATCTTGTATCGATGACGGTTACGTTCTTGCTTCGACCGTTGAAGGCCCAGACCGTTTTGGTGACCGGCTCGAAGGCGATGCCGTCCGGATTGGTACCCGCGGGAATGGAGGCGACGGTCTTGAGCGTGGCGCGCTCAAAGACGACCACCGCGTTCGCTCGGCCATCGGAGATGTAGCCGAACTTGTTGTCATCGTCGAAGGCGACGCCGTGCGTTCCCTGAAGGCCGGTAATTGCTCCCACGATCTTGCCGCTGCCCGTATCTATGACCTCGACGCGGTTGCCGTGGGTCACATAAAGGCGTGGGTTTTGCGGGTCCACCGCAAGATAGTCCCAGCCGCCCTCACCTCCGATCGACCACTTTGTTTCCAGGTGATACGGTCCGGCTGCAGCGGCAGGAGCGGTTCCGCGGAAGAGAGCAGCGGCGCAGAGAAAAAGAGCAGCGTGGCGGTTAAGCAGCATGGAAGCGGTCTCCAGTGTGAAAGCGGTTGAAGGGGTGTCTGCCGGCCGCAAGCGCGAGCAGGACTCAGAGGTCTGAGATCTCATCCAGCAGGACCTTGGCTTTGAGTGCGAGCGTGCGCGCACCGTCCAGATCGTCTGAGAGGGTGGCTTGGCGCGCCTTGCCCAGAAAGAGGCGAATCTGCACAGCCTCCTCGTCATTGGTAGGGGTGTGTTTCACACCGGCCAGCCTTAGCTCAAGCGCGTGGATCTGGTCCATCATGCTGGAGCGTTCCTTGGTGTCGGAGCTGTTGCCGGCAGAGAGTTGGCCAAGCTCGGGCGCTTTTCCCGGGGGCTGATTGGCCGCCGCGGGACTCTCGGCGGCGCTCGCAGCCGTTGTGGTTCCGGTCGCGCCCGGCGATGCTGCGGGCGCGCCTGTGTTTGCAGCCGTGGCCGGAGCAGTCCCACCGTCCACAACCCGTTTGTGACGGACCGTCCGCTTGGGAAGGGGTGCAGGCGCCGGCGCTGGGACGGGCTTGTTGTCATTCAGTCCTACGGCCGGCTTCTCCGGCTCCGGCATGGATGGCGGTACGGGCGGGATCTGCGTCATCGAGGGCGGCAGCGCAGGCGGTCCGCTGGCGGCCGGTGGCGGCGGGGGTGGCTGGCGGTGAAAGCAGCCGCTCAGCAGCAGGACGGGGACCAGCAGGCCGCTCAGCAACAGCGCCCAGTGCGCTTTCCCGGCCA
>CAXUND010000137.1:0-6613 GCA_964252445.1 uncultured Acidobacteriaceae bacterium | reverse complement strand
ATTGAGAACACAGGGTAGAGGCGGTCAAGATCAACCGGGGCTTTGCCACGCGCAACTCTATAGGCGTGCAGCAAAAAGACAAGGAGAACCGCTGCACTCAGCCCACCTCCCCCCAACCCCAGCCAGAACATCCCCCTCCGCACTCCAGTAAGGGTTCGACCTTCCCCCCGGAAGCACACGCCTGCTGCCGTCACAAGGACGAGGGACGATATCGCCATCAGCATCAGTAGCATGTCCCTCCTCTCGCAGCGCAGTTCAGATGCAAGGGTCCCGTTCCGTTATCAACGTGGAAGTGAGGAACGATTGTGCCTGCGCTTGGCACTGGGAAGTGTGGGGAAGGCCCATAGTCGAAAAGAACGGGATGGTCACCCATGCTGGAGCGCATGTTGTGATCGCCCTGATGGTATGGGTTGTAGTAATCCTCACCGGGATAGTTCCAAGGTCCATTGTTCCCAGCTTTCATGCCATTTAGCGTATCCATCATTCCTTGACGACCGCCCGGTCCGTTGTAGGTAGCCTCGCCAGACGTCAGAACGCCGTGGGCGATGTCGTTGCCGTCGATATGGAACGTGAACTGGTTCCAACCTGCGCCTTGTCCTTGGATATTTGCAGCGGGCGTATTGGCGATGAAGATTCCTTGTCCGGTCTGCTGATTCGCAGTTCCGGTTCCAGTCGTGATCTGCACCCCATTTCCATTCACGGCAGCCGTGTTGCCGCTCCCTGCTTGACCAAGCGAAGCACTTGTTACGACGGTTGCGCTGAACTTGCCATTCGAGTCCGTTGTCCCGGACACCAACTGCGATACATCCTTACCCTTCACGTCTTTACCGATCACCTGAGACCCGCAGGTAGCGGACTGCGTTTGGCATGATTGATAGAAGTCGTGGCCGCTTGGATCGGTGCGCGACAATGGATTGTTGCCGACGTAGCTGTACAGGTTCAGAGTTTGCGGGTCTTCGAGATGGCCACCTACATCATCTGGGGACA
Source organism: uncultured Acidobacteriaceae bacterium (assembly GCA_964252445.1). Taxonomy (GTDB): domain Bacteria; phylum Acidobacteriota; class Terriglobia; order Terriglobales; family Acidobacteriaceae; genus EB88. Next base: position 5,626 of record CAXUND010000137.1, on the reverse strand, counting down.
TAAAGCGGCCCATAGAAGACGCATAATAGCGCGGGCCGAAATCATCTAAGCCGCTCTCTGAGTCTCTTTCTTTGCCGGTAAACTTGTGCGCGAAACAAACTAGGCGTGGAGCAAGTCGTAGATGAACGACTTACCGATCGTAGGCGTAGTCGAGAACCATTGCATCAGCCGCACGAAGATTCTGGCGTAAATTGCTCTAGCGGCGGAGACCGAAGTCTCCGCCGGCTTTTCATCACTTCACAAACACGGCCGTGGTCAGCGCCGGCACCGTCACCGAGCCGGCCTTCGAGTCGAAGGTCGCGCCCTTCACCACCGAGTCCGACCCGTTTGCCTGGTATGGGTCCAGCATCAGTCCCATATCCCGCAGCCGGCTGTCGGTAAACGTCTGCTGTGTGTTGACGGCGTTGAAGACCACCAGGATGTGTTTGTACTCGCCGTAATTTCCGCCGTTGGCTTCAAGCAGCATCACAATCAGGCCCGGCGTCTGCCCCACGCCGGTGTTCAGGAAGGTCAGGTTCTGCTGGATTTCATCGAAGCTCTTCATCCGGAACAATCCCGAGCTGTAGCGAATGTTCAGAAAATCCTGAAAGACCTTGCTCGTGGTGGTGATGGTCTCGGCGGAGGGCGTGTACTCCGGGTTTGAGAGCAGCGGCGTCATCAGCGGCCATTGGGCCTGGTTCTGGCTCGCGATGGGCAGCCCGATTCCCCAGTTGTCGCCCCGGCCGGACCAGTCGATCTTGTTGAACCAGTCACCGGAGTCGTAGCTGTTCTGGTCCATGTCCTTTGAACGCAGAAGGTCGTCTGCCGCATAGAAGAACGGGGGCGCCTGGCCGAGTTCGATGATGCTGTTGGCCAGCACCTGGCGCCGCGCCCGCGTGGGCTCGTCGTCCGAGTAGCTAGCCTTCAGCTGAATTGCGTCAAAGAGGTCCTGGTTGTCGTGAACCGAAGCATAGTTGATGGCTTCGATCGGCGTGGCCGTGTAGCCCGTAGGAACGCCGTTGTAGCTCACCTGCGAACCGGTAACCGTGCTGCCTGTATAGTCGGTGAACTCGTAGTCGCGCAGGTTTCCGGTAAGCCCCACGCGGATCCAGTCTGACCCCTGCAGCAGTGCTGTCTGCTGGTCTGAGGTTGCCATACTGCCGGCGGTGAAGGCACTTGGGTCGGTGAACAGGCCGGTGGCGAAGCCCTGGACCCGCTCGTCATCGAACGGGCCACCGCCGCGCACGCCATCGCGGATGCGGTCGTTGAAGGTGCCGATGCCGTAGCCGTAGAGGTTCAGCTGCGAGGCCGCGGGACCAATGGCGTTGTTGGCCGTGCCGCCGGCGTTAAAGCCCTCGCCGTAGATGTAGATCTTCGACCCGTCGACGCCGTCCTTCTCGATTGTCAGTGCACCGAGAGCGTTCTTGATGTCCTGCATGTCGTAGAGGAAGTTCTGGTACATCTCGTCGAAGCGGAAGCCGTCGATCTTGTACTCCTTGGCGTTCAGGAGCAGGGTATCGATCTCGAGCTTCTCAAACATCCGGTGCTCGCTTGCCGTGTCCGGGCAGCAGGAGGTGTTTTCGAGCACGCCGTTCGCGTCGTAGCGGTGATAGTAGCCGGGCACCACTTCGTCGAGGTTGGAGTTTGGAGCCTCGCCCGCGGCATTGGTGTGGTTGAAGACCACGTCCTGGATCACGCGCAGGCCGGAGAGGTGGAGCGCCTCGACCATCACGCGATACTCGAAGACGCGGTTGGTGGGATTGATGGCGTAGCTGCCCTCGGGCGCCATGTAGTGCACCGGGTCATAGCCCCAGTTGTAGGCGTCGGAGGATTGCACGGCAGCGACGTCGGCCTGCTGGGTCTGGCTTGCCGGCGGGAAGACGCTGAGGTCCGGGGTCGTCTGCCAGGTCGACTTATCCTCGTTCACGCTGGCGAAGTGGAAGCTGGGCATGATGTGGATCGCCTTGAGCCCGGCCTGTGCCAGCTGGTGCAGGTGCTGGACACCGTTCGAAGTGGGCAGCGCAAAGGCATCGTAGGTTCCTTTCAACGCTGCGGGCACGGTGTTGTCTCCCGCGCTGAAGTCGCGGATGTGCAGCTCGTAGATGCTCAGGTCGTTGACGCTGGCGAGCGGCGGCGAGACGGTCTCGTCCCATCCCGTAGGCTTGGTGGCGGCCGAGTCCAGGTTGGTAATGCGGCTCATACCCCCGTTCAGCGATAGATCGATCGAGTAGGGATCAGTGGTCAGGTTGGTCATGACCGCCTGCGCTGAGGGGACGTAGACCTGCACCGAGTACAGGTAATAGAGTCCGTTGCCGCGCTGGTCTCCCTGGACGGTCCAGACGCCGTTCTTCTCGGTCATCGGCAGAGTCAGCTGCGGAGTGGTGTCCGTCGGGTTCTGGAACAGCTGCACGCTGACGCTCTGCGCCGTCGGCGCCCAGAGCTTGAGACTGATGGCGCCGTTGTCACCATAGATCACGCCCAGCCGGCCACTGTAGTAGAAGAGGTCATCGAGCACGCCTCCGATCTGCAGCCCGGTCGCGTACTCAAGCGTCCCGTTCATGCTGGCCGAGAGCGCCAGTTGCCCCTTGAGCGCGTAGGCGATCTGCGCGTCGGTTGCCTGTGCAGGGATGGTGAGCACCTTGTAGGAAGCCAGCTGCGGATAGCGGGCCAGCGTCGCGGCTGAGAGGGTTCCGCCGGCGGTCAGCGGGACCTGCACACCGCCTGAAAGCCCGTTCGAACCCAGGGTGATGCCGCCGTTGTAGCTGCCGTTCAGGGCGTAGGTCCAGTTGGCGTTGTAGTAGCCGGGCTGGATGAGGATGTGGCTGCGGTCAATCCAGTACGCCTGCTGCTGATCGAAGACGCCCTGGAGCAGCTGCGCCGGTGTGGGCTGCGTGGTGTAGAGGGTATCGACGCCGGAGATGACCCAGCCCTGCAGGTAGGTCCCGACATTCAGGTACTGGTTCGGGCCGGGATCCTTGGCGCCGGTCGAGATGTTGTGCACGATGACGCCGATGTTCTGGGCGTTCTTGATCAGCGCCACGTCGAAGTAGGCGCCGTAGGAGTCGTAATTGGTTACGCCGGTGAGTCCGTCGTTGAAGTCGCCGGTGTACTCGGCCGTGTCCTCAAAGGTGTAGGTGGTCCAGTTGGCATAGTTGCCGTCCGGACGGTAGTAGTGGATGCGCGCGTAGCCGGGCAGCAGCGCGGTTGGATTGGTCAGGCTCGGGGGCGTGTTGTAGAGCTTGCCGATGCCGGTGTAGGCCCAGAACTCGATGCCCTCGGTCGAGGGGTCGACAAACTCATTGACGCCGGGGTCTTTGACGTCGCCTCCGGGCGCGGTGGGATTGTGGATGATCAGGCCCACGTTCTGCGCGCCCGAGGTCACGCCTACGTCGAAGTAGGCGCCGTAGCCATCCGTGCCGGTCACCTGGACCGGTCCGCCTCCGTAGTCGTTCGTGTTCTCGGTGGTGTCATAGAAAGCGTAGACCGTCCATCCGGTGTAGTTGGCGTCGGTCCGATGGTAGTGAATGCGGATGTCGCCGGAAGGGATGGGCGGATCGCTCTGCGCCCGGGAGAACCCGCAGCTGCCCGCGAGGAGAGCCAGGAAAACGAAGCACAGGTTCCGCCAGAAGCGGCGGGGGCGCGCGGATACACGGACAGGGAGAAAAGGGGGCATTGCTGGCACTCCGGGAGAGGGAGAATGAGCGTGGACGATCGTGGCGCCCGCACCGGAAGGCATAGTAAGCCGTTGCTCCAGAAGGTGTCTAGCGCGGGCTGCGGCCGTAGTACGACCGCTTGACCGTGTCCGGGTCGCGATCAGCGGGGACTCAGGCGACGGTGCGCTGGTACCGCTGCTGGTGCCACTCCCAGGCACTCTCGACAATGGCATCGACCTGGTTGAACTCGGGGCGCCAGCCCAGCTCGCGGGCGATCTTGTCGGAGCTGGCGACGAGCACGGCCGGGTCACCGGGTCGCCGGGGCTCTTCGATCACTTCGATAGGCCGGCCGGTCACCCGCTTCACCGACTCGATCACCTCGCGAACGGTGAAGCCGCGCCCGTTGCCCATGTTGTAGATCAGCTTGTCGCGCGTCGAGAGCGCCTCAAAGGCCATCAGGTGTCCGCGGGCCAGGTCGGCGACATGAACGTAGTCGCGGATGCAGGTGCCGTCCTTGGTGGGGTAGTCCTGGCCGAAGATCTTGATGCTTTTTCTGCGACCTAACGCCACATCGAGAATCAGAGGTATGAGGTGCGACTCCGGCTCGTGCGCCTCGCCGCGCCCGAACGCGGCCCCGGCAACGTTAAAATAACGCAGACTCGCATAGCGGAATCCGTGCACACGGTTCAGCCATCCGAGCATCTGCTCGACAATGAGTTTCGATTCGCCGTAGGCGTTGGTGGGCTCGAGCGGGGCGTCTTCAAGGATCGGCGTCGACCGAGGCTCACCGTAAACAGCGGCGGTTGAGGAGAATACCAGGCGGGTGACACCGGTCGCCAACATGGCTTCCAGCAGCGCCAGGGTGGAGGCAGAGTTGTTGCGGAAGTAGACTTCAGGCCGCTTCATGCTTTCGCCGGCCTCTATCAGGGCGGCAAAGTGCATCACACCGTCGAAATCGCCTTCCTTAAACAGCTTCTCCATGGCAGGCCGGTTCTCGATCGACAGTTCCTCAAAGCGGGCACCCCTCGGCACCAGCGAGCGATGCCCATGGCAGAGATTATCGACGATCACGACGTTATGCCCCGAATCCATCAGAAGCTGCGCTACCGTGCCGCCGACGTATCCCGCGCCACCTGTCACCAAAATTTTCAAGGTTGCATCCTCTCGCAGCATTCCCGTGCCATCCAACCCGGGAAGTCTGACTGCAAACGCAAGTTTACCCTCTTGGATTTGAGTTTCGGACCGATGTTTGAAGCAGGAGCGGGAATCCGGGTGTCTTCGTCCTTAGAAGCGGGCTGGGACGGCATCCGCGCTACAACATTCCCGAGCCCGGAACGATCTGTCACGGAGGTAATGCGTGGACAACAAATCGTTGGGAGGGCCGGTAACGGAGCCGGTACCCTTGCCACAACTTTCAACGAATATCACCGACGAAGGCGTCTTTTTTCCTCGCGACGGGTCAGATGTTACAAACGTACCTAGGTCTCGCTCTGCATCCATAACAAGGAGCGACCGGTACCCAGAGCAACAAGGCGAGCAGCACGGCGGACGGTTGCGAACAAAGCTGTCGAACTACATGGACAAGGTAACTATGGTTAGCACTCGAGACGGAGCAGGCGGAGCCATCGAAAGCGTCAAGCCAGGCAAGCAGAAAAGTGAGCCGATCGATGAGGCAAGCAGGTTTGGCCTGCTGCCGGAACCGAAGAACCGTTTCGGCTCCTTCGGGGCCAGCTTTGCTGTAAACCTGGTGGCCGGCGTGGTCCTGCTGCTGTTTACGGTGTCGCAGATACACGAGGCGCATGTGCGCTATGAGAAGGCGCAGCTGGTCTATATGGCACAGCCGAAGCCCTACGTGCCGCCGACGCCCAAGGTCAAGATGCCGCCTCCTCCGAAGGTTGAGGTGGCACAGCCAAAACTGATCGAGCCGCCCAAGGTCAAGATGCCTGATCCGCCGAAGCTGGAGCCGCTGAAGGTGAGCGCGCCCGCTCCGGCGC
>CAXUND010000136.1:0-6734 GCA_964252445.1 uncultured Acidobacteriaceae bacterium | reverse complement strand
CCGACGACTGCCAGCGCCGTTTCGATGGCGGGGCTCGAGGAGCGCTCCACACTGTCAGGGTTTGCCCAGGAAAACAGCCCCCCGATCGGCAGCAGCAGGATGCTGCGAATCCGGAGGCCGTTGAAGGTGGCAACCATCGCCCTTGCTGTTTCGCGGGCGGAGACGGCAAACAGCAGCAGCAGCCATAACAGGATGCCGCGCCAGCCGCTGGCATCGAGCACACTGGCGGAGGCCATGGCCACCGCCAGCAGCATCAGGAAGAACGTGTGGATCCGCACGTCGACACCAAACCATCGACCGAGCGGAAAGGACCATCCACGCATCGCTCTCGTTCTCCTTGGGGCGCCGTCGAGAGAGAAAACGAGCGGGCGGCCTTTCTGGATTGTAGAGGGAGAGGACGCCTTGCGCTTTCCTCCCGGGCGGGGCTGCATCTCTCCGCGCGAGCGGCCGCAAGCCGTGACCCCGTTCGACCGGTTACGTCCGCTGACTATGATGAAGCTATGCGCGTCATTGCCGGCGAGTATCGGTCGCGGTTGCTCATAGCGCCGCGAGGCATGGCGACGCGCCCTACTTCAGACCGGCTGAGGGAGACGCTGTTCAACGTTCTGGGAGCGCAGGTTGCCGGTGCGGCTTTCGCCGACCTCTATGCGGGGTCGGGAGCAGCAGGGATCGAGGCACTCAGCCGCGGTGCGGCGCGAGCGGTGTTCGTTGAGAACGCGTCGGCCGCGCTATCCGCGATCCGCGCCAACCTGGCAGCGCTGGGTATCGCGGTCGCGGCCTGTACCACGGCGTCCATCGATACGCGCCGGGTAGCGACCTGGCTGCGATCGTCGACGGATGAAGGCGCTTTCCGCTTCGTCTTCCTTGATCCTCCGTATGAACTCGCCTCCGAGTACGCAACGGCTCTGCAGCTGCTCGGCGGCGAGTCACGCCGCCTGCTACAGGAGCATGCGGTGGTCATCGCGGAACATCGTCGCAAGCAGCCTCTTGCCGGGACCTACGGCCTGCTGCGGCGATTTCGTGTGCTCGAGCAGGGAGACGCAGCCCTGAGTTTCTACTCGCTCGACGTAACCGGTGTAGAGCCTTGAGCCCGAAGGCTTCGGGCGAGGCGCGGTGGATCGCTTCCCTGCGCCGGCAGGCTGCAGGCGAGCACGGCAGACTACGACTAGGCATCGGGGATGACTGCGCCATCCTCAGGCCGCGACCTGGCGAGGAGATGGTCGTCACCACCGACCTGTCGCTGGAAGGTGTGCACTTCCGCCGCGACTGGCATACGCCTGAGTCCGTCGGGCACCGCTGCCTGGCCCGCGGACTGAGCGACGTGGCGGCCATGGGCGCGCGGCCGATCGCCGCCTTCCTTTCGGTTGCCCTGCCGCCGGAGCTCGCTAGCGTCTGGGCATCGCGGTTCGCGCGCGGTCTGCTGGCGCTGGCCCGCGAGCACGGCGTGCCGCTTGCGGGTGGCGATACGGCTCAGGCGCCGGGCGCTCTATCAGCCGACATCACCGTTCTGGGGGCCGTGCCGCAGGGGCGCGCTCTGCTGCGCTCAGGGGCGCGCGAGGGTGACTCAATCTACGTCACCGGAACACTCGGCGGGGCTGCGGCAGAGTTAAGGTATCTCGCGCAGCAGCCCGGCAGGTTTCAACGGCTGCGCCGCGACGCCGCATCGCACCCGCACCTCTTTCCTGTGCCGCACTGCGCTGTCGGTCCACGTCTGCTTGCGCTTGCCTCGGCGGCCATCGACGTCAGCGACGGTCTGTCGACGGACCTCGAGCACCTGTGCCTGAAGTCGGGCCTAGGCGCGGAACTTGAACGGTCGGCGCTGCCGATTGCGCCTGGCGCCGACCTCATGCTTGCTCTCCATGGAGGCGAAGACTACGAGCTGCTGTTCACGACTCCGCCGGCGCGACGAGTTCCGCGCAGGATTGCCGGAGTGGCCGTGACCCGCATCGGCCGGATGGTCCCGCGATCTCCTCGCGGCCCGCGCATGTTGCTGATTGCTCCAGGCGGGGAGCGCTCCGCGCTGAAGCCGGGCGGCTGGCAGCATCTTTAATAGCTGTCGCGCAAGGATGGCGTCGCTGCCATCAACCGTTGCGTGTAGGGGTCCTGCGGCTGCGATACAACCGAGGCCGCGGGGCCGAGCTCCATCAGCCTGCCACCCTTGAGCACCGCGATGTTGGTCGCGAGATACCGCACCAGCGGCATGGAATGGGTGATGAACAGGTAGGTGAGCCCAAACTCGCGCTGCAGCTCGCGCAGCAGGTTCACCACCTGTGCGCCGACACTCACGTCGAGCGCGGAGACCGGCTCATCAAGCACCAGCAGGCGAGGCCGCAGCGCCAGCGCCCGGGCGATGTTGATCCTCTGCCGCTGGCCGCCGGAAAACTCGTGCGGGTACCGCGCCAGCGCCGAGCCATCGAGGCCGACCACCCGGAGCAGCTCGGCACAGGCGGCGTCAAGGACCGCCCGCGTGCGCGCGGCCTCATGCCGATGAATGACGTACGGCTCGGCCAGGATCTCCCTCACTCGCATGCGAGGGTTGAGCGCGGCGAATGGATCCTGGAAGACCGGCTGCATCTGCCGCCGCATCGCTCGCAGAGCGGAGCCAGAGGCGCCGGTCACCGCGCGACCCTCAAACATCACCGTTCCCGAGGTGGGCTCGACCAACCCCAGGACCATGCGCGCAATCGTGCTCTTGCCCGAGCCCGACTCGCCCACCAGGCCCAGCGTTTCTCCGGCTTCAATTGAAAAGGAAACATCGTCGACTACGGGCACGGGGCCAGAGTAGATCTTCAACAGACGTTCGGCGACCACCAGCGGCATACCCTTACAGTAGAGCAGGACAGTAGAGCGGGAGTAGAGCGGACCATGCGCGTGCCTTGGCGCAACTAACCTTTGGAAAGGATTCCGTTGGCTGAACCCGCTCCCTCGAAGCTTCCCGGCACCTCCGGCAGCCAGCCTGTCGGCCCGCTGCCGCGCGGTACCGCCGAGGTGAAGGCACGCGCCGAGCACCTCAGCGTCAGCAGCCTGCTGGCGACTGCCGGCGGTTTTCTCGATGGCTTCACCTACGTCGGTCACGGGCACGTCTTCGCTAACGCCATGACCGGCAATGTCGTCCTGCTCGGCGTTGAGACCTTGGTGAGCCGCGGAGCAAACCACTCGCTTGCGAATGGCTCGCTGCGCCACCTGCCGCCCATCGTCATGTTCCTGCTAGGCATCTTCGCCGCACGCGCGCTCGACCTGCGGCCGATGCGGCACTTGCGCATGAGCCCCTACGCGGCGGTGCTGGTCATCGAGATGGCTACCCTGCTGGTGCTGGCGTGGATGCCTGAGAAAACGTCAGACTTCGTCTTCACCAACTCTATTGCTTTCGCCGCGTCGATGCAGGTGCAGACCTTTCGCAGTGTCGCTGGGTACAGCTACAACTCGACCTTCACCACCGGCAACCTGCGCATGCTCAGCGTCGGCGTCTTTGACTGGCGCTTCGGGCGAGACGCAGACACTCGCAGGCAGGCACTGAATGCAACTCGCATCTTCGGGGTCATCTGCGGCGTCTTCCTGGCAGGAGCGGCCCTCGGCGGCTTCGCGGTGGTGCATGTCGGCAACCGCGCCCTGCTGATCGAGATCGCGCTGCTGCTGCTGGTGCTCGTCCTGGTCGAGCGACGATGACATCGACCTGCCTGAAGACCGCCGACACCTGCTCGATGGCCAGCGTACGGGCGCGATTGGCCTGGATGTATTCAACCGCGGGATAAAACGCGCCACGCGGAAGCTGGTCGGCCAGTCCTCCGGGCTTTGCTCGGTCAGCAGGCGGTCGCGGCCGGACAGCCGCTGACTTCGGCTCGCCCGATGCTTGCGCGGCCAGGGTGTAGAGTGCGCCAGGAAAAAGTGTAGAGGCGAGTCCGAAGCTGCCGGAGACAGCGAGGAAGGAGCGGCGATCAAACGGCATGGAAGCATGGTCCTGGTGAATGCAGCGTTGGATGCGGGCCGGCGGCATGCATTACTTCACGAGCGACCGAGGATATGACACGATGTCACTCATATTATGTGCAACCTTCGTGCTATACTCTGAATCAGATCAAGTGGCTGCCAGATCAGCCACCACTTCAAAAACCATCTTGGAGACGAACACCATGGTTATCACTCGCTGGGATCCCTTCCGCGACCTTGCTACCCTTCAGAATCGTATGAACAGCCTCTTCCAGGACTACAGCCGCGCCGGCGCCGGCGAGTCTGATGCGCTCGCAACCGCCGCGTTTAACCCGCCGGTTGACATCTTCGAGGACGAGCACAAGGTGGTGCTCGCGCTTGAAGTGCCCGGCCTCAAGCAGGAGGACCTGAACATTGAGGTCGAAAACAACACGCTTTCCATTCGTGGCGAGCGTAAGTTTGAGGGCGAGCAGAAGCAGGAGAACTATCACCGCATCGAGCGCCGCTACGGCAGCTTCTATCGTGCCTTCACCCTGCCGCAGACGGTGAATACCGAATCGATCAGCGCGAACTATGACGCCGGAGTACTGCGGGTGGAGCTTGAGAAGCGCGCCGAGTCCAAGCCGCGGCAGGTCAAAGTGCAGGTCGGCGGACGGAGCACCAATGGCACCGCGATGCCAACCCCGCAGCAACCGAAGCAGATCGAGAACCAGCCCAACGCGTAATCATCACCGGGTCACTTCGGAACGGCGGGGCATTGAGCCCCGCCGTATCTTTATCTAGAGAGCAAAAGGAATCATCATGGCTATTCGCTGGGATAAGTTCACCGTCAAATCGCAGGAAGCGGTCCAGCAGGCGAGCACACTGGCTGCCGACCACGGCAATGCCGAGATGCTGCCGTTGCACCTGCTCGCAGCCCTGCTCGAAGACCGTGACGGCGTGATCGTCCCCGTTCTCGAAAAACTCGGAGTGCCCACCCAGCAGCTCAAAGGCAAAGTTGCCGAGTCGATCGCGCGGCTGCCAAAAGTATCGGGCTCTCCCAGCCAGCCCAGCCCCTCGAACGCACTGCAGAAGGTGCTCGACCAGGCGGCCAAGGAAGCAGAGAACTTCAAGGACGAGTATGTCTCCACCGAGCACCTGTTGCTGGCGCTCGCGGAGCAGAAGAACGACGGCGCGCAGCTGCTGCTGGCCTCCTTTGGCGCGACCCACGACGCGATCCTCAAGGCGCTGACCAGCGTGCGCGGCTCGCAGCGGGTGACGGACCAGAACCCGGAGGCGAAGTACCAGTCGCTCGAAAAGTATGCGAAGGACCTGACCGAGCTCGCGCGGCGCGGCAAGCTTGACCCGGTGATCGGCCGCGACGAAGAGATTCGCCGCGTGGTGCAGGTGCTCTCGCGCCGGACGAAGAACAATCCCGTCCTGATCGGCGAGCCCGGCGTGGGCAAGACTGCCATCGTCGAGGGGCTTGCGCGGAGGATCGTGTCGGGTGATGTGCCTGAGATCTTGAAAAACAAGCGGGTGGTTTCACTCGATCTGGGCTCGATGGTCGCCGGAGCGAAGTACCGCGGCGAGTTCGAGGACCGGCTCAAGGCCATCCTCAAGGAAATTTCGGATGCCGACGGCGAGATCATCCTGTTCATCGACGAGCTGCACACATTGGTGGGCGCGGGCGCTGCCGAGGGAGCGATGGATGCCTCGAACATGCTCAAGCCCGCGCTCGCGCGCGGAGATCTGCGCGCAATCGGCGCGACCACGCTGAACGAGTATCGCAAGTACATCGAGAAGGACGCCGCCCTTGAGCGGCGCTTCCAGGTCGTCTTCGTGGGGGAGCCGAATGTCGAGGACACGGTCGCCATCCTGCGCGGGCTGAAGGAGCGCTACGAGGCTCACCACAAGGTCCGCATCAAGGACTCGGCGATTGTGGCCGCGGCGACGCTTTCGCATCGCTACATTTATGACCGCTTCCTGCCGGATAAGGCGATTGACCTGGTCGATGAGGCAGCAGCGTCGCTGGCGATCCAGATCGGCTCTGTGCCGACAGAGATCGACCAGCTGGAGCGCGAGTCGACCTCGCTTGAGATCGAGCGCGCGGCGTTGAAGCGCGAGACGGATCCGAACTCGGTCGAGCGGCGCGAGATCGTCGAGCGCGACCTGGCGCGGCTCAAGGAGCAGGCGACCGGCCTGCGCGCGCGCTGGCAGAAGGAGCGCGAGGCGATCACGCGGCTGAGCGAAGTCAAGCGCAGGATTGAAGGACTGCGTTTTGAGGCCGACGAGCAGACCCGCCTGGGCAAGCTCGAGCGCGCGGCGCAGATCCAGTATGGTGAGCTGCCCAAGCTTGAGGCCGAGTTGCGTTCGTTGAACGCGATTCAAGACTCTTTATCCAGCGGGGGGGCCGGCGGCCAGCGCATGCTCAAGGAAGAGGTCGACGAGGAGGATATTGCCGCCATCGTCAGCAAGTGGACCGGGATCCCTGTCTCGAAGATGCTTGAGGGCGAGGTCAAGAAGCTGGTCACCATGGAGTCGCGGCTTAAGGAGCGGGTCATCGGCCAGGATGAGGCGATCACCACGGTCGCAAATGCGATCCGGCGGTCGCGTGCGGGCCTCAGCGATCCCAAGCGGCCGATCGGCTCGTTCCTGTTTCTCGGGCCTACGGGCGTGGGTAAGACGGAGACCGCGCGGGCGCTCGCCGAGTTTCTCTTCGACGACGAGCAGAACATGGTGCGCATCGACATGTCGGAGTACATGGAAAAGCACGCGGTGGCGCGGCTGATCGGCGCGCCTCCCGGCTACGTGGGCTTCGACGAGGG
>CAXUND010000135.1:0-6745 GCA_964252445.1 uncultured Acidobacteriaceae bacterium | reverse complement strand
ACACCTATACCAGCAGCACGGGCGGAGCGCTTACCGAGGTGCTGGGCAACCCGATCGTGAATACTCAAAGCAACGCCGGCGGTCCAGTCCAGCTGATCGTCGACAGCACCGACAAGTTTGTCTACGTCGCCAATGCGGGTCCGGCTACAGGAACTACCCTGGGTGCGAGCGACATCAGCGGCTATGTCATCAACTCTTCGACCGGGCATCTGGATAATCCTACGTTGAATGCGCCCTATGCCACCGGGACTGTCTCCGGGGTGGTGTGTATCCTGCAGGACCCCTCGAACCAATTTATTTACACGGCCGGCTCCGCGGACAACAGCATTACCGGGCGGCAGTTCTCGCCCGAATCCGGCGCGCTGGTCCCCCTGCGTGCGGCCGGTACATTCCCGACAGTGGGCACGCCGAGCTGGTGCCTGGCAACGGCGAATGTACGCTAAAGCAGTTGATATCCGGCGTGCAAGCAACACCCAAATCAGTGTTCCTGGCCCAACGGTTCAGGACGAAGGAAGCAGATGACGTTGAAAAGTTTTGGCCGTAAGACTCTGGCGGCAGTAGCAGGAACAGGCGCAATCCTGGCCATGACCTCCTGCGGAGTCAGCAACACGATTGACTACCTGTATGTCGCCTCGTCGAAGAACAACCCCGGGCAGATCAACGTCTACAGGGTAGATTCGCTTTCGGGCGCACTGACGCAGATCCCGAACTCGCCGTATCCCACCATCGGCCGCAATCCTGTGGGCGTGGTCGCCTCGCCCAACGGGAAGAACCTGTACGTGATCAATCATGACGACAACACTCTGGTTGAGTTCGGCATCGGTACCGATGCCAAGCTGTACCCGGGCGCGCAGTACACCACTCCCGGCTCGGAGCCGACCGCGATCACCATCAGCAAGGATGGCACGCAGCTCTATGTCGTCGATAACTACCAGCCCACCTTTACCGACCTGAACCCAGGGCCGGGCGCGCTGGTCGTCTATCCCATCAACACGGACGGAAGCCTTGGCACCCCGGTGCCGCAGACCGTCGGGAACCAGCAGCTGGCCTATTACCCGCTTGAAAATACCCCGTCTGCGATCAGCGCCCTGGCGAATGGGCAGGCCGTGTTCGTCGCGGAGCAGCTGACCACGACCTCCAGCGCCGCCTGCACCACCGGTGGCCAGGGCGGTCTGGAGGCATTAGCCATCACTCCCGGTGCCTCGGGAGGCGCAATCACGCCCATCGCCGGCAGCCCGTTTTGCGCCGGCGTCACGCTCAGCTCGGTGGCCACCGATCCCGCGAGCCGCTTTCTCTACGTCACCGACAGCGCTCAGAACCAGCTGATCGGCTTTACTCTGGTCTACGCGAGCAGCAGCGCTGGTAATACCGCCGCGCCGCCTGCCACCATCCAGCCGTTCGTCGGCGGACCGATTCCAGCCGGAACCTCGCCCTCGAACATCACCATCGATCCGCGCGGCCTCTACATGTACGTCACCAACTTCTTCAGCAACAGCATCTCCGGCTACGCCATCAACACGACCACCGGCATTCCGTCGGCAACAGCTCCCGGAAACTACACCGTCGGTGCTCACCCGCAGTGTGTGATCGTTGAGCCGGCCCTAGGCCGCTTCGCCTACATCACTGCCTTCGCAGACAACAACGTTTACGGTTACCAGCTAAACCCCAACACCGGTGTGTTGACCGGTACGCAGAACTCGCCCTACATCACCAGCGGGCAGCCGACCTGCCTGGCAGCCGTGACGCACGGTAACCACCCGGTGATCGAGGATCCCTCCGCGCCTGCACCGTAAGGACCTTGGGAGCGTCAAAGAAAAGGCCTGCCGAGAATGCGGCAGGCCTTTTCGGTTGGCCGTCCGCGGTGTTGCTCAAGCGAACAGCGCGCGAATCTTCTTCTGCATCGGCCGCTCGATCAGCATCAGGGCCAAGCCCGCGCTTGCAAACAAGAGCACGTAACTGCCCCAGGGTTCCAGGCGGATGAGCCCTGTACGCTCCAGCAGGCCGGAGTTGTGGATCAGCGTCCACAGGTTGAAGTGCAGGATGTAGAGGCAGTAGCTGGTCTGGCCGAAGAGCAGGAACGGCGTCCAGCCGAAAAAGCGCGCGACGAAGTTTTCGCCCGCGAGACCAAGAATGGCGCAGCCGAACAGCGGCATCAGCAGTCCATCGTGCATCATCGCGTAGGGCATGTGGTCGCCGAAGTAGAGAATGGTGTAGGTGGCCGCAACTCCGAAGAGGCCCAGCGCCACCCTCTGCCATCCTCCGCGAGGAAGCCTGGCGTCGACATCCGCCAGCAGCACTCCGAACAGAAATGACGGCAGGTGAGGCGGCGGAGAGAACTTGAGCGCACGAATCCAGAAGCCTTCCGTGTAGCGGCTGGGATGCAGATCGCCATCCGGATGGAAATGTATGTAGAGCGCGGGAAAGCTCAGTCCGAGCGCCCACAACAGCGCTAGTCCGCCAAGCAGCGTCGTCCAGCGGCGCGGCCGCAAAACCAGGACCGCGAAAGGAAACAGCAGGTAGAAGAACGCCTCGGTGGACATGGTCCACGCCGGGGTGTTCCAGAAGGTTGAGAGCGTCGGCGACCAGCCCTGCAGCAGCAGCGGGGTAAGCACCGTCCCAGTCACAAATTCCCAGTACGTGCGCACGTGGGACTCGTCAACCAGCATGCTCCAGGAGATGAGCAATGCGAAAAGGTAGACGGGATACAGACGAGAGAAGCGCGCCACATAGAAGCTGCGCCGCTTGAGCTTGCCTTGGCGAGCGCGCTCCGAGTAGTTGTAGGCGAGGATGAACCCGGAAAGCAGTAGAAAGAAGCTGACTGCCGTGTAGCCGTTATCGACGATCGGCGCGAAGATCCCAAACCATTTTGGATTGGAGAAGTGGAAGAAGACCAGGTTCGCGGCAGCAAAGGCGCGCAGACCAGTTAGCGCCGGCAGCCGGGACTTGCTCGCCGGCCGAGCCGCCGGTGCGGATGGAAGGGCAGGTGCAGCTGGAAGCTCTACGACCGGATCCTCGGGCCAGTCACCCGCGGGCTCGGTCAGGCGGTCACCAGCGAGCCGACCTTCTCCCCCTGGATGACCCGACGGATATTGCCGGGCTGGTTCATGTTGAAGATGATCATGGGGAGGTTGTTGTCTTTGCACATGCTCACCGCGGTTGCATCCATAACCTTTAACCCCAGCTTTAGGATATCCATGTAGGTAATCTCTTCAAATTTCACCGCATCTTTAAAGACGACGGGGTCGGCGTCATAGATACCTTCGACCTTGGTCGCTTTGAGCAGGACATCCGCCTTGATCTCGGCTGCCCGCAGTGAGGCGGCGCTGTCGGTGGAGAAGTACGGATTGCCGGTGCCGGCAGCGCAGATGATGATCCGGCCTTTTTCCAGGTGACGCACCGCGCGGCGGCGAATATATGGCTCACATACCTGGTGCATCTGGATCGCGGACATCACTCGACAGTGAAGGCCCTGCTTTTCAATCGCGTCCTGGACTGCGAGTGAGTTGATGACCGTGGCCAGCATGCCCATGTTGTCGGCAGAGACGCGATCCATGTGCTTGGCCTGCTCGGCAACGCCGCGGAAGAAGTTTCCTCCGCCCACCACGATCGCGATTTCGGTGCCCAGCGCGTGCGCCTCTGCTATTTCGGCGGCGATCTCATGAACACGGTTAACGTCGACACCGAAACCGCGGCCGGCTGCCAGCGCTTCCCCTGATAGCTTAAGAACGACGCGTTTGTACATGCTGCTAGGAGTATCGCACGGCTGGCAATTGAGTTCGTATCAGAAGCGGGAGAGTGGCCGGGGCGGATGAAGCGAGTGGTTGAGGAAGAATGGCTGGACGCGGACCTCGGCACCCCGGCGGAAGTTCAGTCTGCGCTACGCTCGATCGGCGCAGTCAACCTGCTGTTTGGCGGGAATCGGACGCATACCCACCTGCTTCGGACCGTTGCACGGCGAGCCGGATCAAAGCGGATGCACGTGCTTGAAGTCGCCTCCGGTCGCGGGCAGGTGATTGCGGCAGCGGCCCGCACCCTGGCACGCGAGGGCTTCGCGTTCGACATCACCCTGCTTGACCTGAACCGCAGCCATTTGCCGGAGGCATGGCCGAACGACCTGACTCCCCCACAGACGCTCGAAGGCGATGCCCTCGCAATGCCGCTTGCGGACAGGGCCGTGGACGTCGTCTCCTGCTGCCTGTTTCTGCACCACCTCTCCTGTGAACAAGCGACGGCCTTCCTCCGCGAGGCGCTTCGCGTGGCCCGGGTTGCGGTGGTGATCAACGATCTTGAGCGGACTCGCGCTCATGCGGTGCTCTCGAGTCTGTTTTCGCTCATCGATCCCAGCCGCATCTCGCGCCACGACGGTCCGGCATCGGTGCGGCAGGCCTACACCCGCGCCGAGCTGCAAGCCGTGTTTGACTCGACCGGGTGTCGCTCGCAGATTGAACGGCGCTTCCTCTATCGCCTGGCCGGTATCCTCTGGGGACAGGACCAGGTTCAATGAGGTAGCCTAGGCTTGAGCGTCAATTTGCGACGTTCTGACCGTGATTCCTGCTCCAAGAAAGCCGCGCCCCACGCATGAAGATAGCCAGTGTTCAGAGTGCCCTGCCGCCCTACTACTACACCCAACAGCAGGTCTTTGAGGAGTTGAACAAGCACTGGGAAGAGCAGCTCGACAATCCGGCGCTGCTGGCGCGCTTTCACCACCGGGTCGGCGTAGACGGGCGCTACTTCACGCTACCCATCGAGGACTACATCAAGATGGAGGTCTGGGGCGAGTACAACCGCGCCTGGCTGACCATGGCAGAGGTCCTCGGCGAGCAGGCTATCACCGGCGCGCTCACCCAGGCCGGGCTGACCAAGGATCAGATCGGCGCGCTGATGACGGTCACCGTAACCGGCGTCGCCAGCCCCTCACTTGATGCGCACCTGTTGAATACCATGGACCTGCCGACCAGCCTTCGGCGCACTCCGATCTTCGGACTCGGCTGCGTCGCCGGCGCCTCCGGTATAGCGCAGGCCGCGGACTACGTGCGCGCGTATCCGGATAAGATCGCCGTGCTGCTTTCGGTCGAGTTGTGCTCGCTGACCTGGCAGCGGAAGGACCTCTCGATCGCCAACCTTATCTCGTCTGGACTGTTTGGCGACGGAGCTGCGGCGGTGATCGTCGCCGGAAAGGACGTCCGCACGAACGAGGCACCGGCGGGCCCGGAGATTGTGGCGTCGGCTTCGAGTTTTTATCCCGGAACCGAAGATGTGATGGGCTGGGACATTTCCGAAGAAGGCTTCAAGATCGTGCTGTCTCCGGAAGTGCCGACGGTCGTGCGCAAGTACCTGCCGGGAGACCTCGCGGCCTTTCTTGAGGCAAACGGGCTCAGGCGCGAGGACATCGGCAGCTGGGTATTGCATACCGGCGGCCCGAAAGTTCTGGAGGCGATGGCGGACGCGGTCCAGGTCACGCGCGAGGAGTGCTCGGCGTCGTGGGACTCGCTCCGCAAGGTAGGCAATCTTTCGTCGGCATCGGTGCTGCTGGTGCTTGAGGATGTAATGAAAACAGCGCGCCCGGAGCCGGGAACGTGGGGCATCCTCGCCGCGATGGGACCTGGTTTCTGCTCGCAGCTGGTGTTGCTCCGCTGGTAAGTGCGCGGGCGACGCCATCTCTCTGTTGATGCAAAACAAAACGGCCGCCGAAGGTCGGCTCGTATACTTGAGCCTGTGCGCGGATGGCAAATTGTAGCTGTCACTGCGACAGATCAGGAGAACAGGCTTTGGCGTACAACGATTTGCGGGAGTGGGTCCGGGCGCTGGACCGCGCAGGTGAGCTGAAGCGGGTGCGCGTCGAAGTCGACCCCATTCTTGAGATCGCCGAGATTACGGATCGCGCCTCAAAGTTGGTGAGCGGTGGCAGCAAGGCAGGTGGGCCTGCGTTGCTGTTCGACAATCTAAAGGGCTACCCCGGCGCGCGCGTGCTGATGAACCAGTTCGGCTCGGAAGCGCGGATGAAGCTCGCGCTCAACGTGGAGTCGCTCGACGACATAGCCGGACGTATTCGCGGGCTGCTCGAGATGAAATCGCCCGAGGGATTGCTTGAAAAGCTGAAGCTGCTGCCCACCCTGGCCGAGTTCGGCAAATTTTTTCCGAAGACCATCGCCGCGAAAGACGCCCTGTGCAAGGAGGTCATTCTGCGTGGCGATCAGGTCGATGTCCTCAAGTTCCCGGTGCTTCAGTGCTGGCCCATGGACGGCGGCCGCTTCATCACCCTACCCTGCGTCATCACCCGCGACCCTAAGACCGGCAAGCGCAACACCGGCATGTATCGCATGCAGGTGTACGACGCGAAGACTACGGGCATGCACTGGCAGCGGCAGAAGAACGCGGCCGAGCAGCTGCGGGACCGCCTGCGGGCCAAGGCGGGCGATGCCGCGGCGCGCGTGTCACAGATGGCCGAGACCGCTGGCGGAACTGCGAACTTCGCCTTGTCAGCAGACAAGCCGGACAGGCTCGATGTCGCGGTGGCAATCGGCACCGATCCGGCGATGACCTTCTCGGCCATCGTGCCCGCGCCGCCTGAGGTCGAGGAGTTTATCGTTGCAGGCTTCCTGCGGCAGAAGCCGGTCCAGCTGGTCAAGTGCGAGACCGTCGACCTCGAAGTGCCCGCGCACGCCGAGATCGTCCTTGAAGGCTACGTTCAGCTCGACGAACTGCGCACCGAGGGCCCCTTCGGCGACCACACCGGCTTCTACAC
>CAXUND010000134.1:0-6962 GCA_964252445.1 uncultured Acidobacteriaceae bacterium | reverse complement strand
CCCACGCACAGGGCCGGGCGCGCAGGCTCGCGCGTACCTTCTATAGATACCACAGCACGGACGCCGAGGCGAGACGCGAAAACCTGCTTCACCGCGCGCGCGACAGACTGCGGAGCTGAACACACCGGCCTCAAGCCGGAAGACCTGGGACTATGGCCGGCACCCTCGTCTAGGACGCTGATGTCTTCGCCTGGAAGCGGCGGTAGCGGCCGAGCAGCGACGCAGGCGCCGCGACCCGCAGCTTTACCTGCTCGCCTGAAAAACTGCGGTCTAGGACCAGCCCTCCAGCCTCGAGTGCTGCCAGCACGTCGCCATCCGCCTGGGGGATCACCAGCTCCTGCTCGGTGATCGGATCGGCGACCAGGGTTCGGTCTATCTCCCCGAGCAGCGCCTCCACGCCGGTTCCCTGCAGCGCCGAGATGCCGACCTTGCCGACACCGCCAAGCAGCCCGGCGGCCTGGTCCGGGTCCAGCAGGTCGAGCTTGTTGAGCACCTCGATCCGCGGCTTGTCGAGCACCCCCAGCTCGCCCAGGACCTTCTCGACCTCGGCCTTGTGCTCCTGGCTGAACGGGTGGGAAGCGTCCCTCACATGCAGGAGAACCTCGGCCTTCTCAACCTCTTCAAGGGTCGCGCGAAACGAGGTCACCAGCGTGTGCGGCAGGTTGCGGATGAAGCCGACCGTGTCGGACAGCAGGACCTTGCGCCGCGAGGGAAGAAGGATGGCCTTGAGCTTAGGGTCGAGGGTTGCGAACATGCGCGATGAGGCCAGCACCCCGGCGTCGGTCAGCAGGTTGAAGAGGGTGCTTTTGCCGGCGTTGGTGTAGCCGACCAGCGCCACGGTGGGCACCGGCACCGCCTCGCGCCGGTGGCGCTGCTGCCCACGCACCTTGCGTACCCGCTCGAGCTCGCGGCGCAGCAGGACCAGCTTGCGCTGGATGCGACGCCGGTCGGTCTCCAACTGGGTTTCGCCCGGTCCCCGGGTGCCGATGCCGCCGCCCAGCTGCGACATGGCCTTGCCGCGGCCGGAGAGACGAGGCAGCATGTATTCGAGCTGGGCCAGCTCCACCTGCAGCTGGCCCTCGCGGGTGCGCGCATGGCGGGCAAAGATGTCGAGGATCAGCTGCGTGCGATCGACTACCGCGCAGGGCAGCGCATCCTCCAGGTTGCGCAGCTGGGTGGGGGTCAGGTCATGGTCGAAGAGGATGGTGGTGGCCTGGGTCGAGGTGGCGGCTGCGGTCAGCTCCTCCACCTTGCCGCGCCCCAGCAGCGTTGCCGGGTCGGCCTTGGTTCGCCGCTGGACCAGCTCTCCCACGATGGTGGCGCCGGCAGAAAGAACAAGTTCCCGAAACTCGTCGAGAGAAGCGGCAGCATCGAACTGTGCCGGCCCGAAATCATCCGCCGGCTGGATCGCGACCGGGTGTCCGTCACCCGCGGCTGCCTGGGCGGCAGCCCGCGCGAGTGCGGCCGACGCAGGAACGCGAGTCCGGACGCCGGTAAGCTCAACCGAGACCAGCAGCGCGCGGTCAACCGCAGCAGAAGGAGTATTCATCGCACAGAGTTCCACGAGTCTGCCCGGAGCAGAGACCGGGAGGCAGCTGCCGGCAGACTAGACGCTCGAGGCAGATACGTTGGCTGCAGGCTCAGCAGGCGAGGAGACCATGACGCCGCGATGCTCAGAGTGGAGCACCGAGCGCGTGCTCACCACGGTTGAGATCGCATGCTTGAAGATCAGCTGTTCCTGGTTGTTGTTTTCCAGCAAAACCGAGTACTTATCGAAGGAACGTATCTTGCCCGTCAGCTTGACCCCGCTGACCAGGTAGATGGTGATCGGGGTTTTGTCCTTGCGGACCGTATTGAGAAATGTGTCCTGGATGTTTTGTGCCGGCTTGTTATCCATGGCCGATCTCCTGGTCAAAAAAGAACGATAACTGCAGTTTGAGATGAGTGTGACAGCAACAAGGACGCAGGCCAGACAACGGCCGAACGGCGCTGGTTTGATTCGCTCTCACGATACGGGCTTCAGAGCCTGAGAGCAAGCATCAGATTCGCGGGTTACCCATTTCGGTGACGCGGCCGAAGGCGCCGGCAACCGGCTGACTCGATTCCCCCGCTGCGCGGGGGTCAGCGACGGCGAGACTTCTTTTCGGCTCCGGCAGTGAGAGCAGCCTTCCGGGCCTCTCGTTTTTCGGAGTAGGGAGAAGCGGGTGCGCGCGCCACGATGTCCCCGCTGGTCGAGCCGGGCGGCTGGGTCGGATCCACCTTGCGGACGATGCCGCCTTCCAGGCGATAGGTGGTCACATCGAGGTGCGCCGGCTTGAAGCCTCCCGTGGCAGGATCGAGGCTTGCCTGACCGTCGGGCGAGGTCCGGATGGTGAAGGTCGGCTCCGTGGCCGGCTTCCCTGTCGCGTCCCGGTTGACGTGCAGGCTGGCAACGGTTACCGGCAGGTAGCCCACGAGGTCGCGCAGCCTGAAGGCGGTTTCGTAGCGGTGCTTCTTCGTGTTCCAGATGAAGATGCGCACCTGGCTCCAGTCATAAGGGAGGCCGTCCTTGTAGTCGTTGACGACGGTGACATACTGAGCCACCTGCTTGTCGGGGCTGGTCGCCTCTTCGTCATACACCTTGTTGAGAACGTAGGCGCCGACCATCTTTTTGCCTTCGGAGTACTGGGCCACCGCGTCGGGCACGTCAATATCGACACGCCGCGCGAGCAGCCAGCCCACGCGACCCTGCTGGTCTCGCACCAGCCACCAGTCTTCCATCGGCACATCCTGGTCGCCCGCAGCGGCGCTCGCGCCCGGAGCAGCAGGGCTGCCGGGAGCCGGTGGATTCCTATTTGCCACGCTTTCCTGTTTACCCTGCTTACTTTTCGCAGAATGTTTCTTGGCTATCGAAGGCAACCCGCCGGGTGCCTGGGGCTTGGCGACCGAGGTCCTGAGCAACAGCTGGAGCTTGTCATTTTCGGGCAAGAGGTACAGGTGCTCGGTCTCGCGACCCGCGCTGAGATGGAGGAAGAGCCCATCGCGGAGGATGGCGGTCGCGACCACGGGGTCGTGCGCATGCTGTTGATCGAGCGCCTGGAACTTATCGAACTCGGCCTGGTCGATGACCCCATGCTCCTCGAGCCACCCGATCTTGCCTGAATCTGTTTTTACCTGAAGAAAGCGCCGATCCCGGCGCAACATCTGCAGCCGTTCGCCATTCGTTACATCGGCAACGCGGTTAGAAACCGCGGCCACGCGGTCGCGCAGGAAGGTTCCCTTCGAGACCACGTAAACATACTGCTTCGCTCCGCCCGGGCGAAGTCGACCGCAGCCGGTGAGCAGTGCGGCCAAGAAGAAAACCGGCACAAGGAGGACGGTTGTGCGGCCGACCCGGATGAGGAGAAGCGAGAAAAAGGTGTTACTTTGGTTTATTTTTTTGCCCGACGTCTGCACATCAAACTGGAAAGTTCTCGAATTACGTCGTTTGCCCATTCGATTGCGACCTAGAGGACAGCCTTTGCCCTTTAGCGAGCTTAGACCAAGTGCTCGATTTGATGGTTCCGCATAACGGCTGGTCCACCGGCCGAGGACTCTCAAACCGAACCATCCACCCGCTTTCCACGAGTCATAGGAGCGTACCTAATGTTCGACAAGCAGAATAAAACTGAGATTTCGGACCCCCTCGTAGCACGGCAGGAGCTTGAGCGCATCGGCGACCAGCGTGCGGTGAACCGCCGCAATTTCCTGGCCGGAGTCGGTATGGCCGGCGTCGCGGCCGCAGGTGCGGGCGTACTGGCGGCCTGCAGTGACTCACGCCCGGTAACGCCCGCCCCGGTCGGCGCTGCCGGTCCCTCCGAGCAGGACGTGCTGAACTTCGCGCTCAACCTTGAGTATCTGGAGGCAAACTTCTACGCCTATGCGACTACGGGGTCGGCGATTCCCACGGCGAACCTGCCAGGCTCGCCAACGATCACAGGCGGCGCGATGGTCAATTTTTCTGATCCTGTGGTCAAGGAGATTGCGATTGCCATCGCCGCCGATGAGCTGCACCACGTTCAGTTCCTCCAGGCAGCACTGGGTGCTTCGGCCATCAATTGTCCGAATCTCAACCTCAACGCGCTCGGCATCGGTTTCGGCAGCGACGCTGAGTTTCTTACGCTGTCGCGCGCCTTTGAAGACACCGGCGTGAGCGCGTACGGTGGGGCGGCAACTCTGCTCTCGGGCGCCGACCTGCAGTATGCCGCGCAGATCCTTGCGGTTGAGGCCTACCACGCCAGCAGCTCGCGTGTGCAGCTGATCCAGAAGGGCATCACAGTTCCGGCCCTGGACGCGCAGGACGTGCCTCCTACGGCAAGCACGGTCTTCACCGTGTATGGCGGCCCGGTCGCTTCGTCCAGCACCAGCGCTGGTTTATCCATCATCCGGACGCCCGCGCAGGTTCTGGGCATTGTCTTCGGCGTCTCGACCGCAACCACGACAACCCCGACCACCGGCATCACCAAGGGCGGCTTCTTCCCGAACGGGGTCAACGGCACGAACTCGGCGTTGCTCTCGACCTAGGGAGCAGACTCGAACGAGCGATAGCAGAGCCGACCGCTCCCCCGGGTCGGCTCTGCTGCGCCAGGAGCTACGAAGAGGGCCTGGTGGCGACGATCGCGATGGCCCCGGCTGGAGAGACGCTGCCGGTGGTGATGCCCGAGCTGGAGGCATCGAGCTGGCCGGGCGTGGTTGCGTCGAACGTAAACAACTGCAGATCGGGGCTGCCGTTCTCGCACACCACGGCGATGTAAGTCTTGGTGCTGTCTTCGACCATCCCCACCGGAGTGGTTCCTACCGAACTGATCGCGGTTGCGCCGATCGAGGTGAGGGTGCCGGTGGCTGAGATAGTGAAGGCGCTGATGGTGCTGTCCACCCGATTGGCAACGTAGAGGTACGCACCGGTGGCATCGACCAGCACCGCACCCGCACCCTGGCCGGTGGGATAGGCCCCGACGGAAGGAAGAGAGAGCTCGCCGCCGCTTAGAATCTGAAGGCTGCGCACACCATTTCCTCCGCCGCTGGTGATGTTTCCGGTCTCGGTGACAAACAGGTAGGTGCCGGCCGGGTTGATCGCCACACCGTTGGCGCCGCCGGCCGAGTCGATCGGGGGCAGGTTGCCGTTCTTGGTCAGGGTACCGGTGGCGGGATCAAACCCGAGTATGTCTACTCCTCCAGAGGTGCCGGTTGCGCTGGTGTGGGCACCGAGGGTGACGTACAGAACCGTGCCGGCGGTATTGAGGGTGCTCGCGGGATTGAAGACGATCTGGCCTACCGCACCTGTGTCGAGGGTCACCTGCTCGGCACCGGCGGCGGGATTGCTGAGCGCCCCGGTGCTGCTGTCGATGGCGAAGACGGTGGCGGTGGTGAGACCGCTGCTGGTGCTGACGTCCTGGAAGACGATGAGCCACTGTCCCGAGGGATCGACGGCGATGGCGGTGGGGAGCAGCGTGGCCGCGATCGTCAGCGGGCTGCCGCTGTTCTGCGCGGCCAGCGAGCCGTCGCTGTTAATCGCATACTCGTAGATACCGGTGCTCTCGACTGCGCTGGCCACGTAGAGGAACTCGTTGTTGGGCGTGATCGCCAGGGAGGTAGCATCCCCGTCGGTGATCCCGTACGGAGAGGACGAGGGCGCGGTGATCCCGGTGCTGTTGATTTGGATGGCGGCTACCGATTGCGGAGTGGTGTTCGAGTTGGCGACGTACAGGTAATCGCCCGAGGTCGTGGTGGTGGTGCCGGTACCGGTGCCGGTACCGGTCACGGGCGGATTGAAGAAGTTTCCGCACCCGGAAAGCAGCACCGCACCTGCCACCGCGTTGACCAGCAGCATTCGTAGCGGCTTGCTCCAGAGGGTGCTGAAACCCTGGCGACGGCTGCCCGGCAAACCTCTATGCACCTCGTCTTGCGCCATTGCTCCCTCGTTGATAACTATACTGCGGCCATATGCCTGCCAAAGTCGCCTGGATCATCCTGCCCCTCATCCTGTCAGGCGGGTCGGCGCCTTCCCGGCCCCAGGGCACCGCGCAGGAGGCGCAACCCATTTGCGCTGCCTGCGTCCGAGCCGACATGGAGTATCTGGCTGCGGACGAACTGCACGGGCGCGGCAGCGCCACCCGGGATGAACACCTGGCCGCACTCTACGCGGCCTCGCTCTTCGCCGCGTTCGGCCTTGCGCCGGGAGGAGACAATCAGACGTTTCTCCAGAAAGCACCTCTGCCGACGCCACTCCCCACTGCCGTGCAGGCGCGGCTCTCCGGCTTTGAGCCGGTCGCGCGCACCGAGACCTGGAATGCTGTGGCCATCCTGCACGGGACACCTTCAGCCAACAAGACGCAAGCCGATGCCATTCTGCTCACCGCGCACCTTGACCATCTGGGCATCGGACCGTCGGTTCACGGGGACTCGATCTATAACGGCGCCGACGATGACGCCTCCGGGACCACGGCGGTGCTGGAGCTGGCGCGCGCCCTGGCGGCCGGCCGCAGAGACGGCAAGGCTCGGCGCACCATCATCTTTGCGCTGTTTGGATCGGAGGAGATGGGCGGCTTCGGGAACCGGTACTTCCTGGAACACCCGCCGGTTCCCCTCGAGCGCATCGTCGCGAACCTGGAATTTGAGATGATCGGCAGGCCTGATCCCGCTGTGGCTGGCGGACACTGCTGGCTGACCGGCTGGGAGCGGACTGACCTGGGACCGACACTGGCGGCGCACGGGGGGCACCTCGCGCCCGATCCTCACCCGGAGCAGAAGTTCTTCACCCGCTCAGACAACTATGCACTGGCAAAGCGTGGCGTGGTGGCGCAGACGGTCTCGAGCTTCAACCTGCACAAGGACTATCACCAGCCGAGTGACGAGCTGGGCCGCATTGATTTCCCGTACATGACCGGGGTGATCGGGTCGATGATCCAGCCTATCGAATGGCTGGCTACAAGCGACTACCGCCC
>CAXUND010000133.1:0-7139 GCA_964252445.1 uncultured Acidobacteriaceae bacterium | reverse complement strand
CGGGAAGGCGGAAGAACGGTGGGCGCCGGAACCATCTCCGAGATCGTCAAGTAGCGACTGGGCGCGGATGGAGGAGTTGGGTGCAGGTTTTTCTGGAAGGGGCGCGGTTTACGGATTCTAGTTGGCTGCGAGCGCAGCAAGCTCCTGTCGAGATGCTTCCAACGTTGAGCGAGGCTCAATTGCGGGAAGCAGAAAGAGGCGGGGCCTCGAAGGAGTGGTTCGCCCGAAGCCTCTACGCAGGGATCCTCGCTGAGCCCGAGTGGGAGGAGCGGATCAAGCGTGTGGGCGCGATTCTAGAGTCGCTCTTGGCAGAGGATCTTCCCGGCGCGGTCATTTCCAGCATTACGCTGCAAACTTCCCGAAGCTTGTTTCGGGTTGTGGGAGAAGTGAAGGGGCAGGAGTTTACTTTCTCCGTCAGGGAAGAGGTTGTGGACGATCTTCTGGATGGCGGAGATGGCGATGCTTTCAGTCGACTCCAGAGAATTGTTCAAATGGTTGCACTGCAGTATAGAAGCGAAGCCAAAGCTTCTTGAATTTTACCCGAAAGTCGTTGACCTTGTTTCTGGCCGAGGAGGCATACGAGGTTCTGCGGCTCGCATCGATCCCATTTTCAGAGGGGAAGCCGTTGTTGGCTGAGGTAGCAGAGTCCGACGATCTCGGGCTTTGGCTTCGAATCGATCGCGACGGAGAGCCGCATGATTTCCTTCTGCGTTGGGAATATATTCTCGCGATTGACAAGCATGCGGAAGCGCCAACGATGGGTGGTTTACGAAGCAGAAAGGGTTTAGGATAAAACAATGCGCGAAATCGTGACGTTGCAGTGTGGCGAGTGCAAGGAGCGGAACTACTCGACGACGAAGAACAAGAAGACGACCACCGGCCGACTCGAGTTCTCGAAGTTCTGTAACCGCTGCCGCAAGCACACCCCGCACAAGGAAACCAAATAAACGGCTATCCGTGTGGCTGAGGCACCCTCCAGGTGCAAAGGCCGGCGCGGAACAGCTGAGGGGATGGGCAGCAGTTTGGCCGGGCCCGTACCACGCCCGGCTTCACTATCGCTGAGGTGCGAACTACAGGGGCGTAAGCTCAACGGTTAAACTGTCGGTCTCCAAAACCGAACTTCTCGGTTCGAATCCGAGCGCCCCTGCCAGATCAGTTTCAAGGCTCGGCTGCCTGAAGGCGGCTGACGGAGTAGGCCCGAGATGGCCGTAGCAGATCGAGAGAAGATGCAGAAAGCAATCGCACTTCCGAGTGAAGGTCAGCCCGAACCGCAGCGGATCGGCACCGCGATCACCCGCGGCCGCGACTTCCTGACCGACGTTCGCGGCGAGGTGCGCAAGGTGACCAAGCCCTCGGCCGCCGAGGTCCAGACGACCACCACGGTAGTGATTGCCGCGGTCTTCTTCTTCGCCGCGTTCTTCTACCTGACCGACTCGGTGCTGGGCTACCTGTTGAAGAACCTGCTGCACTGGCTGGGCGGCACGCAGTAACGAGGCGCAGGAACGGGGCAATGATGGCAGACGAAGTAGAGGACGCGATTCACTCGGGCACTGTGGCCGGGACAGTAGTGCCGATAGCGCCGGAGGGCGCAGAGGCCGGTCATCTCGACCCTCCGCGCAACGAGCGGTTCAAGTGGTACATCATCCACGCCTACTCGGGGTTCGAGCGCAAGGTGCGCGAGTCGATCGAGATCCGCATGCAGGCCTTCGGGCTTGAGAACCGCATTGGCCGGGTGATGATCCCCCTCGAGTCGGTCACCGAAGTGGTGAACGGCAAGAAGAAGACTACCGAAAAGGTCTTTCTTCCAGGCTACGTGCTGGTCGAGATGGATCTCGACAACGATCTCTGGCACGTGATCAAGAACACGCCCCGGGTGACCGGCTTTCTCGGCACCGGTGACAAGCCGGTGTCGCTGAGCGAAGAAGAGGTCAGCTCGATCCTGTTCCGGACCGACAGCTCGAAGGCCGAGCCGACCGTCAAGATCAAGTTCGAGAAGAATGAGAATGTGCGCATCACCGAAGGGCCATTCGCGAACTTCAACGGCGTGGTCGACGAGGTCAATGAAGATCGCCAGACGGTCAAGGTCATGGTCACCATCTTCGGGCGCTCGACCCCGGTTGAGCTTGAGTTCAACAAGGTAGAGAAGGTCGAAGTTTAAGCATTTCGCCGACGCCTGGGCCAGAGCCCGCGCGGCTGAAGAAAAGAGAACAGAACCATGGCAGCTCCGACAAAGAAGATTACCGGGTACGTGAAACTCCAGGTGGTCGCCAACAAAGCGACGCCGGCGCCGCCCATCGGCCCCGCGCTCGGGCAGGCGCAGGTCAACATCATGGAGTTCTGCAAGCAGTTCAACGCGCGCACCAACTCGAAAGACATGGAAGGCCTGGTCATCCCGGTGGTCATCACTGTCTACGTCGACCGCACCTTCTCCTTTGTCACCAAGACCCCGCCCGCGGCGGTGCTGCTCAAGAAGGCAGCCAAGGTCGAGAAGGGGTCGGGCGTCCCCAACAAGACCAAGATCGGCACCGTCACCGAAGCCCAGATCCGGGACATCGCCACCCAGAAGATGCCTGACCTGAACGCGGCCTCGGTGGACGCGGCGATGAAGAGCATTCGCGGCACCGCGCGCTCGATGGGGTTGGACGTCGTCGCCTAGTTTCCAATAGGAGGCCGTATGGCAGCGGAAGCGGTTGCTCTCTCCCCGGGGGGTCGGGTGCAGTCGGCTGAAATTGCACAGCCCGGACTCCCAACGATTCAGCTGCGTGCGATGGCTTTGCCGTTTTCTTTCCGGCCTGCGCGGCCGCTTACGGATGAAGAGCTTCTCGTGTTTGCCTCGGACAACTCGGGCATCGACTTTGAAGTGGATGCGGACGGGACGGTCACGGTGATGAGTCCGTCCAAGCCCGAGGGTAGCTGGCTGAACCAGGTGCTTGCTACCGAGCTAATGATCTGGACGCGTCGGAATCAGCCAGCGAAGGTATTCGGGCCTGACCTCGGGGTGCGTTTCGATGACGGCGCTTTGCGCGCGCCTGATGCGGCTTGGCTCTCCCCCGAAAAGTGGAGGCAGCATCAAGAGCTCGCCGGGAGCGGCCGCGAATACCTCACAGTCTGCCCAGAATTCGTAGCGGAGTTACGCTCCCCTGCTGATCGCGTCTCGGAGATTGAGGCAAAGATGGAGTTCTGGATGAGCCGCGGCGTCGAGCTTGGCTGGCTGATTGATCCGAAGCGCAAGCTGGCAATGATCTACACGCCTGGCGCCGAGCCGCGCACGCTACTCCGGCCAGAGTTCCTTGAGGGTGAGGGGCCCATCGCGGGGTTCCGGATCGAGATGCGGGAGTTCTGGGAGTAGTGGCCGCCGGTCGGAAGTCGTGAACCGTTCGCGCATCGTGATCTGGCATCGGAGTGCCGGGGCAATTTACGGATCGCTGCTTTTGTTTGTGGTCTCGCTACTTGATCAAGGGTGGTTCCGTTGGAGCGGGCTGTTGCTCAAATGCAGGTACGATGATCTGCGCTCTGATGACGCTCGGCGCAATGTGTGGACCCTTCGGATGCGGCTAGTCTTTTAGGCTCGGCTTGCCTTTGGGGTTTGCTTGTTGCATACTTGAGTTTCGCGTCTGCTACAAGACGTGCAGTCACTCTAGACCACGGCCAGCCACGCACCAGGCTTGAGCGGTGGGAGACAAGGGAAGTATGGCACAGAAGATTTCAAAGAACATGGCGGCGGCGCGTGCGCAGGTAGAAGCCCGCCCCTACACCATCCAGGACGCCGTTCCACTCCTCAAGAAGGTCAAGTTTGCGAAGTTCGACGAGACTGTCGATCTGACCATGCGGCTTGGCGTCGATACGCGGCACGCCGACCAGATGGTGCGCGGCACCGTCGTGCTCCCGCATGGCCTGGGCAAGACCAAGACTGTAGCCGTGATCACCACCGGCGACCGGGTGCGCGAGGCTGAGGCGGCAGGGGCGGACTTCGTCGGCGGCGAAGAGATGGTCGAGCGCATCCAGAAAGAAGGCTGGACCGACTTCGACGCCCTGATCGCCACGCCGGACATGATGCGTTCGGTCGGCCGGTTGGGCAAGGTGCTTGGCCCGCGCGGCCTGATGCCCAACCCCAAGACCGGTACCGTCACCAGCGATGTTGCCGCTGCGATCAAGGAGATCAAGGCCGGTAAAGTCGAGTTCCGGGCCGACAAGACCGCCCTGGTCCACGTTCCGGTAGGCAAGCTGTCCTTCCCGCCGGAGAAGCTGGTCGAGAATGCGCTCACCGTCATCTCGAGCGTGGTTCGCGCCAAACCGTCGGCGGCCAAGGGCAAGTACGTCAAGGGCATCACGCTGAGCTCGACCATGGGGCCGGGCATCACGCTTGACAACTCCGTCGCGGAGACCGCGGCCAAGGCTTAAGTTCGTCTCATCTCCCAGGCTCCCGGTGACTAGCCGCCCGGAGCTGCTGCCCTCCCGGGGTGCGCGACACGATATTGAAGTGCTAGCTGAGGCGATCTGGTTATGGCATTGACACGGGCAAAGAAGACGCAGAAGGTCGAAGTGCTGGCGAAGGAGCTTGCGACCTCGACCTCTGCCATCGTAGGAACATTCGCGAAGCTGACCGTTTCGCAGGATTTTGAGTTGCGGCAGAAGCTGCGCGAGGCGGGCGGCCGCTACAGCGTGCTCAAGAACAAGCTGGCTGCGCGCGCTTCAAAGGGGACGCAGATTGAGGCGGCTCTGCAGGGGCTCAAAGGAGTCTCGTCGGTCGCCTACACCTCGGGCGACCCGGTGGCGCTCGCGAAGGCGCTGTCGGCCTGGGTCAAGGACAACGCGGAGTTCACCTTCAAGCTGGGCATCGTTGACGGTAAGGTCATCACCGTTGACGAAGTACAGTCTCTGGCGACCATGCCAGGCAAGGACGAGATCTACGCGAAGCTCTTGTTCCTGATCAACGCTCCGGCCACCCGCCTGGCTACCGTTCTGAACGCAACCGGCAGAAATCTGGCCGTGGTGGTTGATCAGGCGGTGCAGCAGGAGAAGTTTACTGCTGTGTCTGCTGCTGCGCCGGCGGCAAAAGAGCTTCCGTCCGCACCGCAGGAACAGGCTCCCCAGGAGACTGCAGCCGCTACGGCGGCGCCTGCTTCGGAGAGCGCAGCGCAAGAAGCGCCTGCGGAGGCGAGTGCAGACCACGTAGCAGCCGTGCAGGAGGTTCAGGCGCCGGTAGTCGAGGTCGGCCCCGAGGAGATCGCTTCGGTCACCGCTCCGGCTTCAGAGACAGACGCGACGGCAGGGGCGGAGGCGCCGAAGCCGGACGAGGCAGGGTCGTAAGAGCAAGCACGGCTGCCGGCAGGATGAGCCGGTCCCAGTATGGGTCCGGCAGCAGGTTTGATCGCAGGCGGGCAAACGAGGGGCGCTGTCTGGGCGCAACGGAAACCTCGGGCGATCGCAAGCGATGACCGGAGCAGGGCGCAAGTCCTGGCACCGGGAGCAGGGCAAATTTAGACGAGTAGTACGGAGAAGAATCATGGCGGATCTGGCGCAGTTGGAAGAACAGATTGTTGGGTTGACCCTGCTGGACGCGGCAGCCCTTGTGAAGAAGCTCGAAGAGCGTCTTGGCGTTTCAGCAGCAGCGGCGGCCCCGGTCGCGGTGGCGGGCGGCGGCGGCGCGGCGGCAGCCGAGGCCGCGGTTGAGCAGACCGAGTTTACCGTGATCCTCAAGGACGCGGGCGCGAACAAGATCAACACCATCAAGGCGGTTCGCGAAGTCACCTCGCTCGGCCTGAAAGAAGCCAAGGACCTGGTGGACGGCGCGCCGAAGCCGCTCAAGGAGAACATCAGCAAGGACGATGCTGAGGCGATCCGGAAGAAGTTCGATGGCGTCGCCACGGTTGAGGTTAAGTAAACCGTTTAAAGCGCTGTACTTGGCAGTACAGCTGACCGCACGTACCTGCCTGGCAAACAGCTAGCAGGTTGCATGCCAAAGCGGAAGGCGCTATGATCGTGATTGTGCCTTCCGCCTTCCTGTCTTGTGTGCGTCCGGGGAACAGCCAGGGTACGTGTGTATGTGCGTCCTGTTTTCTCAGCAGAGCAGGGCGTCGGGGTGGCTGGCCGGCTTGGAAGCCACAGATCGCAGGACACGCGGCGGAGTCGACCATCCTAATTCAAGAAAACTGCGCAAACCGTTAAATCGCGCTCGGGAGGCTTTTCGTCTCTGCGAGCCTTTTTCCGTTTCTGCCGTCGTTTGCATGAAATGCTGCTATGCGGACTATCGGCCGATTGCCGGATTTACTTCACTTCCGGCTTGATCGACCAGGGTCAACCCTTGGTCTCGCTTGAGTCTACAGGCGGACGCGAGAAGTATGTGTAACAGGCGCTTGGCCTGGACCGTGCGAGGCGGTTCCGACCGGATGGAGCGTTCTTTCCCTGTCGTCCTTGTGATGCGCCTCTGTGACCTGGGGGCGGCGCATCTTCCTCGTATTTCCCGGGCCTTGAGGAGTCACTATGCCGTCTGAGACCCGCGCGCTTCGCAGCCGCCTCGATTTTTCGAAGATCCCAACCGCCATCCAGATTCCTAACCTGATTGAAGTGCAGCGGCGCTCCTACGAGCGTTTTCTGCAGATGGACAAGCTGCCCTCCGAGCGCGAAGACAACGGCCTCCACTCGGTCTTCACCTCCGTTTTTCCCATCACCGACTTCCGCAACATCTCGCAGCTCGATTTCGTCGACTTTTCGATCGGCAACTGGGAGTGCAAGTGCGGCCACCTCAAGGGTCTCCATCACCTGCGCACAGCCTGCCACAACTGCGGTGCGATGGTCATCACCGACCCCTTCCATCCGGGCGACGTTTTATGCCAAAAGTGCGGCACCTACAACAAGAACACTCCTGACTTCTGCAACAAGTGCGGCGACCCGGTCGGTCTGCAGCTCAAGTATGACCAGGCAGAGTGCGAAGAGCGTGGCATGACCTACTCGGCGCCGCTCAAGGTCACCGTCCGCCTCACCATCTACGACAAGGACCCCGACACCGGCGCGAAGTCCGTGCGCGACATCAAGGAGCAGGAAGTCTTCTTCGGTGACATCCCGCTGATGACCCAGAACGGTACGTTCATCGTCAACGGCACCGAGCGCGTCATCGTCTCGCAGCTGCACCGCTCGCC
>CAXUND010000132.1:0-7341 GCA_964252445.1 uncultured Acidobacteriaceae bacterium | reverse complement strand
TTTTTTCGCGCGGGTGGCGCCGGTGTCCAGGCAGCGGTGCGAGATCCTTACCGGGTTCGCCATTTTGCCGGCGGCAGCGCGGGTGAAGGCGCGGTAGAGACGGTTGACATCGACGCGCTGACCGGAACGCACCTCGCTGGCAACGGCAGAGTGCATGGCCGAGAGCAGTTCATCGCGCAGCTCGTTCAGCACCTTGTCAATGTAGATATACGGCATGGCCTGAGGAAACCATACACGGCTGGCGGTGCAGAGTCAGGATTTGCCGGGACCGGGCGCAAGCGATGCGGTTCCGCTGACCGGCGCGACCTTGGCCGGGGCGCCGGGAGCGGGCGCATACTTCGACGCGCACTTGGCCTGCAGCTGGGTGGCATGGAAGACGCCATCATGTCCGAAGGTGCCGATCGCGAGCGCCTGCGCGTTGTCCTTGAAGGTGTCCGGCGGCGGCTCGACGCCCTTGTAGGCGACTGACAGCTTGTGCCCATTCTCGATCAGAACGAAGTTGGCGCTGGTGCCCACGTGCTCAATTGAGCCGGGAACAACGTTGCCGGCCACCCGCAGGTGGCGGGTGTAGGCCTTGTTGCCCATGCCCTCAAGCTCGTTGATGGTGACGTAATAGCTCTTGTTCGCCTGCACGCCGCTGAGGCCGAGCGCGATGATCACCCCGAGGATAACGGCAGTGGCCGCGCCGATTTTGACTGCCTGGGTCCTGGGCGTTGTAGGCTTCATGGGCATCTCAAGGGTAGGAGCGAGCGGCAGGCGCGTCAAGCGGCTTCCGCTCATCCGGTCAAAGCCAGGCGTGGACTGACTATAATCACTGCAAAGCTGGACCCCTGAGGTGATCGAGAGTGACGACGAACAGCATCCTTCCCAATCCTACGCAGGAAATCCTCTCTCCCCGCTCCGAGTGGATCGTGAAACGCCGCGAAGAAGCGGCGCGCACGGGCGACACCAACATGTCGCAGATGCACTTTGCGCGGCTGGGCAAGATCACCGAAGAGATGGAGTACGTGGCGCGGCGTGAGAGCCTGCCGGCGGAGCTGATCCGCTCCGAGGTGGCGCTGGGAACGATGATCATCCCAGCCAACATCAATCACCCCGAACTGGAACCGATGGCCATCGGCGTCGCCTCAAAGTGCAAGGTCAACGCGAACATCGGCAACTCTGCGGTGACCTCGAATATCGACGAGGAGCTGCGCAAGCTGCATACCGCGGTCCAGCATGGCGCGGACACGGTGATGGACCTCTCGACCGGCGGCAACATCCCCGAGATTCGCGACCGCATCCTGCGCCACTCGCCGGTGCCTATCGGGACCGTCCCGCTCTACGAGGCGTTGACGCGCGTCAAGCGGGTCGAAGACCTCAACATCGACATGTATCTCGAAGTGATCGAGGAGCAGGCCGAGCAGGGGGTGGACTACTTCACCATCCACGCCGGCGTGCTCATCCAGTACGTGCCCATGGTGTCCAAGCGCATCACCGGGATCGTGAGCCGCGGCGGCGCCATCATGGCGCAGTGGATGACGGCGCACCACAAGCAGAATTTTCTTTACGAGAATTTCGACCGGATCACGAAAATCATGGCCAAGTACGACGTCAGCTACTCGCTCGGCGACGGGCTGCGCCCGGGCTGCGTCGCTGATGCGTCGGACGAAGCGCAGTTCGGCGAGCTGAAGACGCTCGGCGAGCTGACGCGCAAGGCATGGGAGTCGGACGTGCAGGTGATGGTCGAAGGACCGGGGCACGTGCCCATGGACAAGATCAAGGAGCAGGTCGACATGGAGGTCGAGCACTGCTCGGGCGCGCCCTTCTACGTGCTGGGGCCGCTGGTGACCGACATTGCGCCCGGCTACGACCACATCACCTCGGCGATCGGCGCGGCGATGATCGGCTGGCACGGCGCGGCCATGCTTTGCTACGTCACGCCCAAGGAGCACCTCGGGCTGCCGAACGAGAAGGACGTGAAGGACGGGATGATCGCCTACAAGATCGCCGCGCACGCGGCGGATATTGCACGGCATCGGCCCGGCGCGCAGGATCGCGACGATGCGA
This sequence comes from uncultured Acidobacteriaceae bacterium, assembly GCA_964252445.1. Taxonomy (GTDB): domain Bacteria; phylum Acidobacteriota; class Terriglobia; order Terriglobales; family Acidobacteriaceae; genus EB88. The sequence goes on along the minus strand of CAXUND010000132.1, from coordinate 5,292 downwards.
TCAGCTATGCGCGCTACACCTTTGATTGGGAGAAGCAGTTTGCGCTGTCGCTTGACCCCGAGACAGCGCGCGCCATGCATGACGAGACGCTGCCGGACGACTACTACAAGGAAGCGGCTTTCTGCTCGATGTGCGGTCCGAAATTTTGCTCCATGAACTGGTCCAGCAAGGTGGATGAGTTTAACAAGTCGGTGCATGGGCTCGAAAAGAAGGATCTCTCCGAGTTGGTGATCCTGCAGGCGGAGCAGTTAGCGGCCAGGAACTGACTCGGCAGAAGTCGCGAGTACAAAGGGCTTTCTCTCAAGGGGAAAGCCCGTTTTCTTTTGCCGGCATCGTAACTACCGAGGGACAAGCATGGGCATTCTGGAGATGGTCGGGCTGGGCAGGAAGGTTCGCTACGCGATTGTGGGTGTGGGGGATATTGCGCAGGAAAACATGATGCCCGGGGTGAAGCACACGGGCAATTCAACCCTAACTGCGCTAGTGACCAGCGACCCCGAGAAGGCGCGGGATGTGGCCGCCCAGTATGAGGTCGAGCAGACTTACAGCTACGAGCAGTTCGAAGCGATGCTGGCCTCGGGTACGGCGAAGGAGCACTTTGACGCCATCTATCTTGCGACACCGAACTGGCGGCACGCGGAGTTCGCGGTCCCTGCGCTGAAGGCCGGGATTCACGTGCTGGTCGAGAAGCCGCTCGAGATCAGCTCAGAAAAGTGCCAGGAGATCATCGCCGCCGAGAAGGCGAGCGACGCGAGGTTGATGGTGGCCTACCGGCTGCATTTTGAGCCGGCGACGCTGAAGGCGATCGAGCATGTGCGTTCGGGCTTACTCGGGCGTGTGCACATGTTCAGCTCGGTGTTCGCGCAGACGGTGTCGCCGGACAATCATCGCGCGCAGAACGGCTACTGGGCCGGACCGGTCTTCGACATGGGGCCGTATCCGGTCAACGCGGTGCGCAACCTGTTTGGCGCGGAGCCGGAGACGGTCTTCGCCATCGGCTCGCGGCACCCTGAGTCGGGCATGGGCGACTTCGATGACACGGTCACGGTGACGCTTCAATTTCCCGGCGGAAAGATCGCACAGTTCGTCGTATCGTACTTCGGGAACACCATCGACACTTACACAGTGGTAGGGACGAAGGGTTCAGTCGAAGTAAACCCCGCGTACATGTTCGGCGCGCCCCTGCACCACTACATGACGGTTGGCGAAGAAGAAAAGGAGATGAAATTCCCGGAGACTGATCATTTCGGCGGGGAGATGAAGTATTTTTCTGACTGCATCCTGCATGGCCGCGACCCGGAACCGGACGCCGAAGAAGGCCTGGCAGATGTGCGGGTGATCGAGGCAATCGGCCGCTCGCTCGAAAGCGGACAGGTGCAGAAGCTGACACCATTCAGCCGTGAAAAACAGATCGACACGAACCAGGCGGAGAAGCTGTCGCCGGTCAAGCCGAAGGAACCAGTGCATGCGGCCAGCCCGTCTGAAGGTTAGTCAAGGAGCACTCGTTAGACAGTTGGCATAACATCCTGAACGAAGCGGCGGGCCGAAGGATCCGGGGTTGCAGGTAGAGAAGGCAAGGTCCACCGCAGGTCCTTTCGCCGCGCTCAGGATGACATCTGCGGCAATGAAGTGATTGCGACTTACGCTGCTATTCTTCGATCACGCCTAACTCCCGCAGTAGAAAAGCGTAGTCAAGGGCTATCTCCTTCAAGTAGTCGTACCGCCCGCTGGCGCCGCCGTGGCCTGCAGTCATGTTGGTGTGCAGAAGGATCGGGTTCGGGCCCGTGTTCAACGTGCGGAGTCTGGCGACGTACTTCGCAGGCTCCCAGTACATGACCTGTGAATCATGGAGAGAAGTCTTCACTAACATTGCCGGATAACTTATCTCGCGCAAGTTATCGTAAGGCGAATAAGTCAGCATGTATTCGAATGCTTCTTCTTGGCGCGGATCGCCCCACTCCTCATACTCGGGTACGGTGAGCGGCAAAGACCGATCGAGCATCGTGTTCATGACGTCGACGAACGGCACCTGCGAGAGAACTGCGCGAAACAGATCGGGGCGCAGGTTGACGACCGCACCCATCAGCAGCCCCCCGGCAGAGCCTCCCTGGATTGAGACACGTGCAGGATCGCCGTAGCGGTGTGCCAGTAAGTGCTCGACGCATGCGAGAAAGTCTGTAAATGTGTTTTTCTTCGCCAGTAGGCGCCCGGCATCATGCCATGGCTTGCCCAGGTCCCCGCCCCCGCGGATGTGCGCGTAGGCGAGCACAAAACCGCGATCGAGCAGGCTCAGTCGGTTCGGATTGAATCCAATCGGCAGAGAGTAGCCGTAGGAGCCATAACCATAGATGTGCAAAGGCTGGGCACCGGGCGAGCGTTGATCAAGGCGATAGATCAACGAGACCGGAACTTCAACACCATCGCTTGCCGTCGCGTGGATCCGCTCCGACCGATAGAGCGAAGCATCGAAGTCGCCCGGCACTTCCTGCTGCTTCAGCAGCCTGGACTCGCGCGACTCGAGATCGTACTCGTAGATTGATGACGGCGTGACCAGCGACTCATAGGCGTAGCGCAGCGTCTTTGTCACAAACTCGCGATTGCCTGCGGGATGCACGCTGTACACAGGTTCCGGCATCTCGACCGGCTCGGAACGCCCGATCTCCGGGCCGTGGCCGGCGAAGTGAACAATCCTCAGGTGCTCCAGCCCGTCATAGCGCTCAGAGAGTACGCCGAAGGTACTGAAGAGGTCGCAATCCTCAAGCATGACCTCTGCGCGGTGCCCGATGAGTTGCTCCCACTCAGCCGGCGCGTTTATTGGAGCCGTAACCAGGCGGAAGTTGCGCCCGTTGTCATTCGCCCGAATGTAAAAATGCCCGTTGCGATGATCGACCGAGTACTCGATGCTGTCGCGACGAGCCGCCACCAGCAACGGCTCACTGTGGGGCTGATCGGCGCGAAAAAAGCGCCCTTCTGAGGTTGTGTGGCTAGCGCTTTCGATCACAATCAACTCGCCATCGCGAGTGCGTCCGGCAGCGAGATTAAAGCGCTCGTCATTCTCCTCGAGAACCAGAACATCTTCGCTGTGAGCCGCACCCAGCACATGCCGATAGAGCTGGAACTGTCGCTTCTGCTCTTCATCTTCAACCGTGTAGAAGAGTGTCCGGTCGTCCGCGGCCCATACTACCGATCCTACCCGCTCCACCTGCTCCTCGAGCAGAACTCCCGTCTGCAAATCCTTGACGTGGAGCGTGTATTGACGGAAGCCCTCCGTATCCGTCGAGTAGGCAAGCAGCGCGCCGCTGTCGGACACGGTAAACGCGCCTATCGCCATGAAGTTCTGGCCTTCGGCCAGGGCATTCACGTCGAGAAGGATCTCCTCCTCAGCCGTCTCGTAGGTTGACGGGCTGCCCTGCTTCCGGCAATGGATCGCGTACTGACGTCCCTGCTCGGTGCGCGAGTAGTACCAGAAGTCGCCTTTCCTGGTCGGAACGCTGACGTCCGTCTCCTTGATGTGCGAGAGCATCTCGTCATAGAGCGTCTTCTGAAGCGCGGAAGTGGGCTCCATCACTGCTGCTGTGTAGGCATTCTCTGCCTCGAGATGAGCAAGGACTTCAGCGCTGGTCTTCTCGCGCAGCCAGCCGTAATCGTCAATCAACGTGTGGCCGTGGAGCGTCGTTTCCTTGTGGTCGATGCGTGCCTGCGGAGGTCTAGGGGGGGTCATCAGTTGCTAGGATATCGCTCTCGCCCCGGGGTGGACTTGTTGATAGCGCAAGATAGCTCCAAGCAACTGAAATGGGCTGCAGGCCCACTTAGTTAGTAGGCGCCCAGTGCCGCGTGGACCGCGCCGCGATGCATCAGCGAAATCCCACAATAAAGAAAGAACCAGGAGAGCTCTCGATGAAAAGTGACATGTCTAGCAAGGTAATGGTGGCAGCGATGGCGCTGCTGACAGGCACAGCGATGGGACAGATGGGCTCGGCGCCACAGCAGCCGTCATCGGGTGGCATGAACTCGCAGCAGCAGATGCAGAACCAGGCGCAAATGGGTTCGATGCAGGGCAGCACGATGTCCGGGAGCGGTGCGTCAGCGCAGGATAAGACTTTTGCGAAGAAGGCGCTGGCCGGGGGGATGGCCGAGATCCAGCTGGGTCAGCTTGCGCTTACCAAGAGCAACAGCGACGATGTGAAGAAGTTTGCGCAGACCATGATTGATGACCATACCAAGCTCGGCGACCAGCTGAAGCCGATCGCGTCGCAGATTGGTGTTCAGCCGCCCGCGGACCTGATGCCGAAAGACAAAAAGGCCATGACCATGCTGCAGGGCATGAGCGGCGACGACTTTGACAAGGCCTACATCAAGGACATGGTGAAGGACCACAAGGAAGACGACAAGGATTTCATGATGGAAGCCAGCAGCGGCCAGTTCCCGGCAGAGAAGGATGCGGCCTCGCAAGGTGAGCAGGTGATCAAGGGTCACCTGACCATGGCGGAACAACTGGCGCAGGCGCACAACGTAGCAGCCAAGTAGTGCGCGGGTTTGCCGACGAAAGGGTGCCCTGGCGGGGCACCCTTTTTGATTGCGTACAATCGAGAGGAATGCTCTTGGCGCGCCTTTATCTGCGAGTCCTGCCGCTGGCGGTTTTTCTCGGGTCGTACTCCACGCTCGCGCAGGCAGTGAAGGACCTGCCTCGTCCCACGGATTACGTCAGCGACTATGCGCATGTGCTTTCGCCGGGCGTGGCACAGCAGCTGGACCTTTTGTGCGGCCAGGTCGATCACCAGGCCCACGCGCAGATCGCGGTAGTCACGGTACAGACGACCAATGATGAGCCGATCAGCGAGTATGCTGTCGAGCTCGAGGACGCGTGGAAGGTAGGTCCGAAGGGAAGCGATCGCGGGGTGATCGTCCTGCTTGCGGTCAAGGACCGCAAGCGCTTCATCTCGACCGGCTATGGTGTAGAGAGCATCCTGCCGGACGGCAAGGTAGGAGAGATCGGGCGGGGCATGGTGCCGGCGCTTGATGCCGGTAACTATGACGCGGCGGTTGGCGGCGCGGTGGGACAGATCGCGCAGATCATCGCAGCGGATGCCGGCGTAACCCTGCAGCAGCCGGTGCGGCGGGTGCGGAGCGCACAGCCGCAGCCGGTGCAGCTGAGCTTCGGACAGCTGCTGGTCGGTGGCATGGTGCTGCTGTTCCTGCTGTTCATTGCTGCGCGCACAGGGCTGCTGCCGTTCATCTTCGGGATGTTTCTTGGCTCCAGCTTCGGCGGGCGAGGCGGCGGGGATGGTGGGG
>CAXUND010000131.1:0-7605 GCA_964252445.1 uncultured Acidobacteriaceae bacterium | reverse complement strand
GGTGGAAGCCCGGTTCCAGCAGCTAGCGGGTGTGTCCGAGACAGCGGTGGGCTATGAAGGGGGCGCGGTCAACAACCCGACCTACAAGGACGTTTGCACCGATCGCACCGGCCATGCGGAGGTGGTGGAGCTGACCTTTGACCCCGCCAAGATCCCCTACGAACAGCTGGTGGTGATGTTTTTCTCTCTCCATGACCCGACCCAGCTGAACCGCCAGGGCCCGGACTGGGGCACACAGTACCGCAGCGTGATCTTCTATCACTCCCCCGAGCAGCAGCGTATCGCGCAGCAGGTCATCGATCGTCTCTCGGCCGAGAAACGCTTTTCGCGACCGATCGTGACGCAGGTGGTTCCCGCAGCCGCCTTCTGGCGCGCCGAGGACTATCACCAGAAGTACCTGGAGAAGCGCGGGATGCTGAGCTGTCACATCTAGAGGCGGACGAGTAGCGGCGGACTAGTAGGCAGACTAGGGAAGGCAGCGCCGCTGCTGCTCCTTACGCATCAGGTCCAGCCGCTCGAGCAACACCGCTCGGTTTGTGGCGCCGTCCTCATCCGCGACCGGGTCTTTCTGGTCCAGCTGTTTGCCCAGCCGGGCGATGCGGGTGGCAAGCTGTTCGCAGCTATAGAGATGGATGCGCTCGAGCTCGCGATTGCGAACGGTTTCCGGCATCGGCGTCCACAGGGTCACGGTACGTTTGCTGTGATCGGGCGGGAGTTCTCCGGCCATGATCTCCTGCACGTTGCGGGCGATAAAGTCGAGGTTTGCGTGGACCTCATCCTCATTGCGGCAAAGCGGGGCGGGCGGCTCCACAAAGCGGACCAGGATAGTGCCGTCGGACTGCAGATAGCTGAAGGTGGCGATGATGCGCGAGTTGAATTTGCCGACAAAGCGAAAGATGCTTGTTGGAATCGCTTCGCCCTGTTCCTTGTCGACCAGCAGCATCAGGCAGCCGCCGCGCTTCAGCAGCGTACGGGTGCGGACCAGCATATGACCGTCGGCAAGCACCCCTGCAATAGGATGGTCACCCCAGACAAAGATGGTTCCGTCTTCGCGCACCGTCTTTGCGGCAACGCCGATGGGGTAATTTTCGCCGAGCATGCGCCGGGCGCGGGTGATGATGGGCTTGACCAGTGGCAGATGAGCACTGCAGAGGACAAAGCCGCCGGGTTTCCGTGACGCCTCCATGAAGAGCTCGCCGCCCTCTACCCGGGTGGGGATGGGGAACATCTTGGCAGGCACAGAGAGGGCGTCGAGGAACCGGCCCAGCAGGCGCGCCTCGAGCGAAGGATCGTGAACATGGGGCCGGAGCTTCGAACTCAAGCCGGCTATCGCGTGGCTCAGCAGGAACGCCAGACGGTACCAGCGCTCCGGAGGAAAGAACAGGATGACGCAGAACGCACCGGTCCTGATGATCGCGTAGGTCAAAAATCTGCGTATGGCGACGATCTGATTGTGCAGCGTCTGCAGCAGGGCTCTGGAATCAGTCACGCCAGGCACCGCCGCGGCGCCGTCCAAGTGCCTCATCGGCGTAAAACCCATACCACGCCCGGACGGAGCAGTCTTCACGGCTGAGCACTCTGTCGGATAAAGTCTGCCGCGTCACAAGCCATTCTTGACTACCCACTACTCTCTGCCTTCCATTCGGGAGCCTTGAGGCAAAGCCCGCAAACTGCGGTGTTCGCACAAAACGACGGAGTGGAAGTCGATGCGTTCAGTATCGGCCCATCAGATAGTTCCAGCAGGAACGAGAGTAACGGATGGTCGTTTAAGCCATGGTGCGCCCGGCAAGATTCGAACTTGCGACCTAACGCTTCGGAGGCGTTCACTCTATCCAGCTGAGCTACGGGCGCGCCTATTGATTCTACGACAACTGCGGAGCGGGAGGCGAATCAGCCTTCCGCGCGGGGCTCAAGCTCGGCCATAGCCGATTGCACCAGTTGCTTGGCGCCCTCGATACCCGCGAGGACTGCCTGCAGGTCGAGCGCGGGCTTTGCGGGATTGCGCGTGGAGACGCAGTAGACCCCGTGCTGGCCTACGAGGATCAGAGCGTCGGTCAGGACATCAAGCGCGATCGCCAGGCGGCCGCGGGCGGGTCCCAGCATGAACTCGTGCTTTTCAAGGTCATCCCGCCGCTGGTCAAAGATCGAGGGAGCGGCCACCTACCACTCCTTCGCGGGCGTGTTGTCCGGCGTCAGGGAGGTGGGTGCGGGCGGCGCCTTCCAGCGCAGGACCGGCTTGCGCGCCGCGGCGGTTTCGTCGAGGCGCGAGACGCGAGTCGAGTGCGGGGCGCTGAGGATGAGCTCCGGATTCTCCTCGGCCTCGCGGGCGATCTGCCGCATCGCGTCGACAAACAGGTCGAGCTCCTCGCGCGACTCGCTCTCGGTCGGCTCAATCATCAGCGCGCCGGGCACGATCAGGGGGAAGGAGGTGGTGTAGGGATGGAAGCCGTAGTCGATGAGCCGCTTGGCGAGGTCGCCGGTCTTGATGCCGTTCTTCACCTGTCGCCGGTCCGAGAAGACCACCTCGTGCATGGAGGCGGCCTTGTAGGGCAGCTCGTACACGTCCTCAAGTTTGGCGCGAAGGTAGTTGGCGTTGAGCACCGCGTCCTCAGTGGTCTGCCGCAGGCCGTCCGGTCCGTTGGCCATGATGTAAGCCAGCGCGCGCACGAACATGCCGAAGTTGCCGTAGAACATGCGCACGCGGCCGACTGTCTGGGGACGATCGAAGTTGAAGTGCAAGAGGCCGTCTGAGCCCCGCTCGACGACGGGAACGGGGAGGAACGGCTCGAGAATCTTCTTGCAGGCGACCGGGCCCGAGCCCGGACCGCCGCCGCCGTGCGGGGTCGAGAAGGTCGTGTGCAGGTTGGGGTGCATGACGTCGACGCCGAAGTCACCGGGACGGGTCTTGCCCACCAGCGCGTTCATGTTGGCGCCATCCATGTAGAGCAGCGCGCCCTTGGCGTGCAGGATCTCGGCGATGGTGTGGATCTGCGATTCGAAGACGCCGATGGTGGACGGGTTGGTGAGCATCAGCGCGGCCGTATCGTCATTCACCAGCCGGGCCAGCTCTTCGACATCGACGCTGCCTTCGGCGTTCGACTTCAGGTTGAGGACGTTGTAGCCGCAGACCGCCGCGGTTGCCGGGTTGGTGCCGTGCGCGGAGTCGGGCACGATCACGGTGCGCCGTGGGTTGCCCTTCGAGGTATGGAAGGCGCGCGCCAGCAGGATGCCGGTGAACTCGCCGTGAGCCCCGGCCGCGGGCTGCAGCGTGATGGCGTCCATGCCGGTGATTTCGACCAGGCACTGTTGCAGGAGCCGCATCACCTCGAGCGCGCCCTGCGAGAGGGTCTCCGGCTGGAAGGGGTGAGCTTCAGCAATGCCTTCGAGCCGGGAGACGAGCTCGTTCACGCGCGGGTTGTACTTCATGGTGCAGCTGCCGAGCGGATACATGCCGAGGTCGATGGCGTAGTTCCAGGTAGAGAGCCGGGTGAAGTGGCGGATGATCTCGATCTCGCTCAGCTCCGGCAGGACCTCGAGCGTGGTGCGAGCGGCGGCTCCGAGGAGAGTGCGAGCGTCCACAGCAGGCACATCGAGGGGCGGCAACTTGTAGGCGCGCTTGCCGGGCGAGGATTTCTCGAAGCTGAGCGACTCGTTCTGGGTCTGGTGCTGCGTGACTTTGCGCGGGGTGCCGACGAACGAGCTTTCCGCAGCGATCTCCGTGGGCCTGGTTGCGGTGCTCATCGTGAACTCTCCCGTGTCGATCTCGAACCAATCACCGGGACGGCATTGTCCCGAGGATTGCGCCTGAGAGTCCAGTTTACCTTGCCGCCTTCCGGCCGTGGAACACTGGCATGCTGATGTGCGTCCTATCTCAAAAAACGCGGGCATAAAGATTTCCTGACACTTACTTAAGAGTGGGAAAGGGCAGGAAGCAGCATTCAATCGCGAGCTTAACGTGGATGCGAATGGTAGGTTGGTAGCTATGACACAACGCCTTGGTTGCACGTCTGGTGTGCTCATGCTGGCTGCGCTGCTGCTCCGCGCAGGAGGCCAAACGGCTCCTGATACACCTGAAGCTGCTCCCGGCCTGCATGTTCCGGCTACGGCAATACCCTGGGCTCTCGACAACTTCGAAGGCACGATGGAGCTGGTTCCTATCCATCACGCAATCACCACTTCGAACAAGCACACCGGCAAAAACGTCGCGGGATCAATCGCCGGCTCTGTTTTCTACCGTCCCGAGATCACCACGGAGCTGCAAGGGCAGCATGCGAAAGCGCAGCTGCATACGTCCCAGCCGGTCTTCTACTTCCAGCTAAACGCAGACCCGGAGGGAGACGACAATGGCGACAAGCACGCCCTGGTGTTGGTTGCGACGACTATCGTCAAGAGCAAACGAATCGTGTCGCGCATCACCTTTAGCTCGATCACCGGCCATGGGCGGCACGAAGAGCCGGAGGTGCCGATCAGCCTTCAGGATCTGCCCGGAGGCTGGATACGTGTGACCGTGAACAGGCCACTCGCTCCCGGCGAATACGCCCTCCTCGACCAGCCGCAACGGGGCGAGGAGTACGCCACTGTCGTTTACCCGTTTGGCCTCGATGACAAGGCGCCGGAGTCAGCCGAGGCTCGGAGAGCTGCTCCCGAAAAGTAGGCTGCGGCACTAGATTGAGGGTCAGGTGAATCGACCGCAGGGGTCCTTCGCTGCGCTCAGGATGACGATATTTCTTTGGCTTACAGAGTCGGTGCTTCTGCCCTAAGCTGCCGAGGAAACCGGCGCCTCTGCCAGGACCGCGGCTGCGGCGTCCATCTGCGCGCGGGTGTTGAGTTCGGTCGCGCACCAGAGGGTTGCGTTGCCGAGCTCCGGGTACCACTTGCGCAGGTCGAGTCCGCCGATGATCTTCTGCTCGAGGAGCCGGCCGTTGAGTTCGTCCGGCGTCTCCTCGGTTCGGAGAACGAACTCGTGGAAGCGCGGCGCACCGGCGAACAAGAGCTCGCCATGCTGCGACATGGTTTGCGCTGCGTAGGCGGCCTTGGCCAGGTTGTGCCCGGCCAGCTCGCGAACGCCTTCGCGGCCATAGACGGTGAGGCAGATGGTCGCCATCAGGGCTACCAGCGCCTGGTTGGTGCAGATGTTCGAGGTGGCTTTTTCACGGCGGATATGCTGCTCGCGGGTTGAGAGCGTGAGCACAAAGCCGCGATTGCCGGACTTGTCCCTGGTTTCGCCGACCAGGCGTCCGGGCATCTGGCGCAGGTACTTCTCTTTGGCCGCGATGACGCCGCAGTAGGGGCCGCCATAGCTCAGCGCCACGCCGAAGGACTGCGCTTCGAGCGAGACAATGTCGGCCTCGCGCGGCGGACGCACCGCACCGAGCGAGATCGCCTCCGCGATCGAGACCACCAGCAGCGCGCCTTTCGCATGGACGATTTCGGCGATCGCGGGAATGTCTTCGATGACGCCGAAGAAGTTGGGCGACTGCACCAGCACGCACGCGGTGCCGGTGGTTACGGCTGCGTCGAGCGAGGAGAGATCAAGACGCCCATCGACGCCGTAGCCTACCTCGGCCATGGTGGTGCCCTGGTGCTGCGCATAGGTGCGCATCACTTCGCGGTACTCCGGGTGCACGGCGCGGCCGACGATGACGCCGTCGCGCCCGGTGATGCGGACGGACATCATCGCCGCTTCCGCGGCGCCGGTGGAGCCGTCGTACATGGACGCGTTCGCGACGTCCATGCCCGTGAGCTCGCAGATCATGGTCTGAAATTCGAAGATCGCCTGCAGCGTTCCCTGGGTAATCTCGGCCTGGTAGGGCGTGTAGGAAGTCAGAAATTCGCCACGCTGGACGAGAGAATCGATGATGACCGGGCGGTAGTGCCGGTAGGCGCCGGCGCCGAGGAAGCTGGCATAGCCGTTTGCATTCTGCGCGGCGGCAGCCTTGAAGTAGTCGATGATCTCGGACTCGGCCATCTGGCGCGGGACGTCGAGATCGCGGGTCAGCCGGTACTCTTCGGGAACACTCGCGAACAGGGCATCGATCGACGGCGCGCCGATCTCCTTGAGCATTGCCTTGCGCTCAAGGTCGGACTTAGGCAGATAACGCATGTTCCCTCACTTCTACTTACCGGTCTCTTCCGCGACGAACTTCTCATAGTCCGCGGCAGACAGCAGCGATCCGACCTCGGACGGGTCAGAGAGCGTAACCTTCATGATCCAGGAAGCATGCGCGTCGGCGTTGATCTGCTCGGGCGCGGACTCGAGCGCGCCGTTGAGTTCAAGAACTTCACCGGAAACCGGGGAGTAGAGGTCGGAGACGGCTTTGACCGACTCGACGCTGCCGAAGGTCTTTCCCTGCTCCACCTTGGCGCCTACTTTCGGCGTCTCGACAAAGACGATATCGCCAAGGGTCTCCTGCGCATGGTCGGTGATGCCGATGGTGCCGACGGCGCCGTCGACCTCGATCCACTCGTGCTCTTTGGTGTAGCGGTAATTCTCCGGATAACTCATGAATCCTCTTACTCTTACTTTTTCGGCCGCTTGTAGAAGGGCGTGGCGACGACCTGCGCCTTGACCATGGTCTCTCGAACCTTCACGAATACGTCCTTGGGAACGGAGAGTTCCGCGTAGTCCGGCGGCAGGTATGCGAGCGCGATGTTCTTCTTGAGGAAGGGTGCGGGCGATCCGCTGGTCACCTCGCCGATCTGCTTTCCCGCCTCGTCAAAGACGCGGTAGCCGTCTCGCGCGATGCCCCGTTCGATCATCTCCAGGCCGACCAGCCTGCGGGCGGGTGGACCGGCCGCCTGTATCTGGCGCAGTGCCTCTGCGCCGACGAAGTCGACGCCTTTGTCGAGCTTCAGGTAGCGGCCGAGGTTGGCCTCGTAGACGTTGATGGTGTCAGAAATCTCGTGTCCGTAGAGCGCCATGGCCGCCTCCAGGCGCAGCGTGTTGCGCGCGCCCAGGCCGCAGGGCAGGATGCCGAACTCGGTCCCGGCCTCGAGCACCTCGGCCCAGACCCGCTCGCTCATTCCGGGATCAGCCGGCACGTAAATCTCGAAGCCATCTTCGCCGGTGTAGCCGGTGCGCGCGATCAGCGTATTGGCCAGTCCGCAGACCGTGCCCCAGGTAAACCAGTAGTTCTTGATGGTCGAGAGGTCGACCGGGGTCAGCTTCTGGAGCGTCTCGGCCGCGCGCGGGCCCTGGATGGCCAGCTGCGTGTACATGTCGGAATAGTCAGAAACGTGGCACTTGAAGGGCTGCGACTGCCGGCGGATCCACTCGTAGTCTTTCTCGCGGGTGCCGGAGTTAATGACGACCAGGTAGTCGTTGTCAGAGAGTTTGTGGACGATCACATCGTCGACAAAGGTGCCCTGCGGGTAGAGCATGGCGGAGTAGTGCGCCTGGCCTACCTGCAGCTTCGAGGCATCGTTCATGGAGAAGTGCTGGGCCGCGTCGATCGAGCCCGGACCGCGCAACTGGATGTCGCCCATGTGGCTTACATCGAAGATGCCGACGCCGGTGCGCACCGCCATGTGCTCGGCGATCAGCCCCGAATACTCGACCGGCATATCCCAGCCGCCGAAGTCGACCATCTTCGCGCCGGCCCGGCG
>CAXUND010000130.1:0-7711 GCA_964252445.1 uncultured Acidobacteriaceae bacterium | reverse complement strand
ATCCTGGCCAGCTTGAATGCCGCGGTGTTCGCACCGGGACAGCCTGCCGCTCCCGTCGCGTCCGCCGCGTCCCCCGCTCACCCGGCCGGAGCAAGCTGATGCCGTTTACGCCCGAGATGCGCCGCGGCATCGACCAGATCCGGGATTACCTGTACGGCGGCGGCTATCCGGACCCGGTCAGCAACGCCGAACAGCTCTCATTCTTGTTTTTCTTTTACCTGGTCGAGGGGCTTGACCAGGAGAACGCCGACCGCGCCCGAGCAGCCAGGCGGCCGCATGAAAGCCTGTTTGCCGGCCCGCCTTGGGTGCTGCGAAACCCGCTGAATGCCCCGGCGAAAACTGAGGCCGCCATACTTCGCAACCGGCTCCGCTGGAGCGTATGGGCACGCGGCATGAGTGGCGCGTCCCTGGTGACGTTCGTCCGTGACGAGGTGTTTCCGTTCTACGCGGAGGTTGCCGAGCGGTCCGCCGTCAACTTCATGGATGGTGCCCGCCTCGTCATCGACGAGCCGACCGTGCTGGCCCAGGTGGTCACCCTGATCGACCGCCTCGGCCTCGACGACGCGGACGCCGACACGAAGGGCGACCTGTTCGAGCACATCCTCAAGCAGATCAAGCAGGCCGGCGAACTCGGCCAGTTTCGCACTCCGCGCCACATCATCCGCGCCATTGTCGCCATGATTGATCCGCGCATCGGCGAGACTGTCTATGATCCGGCGGCTGGCACCGCCGGCTTCCTGGTCGCCGCCTTCAACCACATCCGGCTGACCAACTCCGCCCATGTTGAGGAGGTGGAGCAGGACGGAAAGCGCATCCGCCGTGGCCACGGCGAGCGGCTGACGGCGGCGCAGTGGACTGTCCTGAACAACGCCACGTTCTACGGCAACGACGTGGACCCGAAGATGGTCCACCTCGCCACCATGAACCTGACGCTGCGCGGCCTCGCCAACGTTCGGATCAACAAGCGCAACGTGCTGACCACCAGCCTGGACCGGGAGGAGCGGGCCGCCCAGGGTTTGCCCACCGATGGGCACCATGTGGTGCTGGCCAACCCGCCATTTTCCGGCCGCGTCGACCGCGACCGCATCGTCGATGACGTGAAAATCGGCACATCGACGGCGACCGAGTTGCTGTTCGTGAAATACATGATCGACAACCTCGCACCTGGCGGGCGATGCGGCGTGGTGGTGCCGGAGGGCGTGCTGTTCGGCTCGACCGGCGCGCACAAGGATCTGCGCCGTATTCTGATGCAGAACAACCGAGTCCAGGCAGTGCTGTCGCTGCCCGGCGGCGTGTTCCAGCCCTATTCCGGCGTGAAGACCTCGGTGCTGGTGTTTGCCAAGGGCGGACGGACGGAACAGGTGATGTTCCTGCAGGCCAGCAACGACGGCTTCAAGCTGGACGCCAACCACGAGCAGCCGATCGAGGCCGACGACCTGCCCGGCCTGACCGCCGCCTTCGCCAGCCGGGCCGAGAAGTTGGCCGATTGGCAGAACCGCGACGTGGAACAGCCCTGGGCAGCGAACTGGTGGTTCGCGGACGCGGCCGACATCGAGGCGCAAGACTTCAATCTCTCCGCATCCCGCTACCGGCCCGAAAGTCGGGAGGCGGCAGAGCACCGCGATCCTCGCGAGCTGCTGGCGGAACTGCGCGACGAAACGGCGACGATCCTCGGCGACATCGAAGCGTTGGCGGCGGAACTCGGGGAGCCGGTAGGTTGACCAACTGGCCTATCGTCAGACTCGCTGACGTGGCCACGCTGTCCAGCGGAGGAACGCCAAGCAAAGCCAAATCGGCGTTTTGGGATGGTGATATCCCTTGGGTGTCACCCAAAGACATGAAGTCCAACCACATCGTAGATGCGGAGGACAAAATCACGCGCACCGCCGTATCCGAGAGCGCAGCCAGGATCGTGGGGTCAAATTCCGTGCTTGCCGTAATTCGGTCCGGGATTCTGGCACACACATTTCCAGTCGCCACCCTCGGCCGCGAGGTGTCCTTCAACCAGGACATTAAGGCGATCACGCCGAAGAACGGGTCTTTGCTGCCCGCGTTTTTGTTTTGGGTGCTAAAGGGCCAAGAGGCTCAAATCCTGCGGACTGGCGTCAAGAAAGGCGCCACTGTTCATAGTCTTGCGAACGGCTTTCTTGAGGCACTGTCATTCCCTCTCCCGTCATTCAATGAGCAGCGGCGGATTGTAGGGCTGTTGGACCGGGCGGCGGAGATTAGGAGCCGCGCCTACGCCGCTCGCGCCAAGGCCCGCGCCATCATTCCTGCCCTCTTCCTCGACACCTTCGGCGACCCCGCCACCAACCCCAAAGGCTGGCTGGTCGTGGAGTTGGGGAGACATGCTGACGTTCAAGGCGGAGTGCAGGTATCGGCAAAGAGGGCAGCACTGCCTGTGGAGCTGCCGTACCTTCGCGTCGCGAACGTCATGCGGGGACGGCTTGATCTGACCGAGATTAAGATGATCCGTGTGACGGCTAGCGAAGCGCTTCGAACAAGTCTTGTCCGAGGCGACGTACTGGTTGTCGAGGGGCACGGCAACCCCAACGAGATTGGTCGAGCTGCCGTATGGGATGGCTCGATTGCGACATGCACGCACCAGAATCACTTGATCCGCGTGCGCCCAAACTTGTGCTCACTGACGCCCGAGTACGTTCAGGCATTTCTCAACAGCGATGTCGGTCGAAGAATTCTGATACAGAATGGAAAGACCACTTCAGGGTTGAATACGATTAGTACGCGTAATGTGAAAGAAGTAGGGATACCCCTTCCTCCGATAAGCTTGCAGGCCGTCTTCGCCAAACAAATGCAACGACTCGAAGCACTTGCCCACCATCTCGACATCGCCGCCGTCAAAGCTGAAGCCGTGGCGGCCGGCTTGTCCGTGAAAATGCTCGGCGACTCGGCGGGCGAGCATAGCCACCAATATGCCGTAGCGGGGTAGTAGGGAAGCATGGCTCGACGAGCGAACGGCTCACTTCCAACACTTGAGCGGAAAATCCACTTCTATAGGTCGGATGCCGGGGTCGACGGGAGTGGCAAACCCGTGGCGTTCGATCCTTCATCGGCCCTGACGACAATTGGCGGGATGCCATTCTCAAATGATGCGAGGGGCAGGTATCTGGTCGGCGATGACGGAAACGCGGTTTGCGCATGGCCCGGCAAAACGAGGGTGCTACCGACCTTGCGGTTCTGCCAGATACGGCGGACGGGGTTACCCCAGCTCGAACAAGCAGGAACGGTCTCAGACCTCAACATCGCTGCCGACGCGGGCCTACTTGAGCCGGTGCATGTGGTGTTCTTCGCCGACAACATCGTCGGGGCGGACTTCAACTTTTACGGTCCGAGGCTGTCTCGTCTCGGCTACTATCTTCGAGCAAAATCCAACAACGCCGTGCCCCTGGCATCCTTTCATCCGTTGCTTCGCGGCGATGTCGCAGCTCAGTTGGATCATCTCACGGACATTCGCCTTTTCGACCTTCGAGTGAGAGCTTCCTACGTCAACACTATCCGGCAAGCGAACCAGTCGCTGGGTGATGCATTCGCCGCGAACGCCCGTGTACTTGATGGTGATGCTGACGAGTTGGAGTTGATCCTCCGCCCGTCCAAAGCCGGCCGGCTCAGCGCAAGGCAGCGCTTGCTCGCACCGTTGAAGGCCCTCGTGCGGGGAAGCGAGCTCAGGGAGAATACGGAACGCTTTCAGGTGAAAGGCAAGCACGACGAAACTGGGCGAGTCGAGTTGATAGACCTTCTTCGTGATCAGCTCATAGCCCGAAAGCAGGTTCTTCGGCTGGGCGAACGGAGTCGCGCTGTCGACGAGGGCTCAGCTTTCGAGGCGATTCGATTGGCCCATGACGAGTTGGGGGACGAACTCAGGCAGGCTCCAAGCATCGCGTCATGATCCCAGGGTTGTGGAAGCGGCATTTCCTCCTTGCAGAGGGTGGCTTGGCTGTTCTTCTGACCTTGACATTTGCCGCTTGGTTTTGGCGTTTTGGTGGCGAGAATTGTGTTTTTATATTGCTACAAAGTAACCGCGCGACGCTTTACGGAACACTCGCCTCGATTTTCGGTTCTTTATTGGGTTTCGTGATCACAGCGACATCGGTAGTGCTTGGCTTTTCGGGCTCAGAAAGCCTCTCTGTCGTGCGGGAAAGTGCGCAATATCCAATGCTTTGGAGGACGTTCAGCGCCACGATCCGCACGCTCGCCGGCGCGACGCTTGTCGCTCTACTCTGTCTTGTCGTCGATCGCGACGGCGCGCCGGTCCCCTTGCTTGTCGTGCTTCTTGTGCTGGCGGTCACCTTCTCAGTGCTGCGAATTGCCCGCACGATTTGGGTTCTTGAGCACATTATTGTCTTGGTCACCAAAAACGGCCAGAAATGACCTTCAGATGCAGCCGTACTTGCACATCCATCCTTGAAGCAGTACGGGAGCGTAACCACATGCTAGCCGTTTGCTAAACATCTGCCGTCCGAGGAGGCGTGTTTGATTAGCTTTGGCTTTTCGGCATTTCTAAAGATTCTATCTCTGAATGAGAAACCGCATAAGACCGAGATCAAGAAGCGGGCTGGTCCTTCAGCAGGCGGCGGCTATGACTATCATAAAAGCTTCCGACTCCACGCTCGTCGATATCTCATCGATGATGCGCCAATAGACGAAGTCCTGGCTTCTGCCGAGAAGATTACCCGCTCCTCAGAACGGCTGTCAGCCCTATCCGCACTCGGCCGTTTGGAGATCTGGCGATCTGCTAATCCGGGTAAGATCGTCTCCGTGTCGCCTATAACCTTCAGAAGCGCTGGCGGCTTCTTCAAAGTGAAATTCGAGGCAGACTTTGGACTGGTGACCGAAGGTGGAACGCTCGCGATCCATCTCTGGAACACGATGAGGCCGGTGCTATCGGCCGGACCGACCTACGCTGCGATGACGCTCATTGCGGGCGCGTTTGAGAATCACAAAGACGCGTCCGTCGACATCGGGGTTCTTTCGATGCGAGAGCCACCGCGGCTCTACAGGTTAAGTGACGTAGCAGATCAGACGAAGCTCGCCTTAGGAATTGTGGACCGCCTTGAGGGAACAATCCGAGGTACAACGCCTCCTACTCCGCCGCCCGAGTCTCGGCCGCCCTTATAGGCCCAGTCACCTCATAGGCCCAAAAACGGCCAACCTCACCTTGCGAGCCGGACTTCGTCGTCGAGAACGCGACCGAGAGGCTTATCGTCGAGATCTAGACTCGGCGTGACCTGGAGACCGAAATGGTGCAGGCGAAGAGCAAGGCGGTCGCGACCTGGATCGGCTACGCAAACCGCCATGCTGCCGCGAATGGCGGGAAATCGTGGAAATATCTGCTTGTCTCCCAAGATCGAGTCACGGAGAGCTCCAGGCTTTCGGGACTTTCCAGCTCTTTCACCCTTCCAATGATCGAGCCAGGGGAAGATAAGACCGTTCACCTTTCGACAGTTGGCCGTGGTGAAACGGAGTCAGTCCTTGTTGGCTAATCGCCGTTTCAGCACGGCCATGTGTCCGGACATCTGGCGGCGGATAGCGTTAGCTCCTAGTGGTCCCATGATGTCAGCGGAGTTTCTGGCGTAGCTGTTGACAAAACTCCGGGAGCCCAAGTGGGAATGGCTGGCCAGCACCTCGCGTGTGTGGATTACGTCGCGACCGTCGATCTTACCGACCTTCGCCAGACCGGCTCTGACTTTTGCGACACGGACACTGGAGGACATGCGACGATAGCAACGAGAGAGCGTTCCACCTCGTATGCAAGCCCGCTGGCCGTCGAACGTGAAGCCCAGATACTGAAGGGGCTTTGCAAATGTCTTTGGCGGGCTGGCGACGAGAGTCGGCCCCGGCAACGCAAAGCAGGCTTCTTCCCGCTTGTTTGCATTGAGAGACAAAGTCCGTGCGCAGACCTTCAAGGCGTCTTCGGCAGAGGCTTCCAAAGCGGTCAGGTGCTCTGCCGGGCAGAGGATCAGGATATCGTCGGAATATCGGCGATAGCTCCCGCCTACGGCGCTAACGGCCGCGTGGACAACCGTGTCGAACTCTAGCATCGAAAGATTGGCAGCCATTGCTGATAGGGGCGTTCCCTGAGGGATGCCCTTCTTCTCAAGGTGTCGCCGGACTAGCTTTGCGGTGCCAGACGAAGCGACCCGGAGATTGCGGAAATCGATGATCGAGCCAAGTGGGCGCGGAAGATCGCGGTCCCGTGTGTTCACAGGAATGCCCAACCGATCGAGCAACTCCGCACGATCTATTTTGGCGGCGACGGTAAGTGCCCGGAAAACTTTGTAATGGTCTTGAGGGAGCGTCCCTCCCCCGAGCAGTCCGACCCAGGCCTCCTTCAGCACATCGTGGGAAATGTTATCGAAGAATCCCTTGATATCCAGCGCCAGCGCCGCGCAGTCGCCTCGTGCCTGAATCTCGGCGAAGGCATCACGTGCCAGCCTGATATTGGATGCACCTTTCCGGTAACCAATAACAGCCTTCTCAAGGCCACGTTTAGTAAGTTGCTCTTCGTAAAGAGCGCCGAGGCGTTCGGCGTAGTATGCAAATATATAGCCGTCGCGGTTTGCCGGGTAAGCGAGTTCCCGGACTTTCGTGCTCGCTACTGGCTTCTTCTCTCCCTGGATCCTCCTGTAGCGACGCTCCTTCTTCGAAAAGCTGATCAGAGGCAGGAAATTATGCTGAGCGACGGTCGCAGGATTGGTGACCAACCGCTCCGCATTCTCACGTGACAGCGGACGATCAAAATGCACCCTGACCTTCGTGCTATACCAGTCGGGTTTGCGCCGAATGCAGCGAGTGCGCTTGGACCTCAGCATTGGCAAACCCGGGGAGGCAGGGATGTGCGTATACCCCTCCTTGCGGACGAGGCCCCCCCGGTGTCTTTGATGACGGAGCTGATGAAGATCCGGCACCAACGGCTCAGTTCGGAACGCGCGTCGACTCGCACTCTGCCCCTCACCACACAATCTCGCAGCCCCGAAGAGCCACGACGCAACAGCCAACGTGCGGTGTTATGATTACCCCGCGAAGGAGGTTCTCGTGAAAGTGCTAGACTACCTGCTCGCTCGGCTCGGCATCCGCCTGGTCTGGGCGGTCGTCGAGTTC
This sequence comes from uncultured Acidobacteriaceae bacterium, assembly GCA_964252445.1. Classification (GTDB taxonomy): domain Bacteria; phylum Acidobacteriota; class Terriglobia; order Terriglobales; family Acidobacteriaceae; genus EB88. The sequence goes on along the minus strand of CAXUND010000130.1, from coordinate 592 downwards.
GTCGCGAACTGGTCGCTTGACACCGTCAACACCATTCCCCTGGTGCTATCACCAGGGCGGGAACATAGGTAGACCGCCGCTCGATCGAAACAAGCGCGAATTGGTGAAAAATATTGCTTGACCGAATCGGACCAAGTGAGTCCGTCAAGCGCGAATTGGTATCGTTTAGGGTATACCTCAAAGGAACATCGGCCTGAGACGCCCAGAACGTCTCATATGGGCTGATAATGAGGGCTTGAGACGGCGCGGAACCAGGGTCTAGACTCATCCGAGACAGTTCCCCCATCCTGCCCGGTTCGCCATGCCCCTTTACGGCTACGCCCGCGTCTCCACCCTCGAACAGGACCTCGCCATCCAGCGCGCCGCCTTGAGGGCGGCCGGGTGCGACATCGTGCGCGCCGAGAAGGCCAGCGGAGCCCGACGCGATGGCCGGACCGAGCTGCAGGTGCTGCTCGATTTCCTCCGACCGGGCGACACCCTGGTGGTTACCCGCATCGCCCGGCGCGCGCGGGCGATGCGGGATTTGGCGGGCCTCGGTCACGCCCAGAAGGGCCAGGGCGGGGCGCAGCGGGCGACCGCGCCCCCGCTCGAC
>CAXUND010000129.1:0-8342 GCA_964252445.1 uncultured Acidobacteriaceae bacterium | reverse complement strand
CCTTGAGATCAAGAAGATCGTTGCCGGCATCGAGGAGCTGGTCTCGCTCGCGGGCAAGCCCAAGCGCACCGTGACCCCGCTTGCCTTCGATGATGCCTACTACCAGGCGCTGCAGGCTAAGGTCGGCGACCGCCTGAAGGATGCGCTCGACACCAAAACCCATGCCAAGACCGAGAGCTACGCGCTGGTCAAGGCCATCAAGGATGAGCTCGCCGCCGAGCAGAAGGAGCTTCCCGAGGCTGAGCAGGGGCCAGCCAGGAAGAAGCTGGCTCACTACTACGAAGTGCTGCGCGAGCGTATCTTCCGCGAGCAGGTGACCCGCGAGCGCATCCGCCCCGATCGCCGCGCCTTTGACGAGATTCGCGCGATCTCGATCGAGACCTCAGTGCTGCCGCGTACCCACGGTTCGGCCCTCTTCACCCGCGGCGAGACTCAGGCGCTGGTCACCGCCACGCTCGGCACCAATGATGATTCCCAGCGTCTCGAGTCCTTTGAAGGCGAGCAGCGCAAGCGCTTCATGCTGCACTACAACTTCCCTCCGTTCTCCGTCGGCGAAACGGGCCGCATGACCGGCACCGGCCGGCGCGAGATCGGCCACGGCGCCCTGGCCGAGCGCGCGATCGCCGCCGTCCTCCCCAGTGAAGATGAGAGCCCCTACGCGATCCGTATCGTCTCCGACATTCTCGAGTCGAACGGGTCGTCCTCGATGGCCTCCGTCTGCGGAGCCAGCCTGGCGCTGATGGACGCCGGCATCAACCTCAAGGGCTCGGTCGCAGGCGTGGCCATGGGCCTGGTCAAGGAGGGCGACGACTACGCCATCCTCACCGACATCGCCGGCGCCGAAGACCACTACGGCGACATGGACTTCAAGGTTGCGGGCACCCGCGAGGGCATCACCGCGATGCAGATGGACATCAAGATTGGCGGCATCACCGGCAACATCATGCGCGAAGCCATGGAGCAGGCCCGTCGCGGACGGCTCTTCCTGCTCGACACCATGGACGCGCACCTCGCGGCCGCACGCGAGGAGAAGTCCAAGTTTGCGCCGCAGATTCGCACCCTGCAGATTCCAGTCGACAAGATCCGCGACCTGATCGGACCGGGCGGCAAGATGATCCGCTCGATCATCGAGGCGACCCAGGTCAAGATCGATGTCGACGATACCGGCCGCGTGAACGTCGCATCGTCCGACGAGGCCGGCCTCAAGAAGGCGCTCGAGATGATCTCGAACCTCACCGCAGTCCCGGAGATCGGCAAGACCTACCTGGGCAAGGTGGTTCGCCTGGCTGAGTTCGGCGCGTTTGTCGAGCTCTTCCCCGGAACCGACGGTCTGCTGCACGTCTCGGAAATAGCCGAGCATCGCGTCAAGGAAGTCAAGGATGAGCTGAAGGAAGGCGACCAGATCCTGGTCAAGGTTCTGGCGATCGAGGGCAACCGCATCAAGCTCTCGCGCAAGGCCCTGCTCAAGGAGCAGCGTGAGAAGCTGGGCCTGCCGCTGGCTGCCGATCCGGGTCGCGACTCCGGCCGGGGCGGTGACCGGGCTGAGCGTTCCGAGCGTCCTGAAAGATCCGAGCGGCCGGAGCGTGGCTCCGGTGAGCGCTATGCCCGGCCTGAGCCGGTTCCCAGCGGGGCCGTCGCCGGCGATCGTCAGCCGGCTTCCAACAGCAGCACCATCACCATCGAAGGCGGCGAGGAGTTCGACGAGTTTGATGGCACAGACGAAGGCGAGTTTGAGGGTGAGGACGAGCCGAACTTTAACGTTGATCCCAACACACCGGTTGCGGTCGGCACGGAGCGTCCCGGAGGTGCGGGCGGGCCAGCCGGTCCCGGCGGACAGCGTCGTCGCCGTCGTGGTCGCGGGCGTGGCCCGGGCGGGCCCGGCGGACCGGGACGCGGACCGTCCTCCGGCGGAGGTAACCGAGGTCCGGCTTAATTTGAACCTTGAGCACGAAGGCCGCGTCGAGACGCGGCCTTTCGCTTTATGCAAACGCAGAGCACTCGAGGAGGTTGATCGCCTGAGCCGCTTGCATGTGCCCAAACCAGCGGCCGCATCTGTACTCGCCTTTTGGCGGAATGCGCAGAGAGTTCCGTCCACTGCCCAGCTCTCCATCTACCTCGCGCTCAGTGTGATCTGGGGAAGCACCTGGCTTCCGCAGCAGTCCCTAGCCAGGCAGGCTGCGCCGCTTGCCGCCGGCGCCCTTCGCTTCGCACTTGCCGCCCTGATCCTGCTTCCGTTCGTTGCCCGACGACTGCCTGAGCTTACGGCCAGGCGCGGCGCTCTGGCCCGTGTTCTGCTCGTCGATCCCCTGGTCATGGGCGCTACCCTGCTGGCCTTGCCCTACGGACTCGCCGTGTGGGCGGGGCAGCACTACGCCGGCGGCTGGACCCCGCTGCTCTACGCGGCACTACCGCTGCTGGCGGCAACCGATGGCTGGCGCCCGGCGATGATTGCTGCCATCGGCGCCACCCTGATCGTTCTCAACGGTTCTCTCCCACTCTCACCCTTGCGCGCCGCCTGGGCGCTGCCGATCCTGCTCGGCGTCGCCTCCCAGGCCTTTGCGCTCCACTACGCCAGACGCCGTACGCCCCTGATGGCCGGCTTTGCTGTGCAGCTGATCTTTACCGCCGCCGCGCTCGGCGTGCTCAGCTTTGCCTTCGAGCCGGCTCCGCGGGTGATCGCTCCTACCGGGGCGAGTGTATTATCGCTCGCCGTCGTGGCGTCGGTGGCCACCGCGCTGGCCTACTGGCTCTACTTCCGGCTGCTCCGCGACCTGACTCCTGCGCAGGCAGCCTCCACGCAGTGGCTGCAGTTTGTGATCACCGTGGGCGAAGGCGCTTTGGTCTTCCGGGTGCGCCCGTCATGGATGATGCTCGCCGGTCTTGCCGTACTCGTGGCGTGCTCCGCCAGGCTGCTCTTCGCGCCAGTGCGCGAAGACGTTACCATCCGATTTACTCCGCAGATTTGAGCGGCGGGTCTGCGCTACACTGTCCCAACCATGGCTGCCTCGCTCTACATCGTCGTCGAGGGTGAAGACCCTGGCTTTGACATCTTCGTCAATGGACACGCCATCGCGCGCGAGGAAGATGCGCTCGAGCGTCTGGCAGAGAGGCTCAACGTGCAGCCGCTGCTGGCCTTCTTTTCCGCCGATCAGAACTCCATGGCAACGCTGCTCGACGGCGGCGCCGGAGACCCGGAGTGGGCCAAGACACTGCCGCCGCCGCAGTGGTTTTCGGCTGCCGACGGCCTGCACACCGTGACCGCACTCCTGGATCATCTGCGCAACATGCCCGGCAGTGTCGGCGACTCGCGCAATGTGATCCACGAGCTGGAGCAGTATGAAGCGGTGTTGCGCAAAGCGAGTGCCCGTGAGCTCCGGTGGCAGCTCGCCGTCAGCTGGCGCTAACCTCAGCGCCTCATGCAGCTTTCCACGCTCCGAGCTGCTTCCGCAGCAGCACCAGCTGGCCGAGATGGTAGCTGTTATGGTCGCCGGCGAGCAGTACCTCGCGCAGGATGGTCTGCCCCTCTCCCCAGGGGATGCGTGCTTCAAGCTTGGTCTCCGGATCCTCAATCAGTGCCTCAAACAGCCGCAGCTGCTCCTGAAAGTCAGCCGCCGACGCCTCCCAGGACTCAGGCGAGGGAGGTTCTACCGCCGCAGGCCAGTACTCTTCCGGCCACTGCGGGGCTTTGTATTGAGGGTCGGTGCAGAAGCGCAACAGGTCCTTGAGAGCCAGGCGCAGGTGCTCGAGCAACTCCCAGGGCGAGTGGGGCGAGCCCGCGGGCCGCACCCCCGCGAACTCCACGGGGAAATCCGCGAACACGGTCCCGGCATCCACGTGTGCACTGCCGCCGCGCAGAAATTCAAGCAGGTGTGGCCGTAACGCATCGATACCAGCTGCCATGAGGAGGTCTCCTGCTGGCTAGGATGCGGCTCAACCCGCGGGTTCGGCCAAAATCATGCGTGCGCGGCTACCGGCTCCCGTTTTTCTGCGAAGACGTTTCCCATGCGGCGGATCTGCGCGCCCACTCCACGCAGCTTCTCTTCGATGTTCTCGTAGCCTCGATCCATGTGGTACACGCGGTCGAGGATCGATTCGCCATCTGCCACCATCGCTGCCAGCACCAGCGACGCCGAGGCGCGCAGGTCCGAGCACATCACCGCGGCAGAAGACAGCGGGGTCTTGCCGACGATGGTCGCCGACCGGCCTTCGACCTTGATGTTTGCGCCCATCCGGTTCAGCTCGCTCACATGCATAAAGCGGTTCTCGAAGATGTTCTCGGTGACGATCGAGGTACCGTCCGCCTGGGTCGCGAGCGCCATGTACTGCGCCTGCATGTCGGTCGGGAACCCGGGATACTCCTGCGTCGACATGTCGACAGCCTTGAGCTTGCCTTCCGAGCGCACACGAATCGAATCTTTCGACAGAATTTCAAGGCGCGCCCCGGCCTGCTCCAGCTTGCCGATCACCGCCCCAAGGTGCGCCGGGTTGCAGTTGGCAACGCAAAGGTCGCCGCCGGTGATGGCTCCCGCGACCAGGAAGGTACCGGCCTCGATACGGTCCGGGTTGATGCGGTGGCGGACGCCGTGCAGCGCATCCACTCCGGTCACCCGGAGCGTCGAGGTGCCGACGCCTTCGATCTTCGCGCCCATCCCGACCAGCATGGTCGCGAGATCGGTGACCTCGGGCTCCATCGCGCAGTTCTCAAACAGCGTCTCGCCCTCGGCGAGCACCGCTGCCATCAGCAGGTCTTCGGTCCCGGTGACGGTGATCTTGTCAAAGACGATGTGCGCGCCCTTCAGCCGCTTTGCCTTAGCCTCGATGTATCCGTGCTCGTAGCTGATGACGGCGCCCATCTTTTCCAACCCGGCAATGTGCAGGTCGATCGGTCGGCCGCCGATGGCGCAGCCGCCCGGCATCGCCACCCGCGCCAGGCCGGTACGCGCCACCAGCGGCCCAAGCACCAGGGAGGACGCTCGCATGGTCTTCACGATCTCGTACTTCGCGACCGGATCGGAAAGCACGGCGCAGCTCACGGTCGTCCGATGCTGCGCGCGGCCGTAGCCCAGCTCCACCTCGGCCCCCATCGACACCAGCAGCTTGCGCTCCGTTTCAATGTCCTGCACCTGCGGTATGTTCTCGAGGATCACCTCGCCCGCGGTAAGAATCGCCGCGGCCATGCACGGCAGCGCCGAGTTCTTGGCGCCGCTTACCCGGATTGTGCCCAGCAGCGGATTGCCGCCGCGAATGACAAACTTGTCCATGAAAGTAACTGCTCCCGCTGAACTACATCTCACGAGTGTAAACGTGTTCACCCTACCCTGAAGGTTACCCTTGGCCCCGTCGATGCTCTCGAACATGTTTTGCTACGCCCGCCGCGCCCTGCTTCGACTCATGCTGCTCTCGGCCGTCTCCGCCGTGGCCTTCGGGCAGGGGAACGCAGGTGTGGAAATCCCTATCCGCTCCGGCCCCATCGTCGGCATGCGCAACGGAAACATACGCGTCTTCCTCGGTATCCCCTACGCGGCTCCGCCGGTCGGACCGCTGCGCTGGAAGCCGCCCGTTGCGCCGGCGCCTTGGGTCTCCCCGCGTCCGGCGCAGGACTTCGGCTCCCGCTGCATGCAGGCGCCGCTATTCGATGACATGGTCTTTCGCGACCCGGCGCCCAGCGAGGACTGCCTCACTCTGAACGTGTGGGCTCCGGACGGTGCGAAGAAGCTGCCGGTGATGTTCTGGATCCATGGCGGCGGCTTTGTCGCCGGCGCGTCGTCTGAGCCGCGGCAGGACGGCACCAATCTCGCGAAGAACGGCGTGATCGTGGTAAGCCTTAACTATCGTCTGGGGATCTTCGGCTTCTTCGCGCACCCGGACCTGATGGCAGAACAGGGCGCGGCGGGCAACTACGGCCTGCTGGACATGGTAGCCGCGCTGCACTGGGTTCGCGAGAACGTAGCAGCCTTTGGCGGCGATCCGGCGAATGTCACCATCTTCGGCGAGAGCGCCGGCTCGTTCGCGGTGAGCGCACTGATGGCTTCGCCGCTCGCCCGCGGATTGTTCGCCAAGGCCATCGGCGAAAGCGGCGGCGCCTTTCCGGGCAAAAGCCTCAGCTTCAAGCCGGCAGCCGAGCGTGGGCCGCTCGATGCCGACTTCGCCAGGGTGGTTCTCGGGGCCACCACGATTGAGCAGGCGCGTGCCCTCCCTGCGGACCTCCTGCTGCGCACCTCGACGGCCGCGAGCCAAACCGGTTATGAGAACTTCACCGCGGATGTCGATGGAAAGTTCCTGCCGGAAGGGCCGCCGGCGATCTTCGCCGCCGGGCGCCAGAATGATGTACCCCTGCTGGCCGGCTGGAACCACGACGAAGGCGGATCAGCCGCAATCGGGCCGATACCGCCGACTCTAGAGGGCCTCAAGATCCGCGCGATCGACGATTTCGGCGCCCGAGCCGACGACTTCCTGGCCGCCTACTCCGCCACCACCGATGCCCAGGCTCGCGCGGCGCTCGAACAGTATGCCGCCGACCGCTTTATCGCCTTCGGCACCTGGGAGTGGATAGAAGCGCAGGCGTCCACCGGTAAGGCGCCCGTGTATCGCTACCGCTTCGACCTGGTGCCGCCGCCCGACCCGGTGCGGCCGACTCGCTACGGGGTCTTCCACTCCAATGACATCGAGTACGTCTTCGGCGTGCTCGACTCCCGCCGCGGCTACACCTGGCGGCCCGAGGATTACGCCATGAGCGAGCAGATGCAGAAGTATTGGACCAACTTCGCGCGGTCCGGCGATCCAAACGGACCCGGGTTGCCCCCGTGGCCGGTCTACTCCCCGTCTGCGGGAGCCAACGTCCTGTATCTCAGCTCCCAATCGCATGCGGCCCCTGACGAAACCCGGCAGCACGATCTTTTTCTGGCTACGGTGTGGAAGCACTAAGCTCAACTGCCTGAGCTACGGCCTTCGGGGAATTGAGGATGACGGATTATTATTGTTTGAAAGACTGAAGAGTCATACAGATTGATCCGCAGAAGGGCCCTCTAATGCCGTTATATGAACTCACTCACGCGTCACTGAATCCGATACCGCGAACTACCATGCATGAGCAATTCTTCCGAGAACGTGAAGACCTACAGCGGCTTCTGAAAGGCTCCATCTCAGTTCTTGGAGAAGACCTATTCGTCTTGGCTGAAGAGTTTTCCGAATGGCAGGATAGTAAACGCCGGGTCGACATCCTAGCTTTGGATCGTGACGGATCGCTCGTCGTTATCGAATTGAAGCGTACGGAGGATGGCGGCCACATGGAACTCCAAGCCATACGGTACGCTGCAATGGTCTCCACACTTAGCTTCCACCAGGCGGTTGCGGCGCATGCAAAGTTCTCAAAGTCCGAGGCAGTCGAAGCGGAAGCAGCCATTCTCGATTTTCTAAATCTTCCCGAACCCCCTCAGAATTTCGGGCAGCACGTTCGCATTGTTCTTGTCGCCCCAGATTTCTCGCGAGAGCTCACGACAGCCGTTCTCTGGCTTAATACAAACAAACTCGACATTCGCTGCGTTCGGCTGCGGCCTTACAACCTCGATCAGCGGACACTCTTAGAAATTGATCAGATTATCCCGCTCCGCGAGGCGCAGGAGTACACTGTGCGACTGAAGGAGAAGCAGGAGGAGGCCCGTCAGGCGGCCGATTCTACCGTCGATTTCACAAGATACGACTTAACTGTGAACGGGCAAACCTTCTCCAATCTTTGGAAGCGCAACCTGATGTGGAGAGTCGTTGCTTCAGCCGCCGAAGCGGGTTTATCGCTGGATGATCTGACCGCGATCATCCCAAGTAGGAAGATGGTGCTTGTCGACGGACGATTGCGCGGCGACGAATTTATGGCTGCGGCACAATTGGCCAAAGCAGCTTCAGGCTATGTATTTCGGCCAAAGCGTCTCTTCATTGACGACGAACACCTAATAGATATCGCAGGTAAGACACTTGCCATCAGCAATAACTGGGGACTTCCAAGCCTGCCTCTGATTGATCGAATCATTAGCGCGGTTCCCAATGCAAAGATGTCCTATAAGCGGGTAGCTGAGTCGGAGTAATGCTGTTCGTGCAGGCGATCGACTAGGCATGACTGCAGGCTTCCAGGAGGCGCCCGGTCGCCGACAGCGTACATCTCCGCCGCGATCTGATTGATCAGGCCAGTAGAAGACTGAAAAGTTTGGTGATGTGGCGGAATCTGGGCATGGGCGTCCTCGATGAGAACGCCCACTATTGCACGCTGCTACTTCTCGTCGGCCAGCCCGTTGCTTTACAGGTCCATCTTGGAGTCTTCAATCGCGAGACGCACGTTACCATCGGCCCGC
>CAXUND010000128.1:0-8374 GCA_964252445.1 uncultured Acidobacteriaceae bacterium | reverse complement strand
CAGGCAGGCAAGCCGTTGTGCCGGAACCCGCTGCCCGAGGCGGGGCGCTAGATCGCAACCGCCTTGCGGCGCGGCTTAAACCACGCTGAGGCCGCTGGGGCGGCCTCTGCGTGGTTCAGGCTGAAAGTTCGACTGTGTAGAGCTACTTGGCTGAGAAGGACGAGATGGCAGTCGCTTCGTCGTCTTTCACGTCAAAGACGGTGTAGAGCTTCGTGATCTGCAGCAGATCGTGGACCTTTTTAGTCAGGTTGAGCAGCTTCAGGTCGCCGCCCTGGTTCTTTACCGTGGTGAAGGCGCTCACCAGCTCGCCGATGCCGGAGCTGTCGATGTAGTTCACCTCGCCCAGGTTCAGAAGGATGTGCTTCTGCCCCTTGGTCAGCAACTCCTTCACCGCATCGCGCAGCTGAACGCTGCCTTCGCCTAGAACGATGCGTCCGCTCAGGTCAAGAATAGTAATTCCGTCGATCTGGCGGGTAGTCATTTTCATGCTGCTCATTCGAAATCCTCCATTAAGTTCCCGCCTGCGCGGGACTTAAGTGCTTGATAAGGGTCAATTCCGTGCCTGGATTTAACTGCTTGAAATGTACCTCATCCATCAGCGAGCGGATGAGAAAGATTCCCCGGCCTGAGCCGCGCATCAGGTTTTCGGGTGCGAGCGGGTCGGGAAGCGCGTCGGGATCAAGCCCCTTGCCCTGGTCGGCAACGGAAAAGATCAGGGACGCCCCGGTATTTTCGAGTGAGACCGTGATCTGCTTGTCCGGATCCTGAGCATTGCCATGGATGACCGCATTGACTGCGGCCTCACGCACCGCCATCGAGATCTTGAACAGGTCATCATCGTCGACGCCGGCTTCACGGGCCAGGGCTTCCGCTTTCTGCTCTACCTCGTTCACGCTGTCGAGCGAGGAGGCGAGGGTATAGGTCGTTTTGCTGGCTTCTGAATCGGTCAAAAGCATCCCCTCGCTGCACCCATGCTCACAGGCGCATTGTTCGTGGTGCGGGGGAGCTTGTCAAGAGAAGGTCATGCGACGAGGGGTCGCAAAGCCTTCTGTATGAAGGTTACAGCTCGAGTCCATCTTCTTCCCGCTTAGAGTAGCCGCAGAGCATGGCCTTGGAGTGCTCGTCCAAAAGCTCGGAGAGCAGGTCGGCCGCGGCTATCGGTTGGCGGCAGTGGCGCGTGCGTATCGTTCTCACCCTTGCGGTTCCAGGTCCAGGCTTTATGTCAGCGAGCGTTGATAACAGCCAGCGGCATCCTCACCTACTCGCAGGCAGGCACTCAGTTCGGCTACTCCACCACTAGTGCGGTCCTGGTGCAGGAGGTGTGCGCACGCGTTGGAGGATCTGCTGCTGATCAGGATCACTATTCTGTCGCTGCTCCCCATCGTGGTGTGCTGGTGCTGCTGCTGATCAACCGTGAGAATCTGAATGGTGAATAATTGAACTCGATCTAGTCAACGGCGTGGCCCGGGCAAAGCTGTCCTGGTCATCGGGACTCTCAGCAGTGATGCTGCTGCAAGGTTTGGGTGCCTTGTAGTGCTAGAGAAGTTTGCCGGCAGCCAGGTCTCGCACCAGGTCGCGGTCCGCCGCCAAAAAGTCGTACCCGGGCAGATCGCGCAGGGCGCACCATTTCATCTCCTGAAAGATGTTGTTGGTCAACTCGCCCTGAAACCGATGCACGGCGAAGAATTGCAGATCGACGGCCCCCCCGGAGCGATACACATGGCGGGTGCGCGCCACTCGCGTGCCGATATCCGCCTCTATGCTGAGCTCTTCCCTTAGCTCCCGCTCGAGCGCTTGCTCGGCCGATTCGCCGGGCTCCATCTTCCCGCCGGGAAATTCCCACTTATGCGCCATGGGCTGGTCCGCCCGGCGCTGGCAGATCAGCACTTCATCCCCACGCAGGATGAGCGCTGCAGCCACGAAGCGGACAGTCTTGGCATCGCCGACGCCGTTTCCAGGCGTGTGTCCTGGCCCATTTCCGATATGTGGCGCGAAAGCCATACCTCATTAGACGCCGAAAGGGGTGTCATCGGACGCACTGGCCTCTGAACCCGTCCTTAACGGCTGTGCTACCCACGCAACAACCCCCAGCAGGTCACCCCTTGCTGTCCCTTAACACGGACGCAGGATAGAAGACCGGCCAGTGCGTGGCTTTAGCCATCTCCAGCAGCGCCGGCGTCGGGTTCACCGCAAACGCGCTCCGCGCGATCGAAAGCATGGCGGCGTCGTGGATAGAATTGCCGAACACGGCATCGGGCCGCGGAAGCCCGACGGCAATCAGCGCCTCAGCCTTGTGTTCGTCAGTCGGCACAGCGGTGAGATCGCTGGTGGCGATGCCCTCGGCGATATGAACTCTGGCGGCGAGAACGCGCTCCGGGCCGATGCCGAAACCGGCGACCCCCTCCTCGATCACCCAGTTGTTGGTGGAGCTGACGGCCCACAGCTCAGCCCCGGCGGATCGCAGCGTCTCAACCAGCGAAGCCATCTCGGGGAAAATGTTGCCTCCGACATGCGTCCGAAAGTAGGTTCGCGCGGCCTGGCGAAGCTCGTCCTCGCGCAGCCCGCAGTAAAGCTGGGTCATCTCACCGCACATTTCAAGCTCAGAGACCTGGCCGGCCCGGTACTGCCGATAGCGGGAGTCGATCCAGTCGCAGGCGTTACGGGAAACCAGCCCCTGCGCCATCGACCAGATCATGAAGCCGTACCCGGCATCGCCGCTCCAGAGCGTTCCATCACAGTCGAACACTGCTGTGCCCGGCGCGCTCCGGGTCACCGCCGTGTGAAATTCAGCCGCGTTGTAGACCACGGGCTGCGATCGGTCCGCGACGCCCGCACTTTCCTTAAGTTCCATCCGCATCTCGTCCTTGCCGATCCGCGCTACCGCACTGTGGTCGAGAGCTTCACGTCGATGTTGCCCCGCGTGGCGTTGGAGTAGGGACAGACAGCGTCGGCGGCCTGCACCAGCTCTTCGGCGTCCGCCTGCGAAATGCCGCCCAACTCGACCGCCAGGGCGAGCTCGAGCTTGAATGCTCCCGCGGGTGTAGTGTGCAGATTGACGGTAGCATCGACAGTTGTGCCAGTGAGCGCCTGGCCGCGCTGCCGTGCGATATAGAGGAGAGCGTTCTCAAAGCAGGCAGCGAATCCGCCCGCGAAAAGCTGCTCCGGATTGGTGGCATTTTCTTTGCCGCCCAATGATTTCGGCATCGCGAGGCTCAGGTTCAGAAGGCCGTCAGAGGAAGAGATATGGCCACTGCGCCCGCCCTCGGCGCGCACCTTGGTTGAGTAGAGAATTGCCATGTTGCCTCAGCTGCGAAGAGTCGCTCTGATGAGTGTATGCGAGCCCCCATGACTCCGAAGGGTTAACGGGCGGAGGATCCAGCCGAGCGCTTCAGAGAGGATACTGAGGTATGGCTGCGACGCAGGTGTCCTGCTCGAACTCAGATCTTCTGCGCGGCCACGGGAACTACCTGGCAGTCGAGAAAGGTCTGCGCCCGCTGACGCGCGCGGCCTACAGCTGCGACCTGCTGCAATTCGCTGAATTCCTGGAAACAACCGGCACCCGTCTGGCGGAGGCGCGACAGCACCATGTCAGCAGCTTCCTCAAGCACCTCTCGGAACACGCCGTCGCCAGCCGATCAGCTGCGCGGAAGCTCTCCTGCCTGCGCGGGTTTTATCGGTGGCTGCTGCTTGACGGCATCATTACTCATGATCCGACCATCCACCTGGACTCGCCGGCGAGTTGGAAGGTGCTGCCCAAGTCGCTCGCGCAGAGCGAGGTCAGCACGATGCTTGATCGGGCGGCGCTGGCTGGGGGAGCAACCGCGTCGCGTGACCGGGCCGTTCTGGAATTGCTCTACGCCGGCGGTTTGCGCGTCTCAGAGGTTTCGGAGCTGCGGGTCACCGACCTCGGGCTCGAAGCCGGACGGGTGCTGGTGCGGGGAAAAGGAGACAAGGAACGAATCGTGCCTCTTGGCCGGCCGGCCCTGGTGGCGCTGGAAACCTATCTTGCGCTTGACCGGGATCGCCTGAGGTCCAAATCGCGGCTGACCGAGAATCGGCTGTTTCTCTCAACCCGCGGCCGGCCGCTATCCCGGCAGGCGATCTGGAAACTGGTAAAAACCGCCAGCCCCGGCGCCAGTCCGCACACGCTCCGACACAGCTGCGCCACCCACATGGTAGAAGGGGGCGCGGACCTGCGAACGGTGCAAACGCTCCTGGGACATGCCGATATCGCGACCACTCAGGTGTATACGCACGTGGCCCTGGGTCGGTTGAAAGCGGTGCATCGGCGACATCACCCACGTGAGCAGCACAGGATGGATGATCGATGAACGACCCCCTAAGTCGCTTTTTATTAGCCACTTCGCCTTCACAACCTTATGTAGAAGTTGAAGGCGCAGCAAGCAATTCCTGCGGCGTGCTCACTGAGTTCGCAGATGCTTTTCTGAGCGTCCTCACTCATGAACGCGGAGCATCCCCGCATACCCTCCGCGCCTACCGCCGCGAGCTGACCGCCTGCTGCCTATACCTGGCGAGAGTGCTGGGGAACAGGGCCACACCCGACCAGGTCACCCATACACATATCCGCGCGTATCTGGGGACACTCTACGAACGCGGGCTCTCAAAGGCGTCTGTGGCTCGCTCCCTGGCCGCGGTGCGCTCCTGGTTTCGATGGCTCGCGCGCGCCGGCCATGTGGAGCAGAACGTAGCTCGCCTGGTAGCGACTCCCAAGCTGCCGCGCCACCTGCCGCGCGTACCAACCATCGAGCAGATGAACCGCGCCATCGACATCGTACCGGGCGGCACAGGGGGTACCAAAAGGCGAACCTCGGGATGGCCTACTCGGGACCGAGTCATCCTTGAACTGCTCTACGGATGCGGTATCCGCAATGCCGAGCTTGCCGGCCTCAATCTTCGCGACATCGAATGGGCGAACCAAACGATCCTGATCCGGGGCAAGGGTCGGAAGCAGCGCTATGTTCCTTTAGGAGACGCAGCTGCCGTCGCGCTGCGTGCCTATTTGCCGGAGCGGCAGCGGCGTCTCGGCGGCGCGTCCGGAAACGCTCTCCTGCTGGGAGAGCGGCTGAAATGCTCGGCTGCAGGCGAGGCTCGGCTGACCACGCGCAGCATCGGCCGCATCCTGAAGCAGCTTGCAATCGGGGGAGGCCTGCCCGCGGACACGCATCCGCATACGCTCCGGCACGCCTTTGGCACCCACATGCTGGAGGAAGGAGCAGACCTGCGTGCGATCCAGGAGCTGCTCGGGCACGAGCGCCTTTCGACCACGCAGCGCTACACCCAGCTGACCTCAAACCAGATCGCCGAGATCTATGACCGGACGCATCCACGGGCGAAGTAGCCCTGCGCTGATCTAGAGTGGTCTGATCGTCACGAATGGGGATTCAACCATGCGCAGTTCTGTGCTCCTAACCAGCTTGCTGGGGTCGCTGATATTGAACTCAAGTGGCTTGATTGCAAAGGCGCAAGGCACCCCGGCTCCGGGTCCGCTCACCGACACCAGCGTCATCGACGGGGAGGGCACAGCGCACATCACCCGCGTGGTTCCGCTTCCGGCGACCCTGAGCGCCGAGGCACGCGCCCGCTGGTCAAAGCCGATTTCGGACGCCGCCAGCCCGCAGACCCTCGCCGAACGTCGCGCCGGGACCGACACCTGGCAGACCGGGGCAGGGAAGAAGTCGGCCGCGGTGTACCCGGTCAAGATTACCGAGGGTCAGAGCATCGCCGGAGTGCCGGTGCGCGTTCTCGATCCGGTGCCGAACACGTTGAAAGGCCCGTTTCCGGCGGCGGGGGCTGGATCTTTAGAAGGTGTTGTTGGAGATCCCCTTCGCTACTCGACGATTCGTTCCCAATCGCCAAACTGCGGCCCAGCCGAGCCGATTCGCGATTCAACCGGGACACTCGTCTGCCCTCCCCGCCTGAACCGGCCCGAACCCATCCACACCGACCGCATCCTGATCTGCCTCCACGGCGGAGGATTCAACTCCGACTCCGGCTCCTACACCGAGTCGATCCCGATCGCGAATCTTACCCGGACCCGTGTCGTCTCCGTTCTCTATAGCCTCGCCCCCGAACACCCCTACCCGGCCGCGCTCGAAGATGCGGTTGCCGTCTACAAGGAGCTGCTCAAGACCTACCAGCCCGCCCACATTGCGATCTATGGAACCTCTGCTGGCGCGATCCTGACCGGCGAGGTGGCCGTGCGCCTGAAGCAGCTCGGTTTGCCCGAGCCTGGCGCCCTCGGCATCTTCTCCGGCTTCGGCGACATGACAGCGGCCGGCGAGTCTACGGCCTTGTTCAGCCTCGAAGGATTTTCCGGTCACCTCGACCCGCCCAAGCCGAACCCGGAGCACCATTCGATTGACCCCGAGTACACGGGCAGCGCTGACCCGCATGATCCGGTGCTGTCGCCGAACTACTCCGACCTCCACGGACTGCCGCCGACGCTGTTTATCACCAGCAGCCGGGACCTCCTGCTCAGCGGTACTTCCACCATGGAGCGCGCGTGGATGCGCGACGGGGTGCCCTCGCAGCTGGTCGTCTTCGATGGCCTGCCGCACGCCTTCTGGAACGACGTCAGCCTGCCGGAGTCACGGGAGGCGTACGCGATCATGGCGAACTTCTTTGACACGCAGCTGGGCGGGAATCAGCGCTACTTCGCTTCGCCGAGGTAGGGCCCGGACCTGCAGCCCGGGCCTCGGACTCGAGACCAGACCTCCGGTCCGCCAACGCCCTGACCCGTCTCCAAAGAGCCCGTCAGCGACATTCCACCCGCAGACAGCTTTGCATGGAAGGTGGAGGAGCAGCAAAAGGCGGTGAACGGATCAAAAACCAGGTCCAGGCCAGACGGGCCCGCTGGCTTGGCGATCACGAAGGCGCCATAGGACCAGGGCGTCGATTCCCAATGCGCCACACCGGGCGAACGCCGGAACAGCCCTGAGAGCACGAGCCTGTCGAGCCATGCGGTCATCACTCCGCCCGTCCGGGCCAGGTGAAGGCACGACCCACCCGGGGCGCCTTTTACCGCCCGACATGTGCCTGCCAGGCTCCGCATCGCTGCAGTCGACGCATCTGTTGGCCGCCGTAGTCTGACAGAGCCGTGAAAACCTTCTATCTCGAGGAATCCTGTCCAGGTTTCTTTCTGGGGATCGAAGCGCAACTGCGCGGTGACTGCAGGCTTCCGGTAGGAAACCTGTATCGTCAGCCGATTGCTTCCGAGCTCGACGCCCTCGTTGTCGTTGACGAACAAGTTGAGCCGATGAGGATCGAACTCCTCCTGAGTGCGATGATAGATGCCAATCTCGTAGTCATGTACTCGCTGATCTACGCTGGTGAACTGGCGAGGTTCACCCTTTACCGCGACGTTCAGCTTGATGGTGAGTCCCACTGCCCCGTCAACGACGGGCATCTCCCATACACCGGTGATCGTCTCCGGATCGTCCACGGCTTCTCCGGGCTGCAGATACTGGCCGGGTAAAGAACGCGCGCCTGGAATCAAGATCAGAAAAGCAAGCGACACAACTTCGCGCCACCATCTTGCCATTGAGTCACCGGTTCCACTGCCATAAGGTTAGACACCAACAGGGTCGACTCAAGGTCCCCGGCAAGGGGGTCATGTCCGCTCTCGGCGCTGAAGGCGCATCCGCCCGTACGGCCAGTACCGCGGTACACTTGATGGTGAGGGTTTTCTCTTGATCGGTAGTGTTCTCACCAAGGTTTTCGGCACCAGCAATGAGCGTGTCGTCAAGAAATTGCTGCCTGTCGTCAGCACCATCGCCGCGCTGGAACCGGCCGTCCAGGCTTTGTCGGACGAGGCGTTGCGCGCGAAGACAGCGGAGTTCAAGGCGCGCATCGCCGCCGCGATCGAGGGGCTGACGGGCGAAGACGAGATCAAGGCGGCGGAGAAGGCTGCGCTCGACGACCTGCTGCCAGAGGCCTTTGCCGTCGTCCGCGAGGCCGGCCTCCGCACAGTCAACATGCGCCACTTCGACGTCCAGTTGATCGGCGGCATGGTGCTGCACTCGGGCAAGATCGCCGAGATGCGCACCGGAGAAGGCAAGACGCTGGTCGCGACGCTCCCTTGCTACCTGAACGCGCTCGCCGGACGCGGCGTCCACGTGGTCACCGTCAATGACTACCTGGCCAAGCGCGACGCCGAGTGGATGGGCAAGATCTACGAGTTTCTCGGCCTCACGGTCGGCGTCATCGTGCACGATCTCGACGATACGCAGCGCCGCGCCGCCTATGCCGCCGACATTACCTACGGGACCAACAACGAGTTCGGCTTCGACTATCTGCGCGACAACATGAAGTTTGAACTCGCGGACTGCGTGCAGCGCGGGCACTACTACTCGAT
>CAXUND010000127.1:0-8439 GCA_964252445.1 uncultured Acidobacteriaceae bacterium | reverse complement strand
TCAAAGGCGCCTGCCAGGCGGTATCCGAGCGGCGTCTGGACGCTCATCCGTCGCAGGAATTCAGCCTCGCTGAGCTGGGTTCTGAGAGCGTGCATGAGCGGGTAGGCGTGGGGCCACTCGTGCTCGACCAGCCAGCGGACTTGAAGCGCACTTTCTTTCGGCGAGGCTTCGCTCATTTGGCGTACTTTCCTTTGCTGTGGGCCACGGCTGCCCGGGCCTCACGATCGGCTTCCCGCGCGCGTTCGGTAGCGCGCTTATCCCAGTCCTGCTTACCCTTCGCCACGGCCAATTCCAGTTTCACGCGGCCATTTTTGAAGTAAAAGCGCGTGGGTATGAGCGTAAACCCTTTCTGCCGCGTCTGGTCTTCGAGCTTGCGGATCTCGGACTGATGAAGCAGCAGCTTGCGGGTGCGCAGGGACTCATGATTGAGGAGATTGCCGTGCGAGTAGGGGCCGATGTGCGCGTTCAACAGGAAGGCCTCGCCGTTTTTGACCAGCCCGTAGGCGTCCTTCAGATTGGCCTTGCCTTCGCGGATCGACTTAACCTCGGTGCCTACCAGCGCGACCCCGGCTTCGAAGCGGTCGCGCAGAAAGTAGGTGTGCCCAGTGGCGCGATTGAGCGCCGCCGCGCGTTCCCCTGCTGCGACCGGATCGCGCGGCGCGGGTTTGGCTGGAGCCGAGGGACGGACCTGGTGAGTACTCTGCCTGGACATGACTTTAGGTATGCCGTTCGATGCTAGCACGCGGCCTGGAGGCGCTAAACCGGCTCTTCTACGATGCTATACTTTGCCAGCAATCGTCAGTACATGAGGTGCAATCGCGTGTCCGGAACTGTCCGCCTGGCTGTTCTGGAGGAGGCCACCCAAAGCGGCTGCAGGGACTTCGACACGGAGCCTGGGAGTCCAGAAGGCCTGTGACCCGGCGCAACAGGATGACAAGCCGCGGCCGAACGCCGGCGAGCTTTGTTTGGAGTTCGATGAATCGTTTGACACACCGGGTTGCTGTCGCCGCCCTTCTCTTTTGCGCCTTTGCCGCCGTTGCCCATGCAGAATCGGCTTCGAGCCTCTACAACAAGGGACGAGCCGCGGAGGCTCGCGACGACATCGAAGCAGCCTACGAAGCGTACGCGGCAGCTTTCCACAAGAAGCCAGGCGAGGAGCGCTTCAAGATCTCCTACGAGCGTACCCGGCTGGGCGCAGCGCTTGCTCACATCAAGCATGGCGAGAAGCTGCGCGACCAGGGCGACGATACCGGCGCGTTGACCGAGTTCCTGCGCGCGCTGGAGATTGATCCTTCGAACGAACTGGCGACGCAGGACATCCGCGTGACCCGCCAGAAAATCGACGGCGAAGAGAAGGCGCCCCCGCCTGAGGTGGCGATGTCGGCGAGCGAGCGGCGCGCCCTGTTTGATCTGGGCGGGCCGCCGCAACTCAAGCCGGTCTCAAACGAACCGCTGGCGCTGCACATGGTGGAAGACGCAAAGGTCGTCTACCAGACGGTCGGCAAGGCCGCCGGCATCAACATCCTCTTCGATCCGGATTTCCACTCGAGCCGCATCACCGTCGACCTGACCAGCGTTTCCCTCTACGACGCGCTGCGCATCATCGGCACCATCTCGGGCACCTTCTGGCGTCCGATCACGGCGAATACGATCTTCGTCGCGCAGAATACGCGCGGCAAGCGTACAGAGCTCGATGAAGAGGCTGTGCAGACCTTCTATCTGACCAATGTATCGCAGCAGAACGACTTAAACGATATACAAACCGCTCTGCGAAATGTGTTTACTACCGCGAAGCTGTACGGCGTGCCCTCGCAGAACGCCATTATCATGCGCGGGACCCCGGATGAGCTGCTGCTGGCCGAGAAGCTGATCAACGATCTCGACAAGGCGCGGCCGGAGGTGGTCGTCGACATTGCCGTACTCGAAGTGAGCCGGGAGAAGATCCGCACGATCGGCATCCAGCTGCCGCAGACTGCCGGTGTGTCCTTCCAGGCCTCGAATGCAAATGCTACGTCCACGACGAGCTCAACGACAGATACGGGAACCGCAACCACGACCAACGGCCTGACCCTCAACTCGCTTGCGCACCTGAACTCGACGAACTTTGCGGTGACCATAGGCTCGGCCGCGGTCAACCTGCTGCTTTCAGACACGAGTACCCGGATCCTGCAGAACCCGCGGCTGCGCGCGTCGGATGGGCAGCAGGCCACGCTGAAGATCGGTGAGAAGCTGCCGGTGGCGACCGGCTCCTACCAGGCGGGCGTGGCCACCGCCATCACCAGCTCGCTGGTTAATACACAGTTCCAGTATCTGGACGTGGGCGTGAACATCGACATGAAGCCGACGGTGCACTATGACCGCGATGTTTCCCTCAAAATCAAGGTCGAGGTGTCCGCGACGAACGGCACCTCCAACCTGGGTGGCATTAACGAGCCGATCATCACCCAGCGCACCGTCGACCAGACCATCCGCCTGCGCGAAGGCGAGGCGTCCATCCTCAGCGGGATCCTGCAGCACCAGCAGTCTGAATCGGCCTCCGGAACGCCGGGATTGGGCGAGCTGCCGATCTTGAAGTATCTCTTCAGCAGCCGCACCAAGGATGTCATGGATGACGAGATCGTCTTCCTGCTGATCCCTCACGTGGTGCGGGCAGCCGATATTACGCCGCTGAACCTGCGCCAGCTCGACACGGGTACGACCAACTCGATTGAACTGCGCCATCTGCGCGTGCAGGAAGAGGACAACGGAGCCGGTGCTCCGGGTACGGCGCCGGGGCAGAGCACGCCCACCACCAGCCCGGCGCTGACCACGCCTCCGACGACCATCACGTCAGCGAGTGCTGCTGCGGCGGCACTGAGCGGCATGCAGCAGCAGGCAGCAACGACGGCGACCGCCCCGCTCAGCATCCAGCTCAGCCCGGTTGTGCCGCAGAAGGTAGGCAGCAGCTTCCAGGTCAAAGTCAATATGTCGAGCGGCAAGGACCTGTACTCCTCTTTCCTGAACCTGCAGTATGACCAGGCCAAGCTTTCGCTCGTCAATGTAGATGTGGGCGATCTGCTTGGACACGACGGTCAGCCGGTGGCGCTGGTGCATCGCGATGACGGCAACGGCAACACCGTGATCTCAGCGTCCCGTCCGCCCGGGGTGGCTGGCGTCGATGGAGCGGGAACAGTCTGCACGCTGACGTTCCAGACCCTTGCTGCGGGCGATGCATCGATTGCCATCACCCGGCCGATGGTACGGAACAGCAAGCAGCAGCCAGTGGAGGCCTCGGGCTCGCAAGGGGTGGTGCATATCCAGTGATGAATGCAGGTCCAGCGAGGCGCGGACGTGGCGCCCTGTCTACGGAAGCCGGGGTCACACTCGTCGAGCTGATTGTCACGGTTGCGATACTCGCTGTACTCGCCTCGGCCGCGATCCCGCTTACGCGCTTTGAGCGCAAGCGCCAGAACGAGCGGGAGCTGCGCTACGACTTGTGGATGATGCGGGCGGCGATCGACCGCTACAAGGATGCGGCGGATCGCGGAGCGTTCCAGACCAAGGTGGACAGCTACAACTATCCGCCTGATCTGCAGACGCTGGTGGACGGAGTGGATGTGCAGGGCAAGAAGGTCAAGTTCCTGCGGCGGATCCCGATCGACCCCATGACCGGCAAGGATGACTGGGGGATGCGGTCGATGCAGGATGACCCGAAGTCCGACTCCTTCGGCGGGCAGAACCTTTTCGACGTGCACTCGAAGTCCGATGGCACGGCGCTCGACGGCACGAAGTATGTGGATTGGTAGGGGGGAACGTGCGCGAGTTTACGACCAGCACAGGGCGAGACGGCGAGGCGGGCTTCACGCTCATCGAGCTGATGATTGTCATGCTGATCATTGGCGTTCTGGCTGGTATCGCCATCCCCAGCTATCTCTCGTCCCTCAAGAACGCAAAGGAAGCGGTGCTCAAGGAGGATCTGCACGTGATGCGGCAGGCGATCGATTCCTACACCATGGATAAGGAACGCGCACCGCAGTCGCTCGATGATCTGGTCCAGAGCGGCTACTTGAAGACCATTCCGCAGGATCCGATGACGCACACCAATTCCACCTGGACGACGGTCACCGATGACTCGCTGCAATCCGTCGATCAGACTGCCGGCGGAGTCGGTGATGTGCACAGCGGTTCAGGCGAAACCGGCACGAATGGTGAGGCGTACAGCAGCTGGTAAGCGCGGCAGAGTGGCGAAAAGAGAGCTAGAAGGAAAAGGAGAAGCCGCCTTCAACGCAGCGCTCCGCCTGGGCAAAGTAGAGGGTCGATCCATCCTGTGACAGGAACGGTCGGTAGCCCTGGGCGAGCAGATTACGGACATCGACAATGGCCTGCATGCGCCCCGGGGTGCCGCGGCGCAGATGAATGGGCTGCCTCAGGTAGAAGCTGAGGAAGGCATCCGGCACATCGCCGCTGAAGGGCGCCACCTGGGTGAGCGTGCTTGGGGTCTGCCAGCGATAGGAGGCGCGCCACTGGGTCTGTTCGCCTGGCCGGCCGCCGAGTTGGCCGCCGAGTGCAGCCGCAATCATCTGGGCTTCTTCCGGCCGCAAAGCGGAAAGCTGCGCTCCGTTCAGCGCCATCGCGTCGCCCGAGCCGTAATCGACAGCGATCCAGCTTCCGGGTGTCAGCTGGTTGCGCACGTGGGCCAGCAGGCCGCTTGAGGAGTAGCCCTGGCCTGAGACCGCGATCATCTCGGTAGCGGGATCGTAGATCAAGTCGCCGCCCCGGACGTCGGCATCGGTTACGGATAGCCGGCCGCGGTCGATTGCCACGCCACCGGAAACTACCGGATGACTGACGCGATCATGGAAGTAGGAAACGCCGGTGGTCCAGGTGCCCGACTGGTTTTCCCACGCAAGTTCCTGGTGCAGCCCCTGCTCTGTATGCAATACCCCGGCGGTCTGTGTGACCCGGGGCGCAAGCGTGCTATCGCGGTCGAGGGTTGATGCCTGCTGCGCGTCGGGTGAGGTGGCCACCCGATAGCTGAGGGTGCTCGCACCGATCCGGTGGCTGACCCCGGCAAACGGGTGATTGCCGGCTACCAGGCTTCCCAGGTGGACCGCCTGCAGCTCGGTGCCGAATTCGAGGTGGGTATCCGGACCGAACTCCATGGTCTCGGCCGAGCGCAGGGTGAAGGCGCCGAAGCCGCGCTCGGCGTTCCCTATCCCGTCCGCGGAGGCAATCTCCGGGCGCTCGACGAAAGAAGCCACGCTGATCACGGCGCGTCCCGGCGCAAGCTGCTGACGCCATGCGGCGGTGGTCTGCATGGAGGCGCTGTCGATACGCGCTGTATCCTGCGCCACATCCGCACGCAGGATCAGCTGCCGCGCGTCATCGTTGGTGCGTTCGTATTCTATGTCCTGGTGCATGCCGCCCTCGCCGAAGCGGTTTGATCCGCTGCGGACGGTCACGCGTTCCTGGCGCGCAGTTTCTGTGTCACCGCGGCCGTCAGAGACCAGCACCACCGGCTCTGAGCCTGCACCATCCTCAAGCATCCGGAGCAGGGGCCGATTCGCGGAGAGCCGCAGCGTCCAGGTCCAGTCGTCTGCGGCATCCTCCGCGCGACGGGGCTCCGCCGGCAGCCACTTCAGCGCCTCGTAGAAGGTGTTCAGGGTGAGATTAACCACCATGCGGCTGTTCGCGGCCAGCACCAGGTGCTCCCGCAGCGTGGGCAGGTAGAGAGCTCCACTCGCCTTCAGCTGGTAGAGGCCTGCGCGTACTTCCGGCAGAACATAGCGGCCGCGATCATCGGTGAACGTCTGCGCCAGCGTCTCGAAGTTGGGCCCCAGCAGCTGGACCAGGGCCCCGATTTGCGGCGCTCCGGTCGCGTCGCGTACCACGCCGGTGACCGCGGCCAGTGCACTGAGTTGGGTGCGTGCTGCCTGGCTGCCGTGATGCGCGGATTGCGCCTGTGCGGAGCACCACGGAGCCGCGGCAACTCCAAGGGCGAGAGCGGCGGCAACAGCGTCGACGACTCTGGGGAATCTCTGGATCACTCTTGCTCGCGTGCGAGTTCTGGCTATGCTCCTGAAACTGCAACAAGGGCCGAGGATCTTGTGCCCACTGGCCCGATGCACCTGGCGAAAACGCTTGCACGCCATCGCCTTCAATTTACTCCACAGTGAACGGCACCGTCTCAGCAATCTGCTGCTTCGACACCGAATCATCAATCGAGACCTTGACCTGGTAGCTGCCCGGGGGCACGCCCGCGAGCGGCACGCTCTTGGCCAGCGTCAGCTGGTCGGAGCCGGCACCCAGCAGCTTCGTGTCCTCATGCTTGTCCAGGATCATCTTGTTCGACGCTGTGTCGATGATCTGGTATGTAATCACGGCGGAGTTCTTCTTGCTCGCGTCGTCGATGCCCAGGTTGTAGACCTGCATCCAGAAGTTGAGGTTCTGGTTCTGTTTGAAGGATGCCGGGGTGGTCTGGTTCTGGGTTACGGTCGGCAGCAGCTTGGTGTTGCCGATGATAAAGTTGCCGGCGCCAATCTCCTTTGAGGCCACCTTCTCCATCTTTTTCGCCAGGATGAGCGAGGAGGCCGCCAGCCGGTCGTCGTCATATTTGGGCACGGTCACAGCCTGCGCCCAGGTGCCGATGTGGTCGGGGTTGTTCACGTCCTTGATGGCGATGTCGACGCGGTAACGGCCTGGGCGCAGCGGCAGTGCCTTCCAGTAAAGCTGCGAGTTATCGAGGGTCTTGTCGAGCAGCTCACTCGGAACTTCGACTTCGACCGTCTCCTCAAAACTCTGGACCATCTTGCCGGTAATCGTCAGCACCCGTCCGATGACGTGGACGTCTCCGCGGGAGACGCCTTCCTTGGTGGTAAAGGTGATATTGCGGTTCTTGATCTGCAGAGTGACCGGTACCAGCACCGTATCGTCTGTCACCTTGACGAAGTCGGTGCGCACGTCAAAGGGGAAGAAGGGTCCTTTCAGCAGCTTGTGGCTCGACAGGAACTCCTCGAGCTGCAGATCTTTGAATTTGATCACCGGGGGCGCCTGCAGCTTCGCAAACTGCTCCAGGCGGTCGAATTGCTTCGACTGCTGCATGCCGCGCAGCGGGCCGTTGCCCAGGTTCTCAATGCCGCCCTGGAAGCGATCCGCCTGCTTGGCCTGCCCGGTCTGCTCGTACATGGTTTGCCCGGCGCCGGGCACGTGCTGCAGCGCGTCCTTCTCCGAGCGATCGATGGTCATGTGGTAGTCGCCGCACATGCAGGTGTCGACGAACTCGATATCGATGTTTTCGCCGATGCCCTCAATGTAGCGGTAGTGCCAGATTTCAAACGGGAAGGTGGAGGTGGTGCCGCCGCCTTCTTCCATGGGCCGGTCGTAGCTGCCGCCCGAAGGGTGGGCGTCGATCGAGTCCGGTTTGCCGTAGGCGATATACATGTGCCCGCGGTCGGTCTTCCAGCCGGGCTTGCCGGCGGCGAAATGCTCGTTCGAGTACTCGATGCGGCGGTAGTGCTCCTCGCGAAACTCGTTCTCCGGAGACTCTGGATTGGCGTTGCGGCGCTGCCAGAAGTTCTCGATAAAGGCCTCGCGCTCCTCGTCGTTCGAGAGGCTCTTGAAGGCCTTGAGCTCCTGGTCGGTGATGATCCAGCGCACGTCCTGGTCGACCCACTTCTTGTAGGGTCCCTTCAACTCCTGCTTGAGTTCCTTCTGCTGCTTGAAGCGCGTCTTGTCGTCGAGCGGCCGATCGAGCGGGCTGTTGTCTTCGGGTGCTTGCGCCGGGGCTGCAGACGGAACAGCTGCGGCAGGTTGCTGGCCGGTTGCGGCGGACGTGCCCGCCGGCGCCGGGCTCTGCTGAGCGTATAGAGCGCCAGAGGCCAGACCAGCGCCTGCGGCCAGACTAAAGACGACGAGAGAGGTGACCACGCGTGACTTCATAGACAGCGGTACTCCTGGGGGCAACTCCATTCTATGTGCCGCGCGTGACTGCGACAAGCGCGTGCCGCAACCTTTGCGAAGCAGGATGCATCGGGGGTTCGAACGGCGGACCCGGTTGCTCCTAGTCAGACGAGTTAGAGTTGGATTGGGCAGCCGCGGTCGCCGCACCCCGCAAGGCCCAGCGTAGAACCACCTCGAGCGCCGGCTTGACCGCGGCGTACTCGCCCTCGGACAGGGAGCCGTTGAGGCGCTCGGTCTCGAGGGTGAAGAGCGCATCCTTGAGCGCGCTCAGCAGGGGGACATTGCCGCCGGCAGAAGGTGCAAGGGCATGGTTCGAGGAGACCGCCGGAGCGAACGTTCTTGGCTGCGGAAGCGGCTGCGGTATTGAGGCTGTAGACAGGCCTGTCGCGACCACTGCCGGAGCGGCAGGCTTGCCGCGCAGCAGGAAGGCTGCGCCCACCACCAAAGCGACCGCCAGGCCGCCCAGGATCCACGCCTTGTACTTGTTCAAGGGATCGGGCG
>CAXUND010000126.1:0-8762 GCA_964252445.1 uncultured Acidobacteriaceae bacterium | reverse complement strand
TAGGCGAGATAGGAGCGTCGCTTCGCGTCTTCGTTATTGATGGAGTTCTTGTTCGCGGCGCCGGGGCCGGTGGGTCGGTTCGGGAGGGGCGGGGATGCGGGGTTCAGGTCGTCTGGAGCGTCGTCAGAGAAAGGAAGTTCGGGGTCTTGATCGTCTGCCATAGGTGTGGTGCGCGCCGGCTGAAAAGCCCGAGACTACGCTCTCTCCATGATACAAGTAGAGCGCACCGGGTGCCGTCCTAAGTGCCAGCAGGTGCGCCCCTGACGAGCAGATGGAGAGGTAACCAAACAGCTACCGGCGCGTACGGTGGAGAGTGTCCGCGATATACTCTCGGCAAGAGGTTTCCCGCATGGCCACGCTGGCTTTAACCGATGCTGAACTGCCTATAACGGCCGATGACTTCTCAGCGCTTGAAGAGCGGGTGCTGCGTACCGTCAGCCTCCTGAAGGCCGAGCGCGAGGCACGCGCCCTGGCCGAGCAGAACGCGGCCACTCTGCAGCAGCTGCTCGACGAACAGGGGCAGCTACTCGAGGAGAGGGGCGCGCAGCTCTCGCAGGTGCAGGAGCAGCTATCGACGCTGGAGAGAGAGCGCGACAACGTCCGCGGCCGGGTCGAGCGCCTACTCAAGCAGCTGGACGAGATCGCATCCTAGCGAAAACTGCTCGACAGGAACTTGAATGAGCGCAGATCATACTGCCCGCGGCGAACAATTCGTGACGGTCGACATCTACGACCAGACCTACCGTCTCCGTGGGCACGATCCGGAGTACATCCGTGCGCTTGCCAATGTTGTCGACTCAAAGATGCGTGCGGTCGCGTCTCACGGGACCACGGTCGATTCGCTACGAGTGGCCGTGCTGGCCGCGCTGAACGTCGCCGATGAGCTGCTAACGCTCGAGCACCGCTACGACGAGTTGAACGGCACACTGGAGGAGCAGCAGACCCGGCTGCGCACGCGTGCGCACTCGCTGAACGGTTTGCTTGACGAAGTGCTGGCGGGCGAACGTCGCACCGGCTGACTGCGCAACAGACGACCTTAGCAGAAAACACACGCCACCATCCGACAAAACTTTACTTACTTCCGTGCGCGCTCTGTCGCTTGCAATTGCGGACGTGTCCCGCTAGCATCCAACCTGTGATCGACCTGCAAAGCAGGTGCAGTAGCAAAAGCCGGTTGAACCTATAATTCATCGAACAGGGAGCTCGACTCGACAATCGGTTCAGTGTGCAGTGTCCGCCAGTCCGGAATGCCTAAAGAACCGCGGAGAGTTCCCACCGTCTTAGGACGGGTTCACCGGCACGTTGCTGTACGGCCCCGTGGGTCGATCTCACCTTTCCGCTTTACGCGCCCGTCGTAAGCCAGCCCTCTTGTATCCTCGTCTCTTTCACTTCGGCCACATCACCATTCCGACACATGGAGTGCTGGTGGCGTTTGCGCTGCTGGCTGCGCTGCTCGCTGCTTCTGCGCTGGCGCAACGGCAGGGCGGCAGCGCCTTCAGCGAGCGAGTGTGGACCACCGGAGCCGTCGGCATTGTGACCGCACTGGTTGCAGCGCGCATGCTGGTCATCGTTTTCAATCTCCGCGACTTTATCGCTCACCCGTTCTGGATGCTGGGACTTTCAGATCTAGATGATCGCTTCGTTTACGGCGGCATGGTGCTTGGGATTTGTGCGTGTGCCGGTTACATACTTGCGCACCGCATGGATCTGCCGGCGACGCTCGACGCGATGGCACCGGCTGCAAGTCTTGGGCTGGCCATCGCCAGCCTGGGCAGCTTTGCAGGCGGGAGCGACTTTGGCATTCGCACCACTGCTCGCTGGGGGGTCGTGTACACCAGCCGCCTGGCCGCACGCTGGTCGGGCACGCCACTCGGGGTGCCGCTAGTGCCGGTGCAGCTTTACGTGGCGGCGGCGCACCTTGCTGTCGGGGGTCTCACGCTCTGGGCCGCACTGCGATTGCGCAGAAGTGGAGACGCGGCCGGATTGTGGCTTTTTGCTACCGGACTATCGGTGTTTCTGCTGGATCAGCTGCGATACATTCCCGATGCCGAATGGCTGGTCGCCGGCGCCTTCACGCTTCCGCAATGCATGGCTGCGGGCGCCGTGGTACTTGCGGGTGTGATCTGGCTCCGCAGCGCAGACTTAGTCAATGCGGATGCATGAGTTATCGAACTTACAACGCCCGGGCGCGTGCATTCGTGGTTAACAAATGACCTGCTGTGAGAAGCGTTCCATCTCTTCCCACTGCGGGCTGGACTGTAGCAGGACAAGGTCCACGCCCACCTCTTCAAATCGCGCAAGCTGTTCTTTGACCTGATCGGGCGTGCCAACCAGCCCGGCCCGCAGTCCGCGATTTGAGACGGAATAGTCTTCAAGCGAAATCTTCTGCTCGAGCTTGGAGCCGGTAATCCACTGCTGGTAGTTCTGGTAGCCGCTTGCGGACTGGCGCACATCGGTGATGCGCAGCAACTCCTTCTGCGCGGCTTCTGCTGTCTCACGAACAATGGCATAGCCGGCGACGCCGTAGGTCATCGGCGGCAGCCCGGCCCGCTCGCGCCGCTCGCGCATGTCGGCGATCTTGTTGCCGACGGTCGCGGGCGAGTCTCCGTGCATGAGGTAGGCGTCGCACTGGGTCGAGATCAGCTCCTTCGCCGTCGGTGACTCGCCGCCGGCATAGAGTGTGGGCCGGGGCTGCCGGACCGGCTTGGGCGAGAGGATGTTGTCCTCAATGCGATAGTAGGTGCCGCTGTAGGAAAAGTGCTGCTGCGACCAGCAGCCGTTCAGCACGGTGAGCCATTCCCGGGTGCGCGCGTAGCGGTCATCGTGCTCATCGAAGTGGAGACCGTACTTGGTCGCCTCATCCGCCCACCAGCTGGAGACGACGTTCAGAGTCAAGCGGCCGCCGGAGATGTGGTCGATGTTGGCGGCCTGCTTAGCCAGCAGCGCAGGGTTGTGGAAGGTGGGCCGCACGGCGACCATCAGTTCGAGCTTTGAAGTTACGGCCGCCAGCGCTGCGGCGGTCGACCAGGCATCGAGCGATGGTGCGTCGACCCCTTTGATGTCGTTGAGATTGAGCTCGGCAATCAAGGTCAGATCGTAGCCGAGTGCTTCGGCACGACGAGCGAGGCGGCTCGCGTACTCCCAGGTGGCGGGCATCTGCTCGTCTTCCACATTGCGCAGCCAGCCGCCGAAGACGGGCAGCCAAAAACCGTAGTGCATCTTAATGGGCGCCTAAGGCGTGGGCGGTGCCGACGGGCTGCACCTGTTCCCTGTACAGTTCTTTGCTCGCTTCGACAGACTCTGCGTGTGCGGCCTCGACTTCAAGCCAGTCCACCAGCCGGGCGAAGGGGTCAAAGCCGACCACGCGCGGGCCATCGGCAACGAAGTTTGAGAGCGCGTTGAGGTCGTAGTAGAGCGGCGTTCCTGAGGGGTCTCGGTCGTCGACAATGTACTCGACTCCGCCGAGCTCGATGCCTGCGGCGGACATGATGCGCTCGACGTCGTCCTTTATCTGGGCCGGCGGGTCATAGCCCTCGACGCGGATGCCGCTCTTGGGGGCGTCGACCGGGCAGGCTGCGCGGTTGAGATCGACGCCGGCAGTCGTGCGGCAGATGTCAGCCGGGCAGAGGTCGAACGTCTCCCCGGTGATGTGCACCTTGATGGCGTAGAGAAAGCGGCCGTTCAGCACTTCGCAGCGCACGATGTGCGACCCGGCGGCAGGGATGAATTCCTGCACCAGCGCGGTCGAGTCCATGCCCAGGACCAGATCCCCGGTCGCGCGTTCGAGCTGCTCAAGTGTGTCGAAGCGTTTGACGCCGGAACCGGAGCCGCCGATGTTCGGCTTGACGACGACAGGAAAACGCAGGCCCACGGTGGCGGCCGGGGCGTGCTCGGCGCGGTGGATGACCCGCGCCTTGGGATAGGCGAGGCCGAGCTCGTCGAGCAGCGAGAGCTGAGAAGCTTTCGACAGCTCCGTACGATAGGCCTGGATGCTGTTGATCACCCGAACGCCGCGGCGCTCCAGGTGGTCCAGGTAGCCGAGGGTGTAGAAGATCTGATCGCCGTGCTCACGGTTCCACGCCGAGGGGCTCATGCGGTTGACGACCAGCGAAAAGTGCCGCTCCGGGTGGTCCTCGATGGCGTAGGCGTGCTCCACTGCGTTGAGCGCGACCCAGGGCAGGCGGCGACGGTCGAGCTCAGCGAAGAGCGGCTTGAACCAGTGCTCCTGCTCGTAGTAAATGGCAATCGGCTTCGGCATAGGGCTTTCCTAGGAACGACAAGGCTGAAGAACAAGGCGCGGGATCCCGGAAGGATACTGCGCGCTTTGTGATGCGAGGAGGTAAGCGTGCTTATTCGCCGGCTTCGGCGACAATGGTGACCTTGACATGCGCGGTGACCTCGCGATGCAACTTGACCGGTACGTGGAACTCGCCGAGCGACTTGAGCGGCTCCTCGAGCTGGATCTTGCGGCGATCGATGTTGAAGCTCTTCGCGTCAAGCTGGTGGGCAATGTCGGCCGAGGTGACGGAGCCGAACAGCTGCTCCCCCTCACCGACCTTGCGCTCAAAGGTGAGCGAGAGTGCTTCAACCTGCGCAACGAGCTGCTCTGCTTCTGCCCTTTCCTTGGCGGAGCGGCGTACGGCGGAGGCCTTCATTTGGTCAATAATGGCCTTGTTGGCAGCGTTGGCCTGCATGGCCAGGTTCCTCGGCAGCAGGT
This sequence comes from uncultured Acidobacteriaceae bacterium, assembly GCA_964252445.1. Classification (GTDB taxonomy): domain Bacteria; phylum Acidobacteriota; class Terriglobia; order Terriglobales; family Acidobacteriaceae; genus EB88. The sequence continues at coordinate 4,045 of CAXUND010000126.1, read as the reverse complement.
AGTTGCGGCCGTAGCCGTCGGCGACCTTGACCAGGTCGCCGCGGGTGCCGAGGTGGTCGACGTCTTCTTTCAGGATGACTTCCATTGCCTGTATCTTCTCCAAGTCTCGAAAGGCTCTGTTGAATTCTTAGTAGCGCGCCGCAAATGGCAGCAGCGCGATGTTGCGAGCCTGCTTGATGGCGCGCGTGAGCCGGCGTTGGTGCGTGGTGCAGACACCTGTGAGGCGGCGCGGGGTGATCTTGCCCCGCTCGGCGACAAACTGCTGCAGCAGGCGCACATCGCGGTAGGGGATGGCTTCGATCTTCTCGACGCAGAACTTGCAGACCTTCTTGCGGCGGAAGAACTTGCGGCCGCCCGGGCCACCGCCCGGGGGACGCGGGCCGCCGGGGCGTGGACCACCCGGACCTGATGATCGGTCGCCGCCGCCTTGATAGCCCCCGGAGGGACGGTCGCCTGAGGATGAGGGTGCGGAGCCTTCGCTCGCACGAGAGGTGCTGGTAATTTCGTCTGCCATCTTGGTTTCCTTTACTCTTTTACTGGGATTTACGCGGTTGCCGGAACTTCCGCGGGCGCGTCTACTGTCGCAGGCGCAGCGGCAACGGGCGCGGGCTCGGAGCTTGCGGCGTAAGAGGAGGCGGGTGCCGCGGAGGGCATCGCGCTAAGCTTTTTCTTGGTCGCGCGCAGAGCCTTCACCTTCTCCAGGCGCTTGTCTTCCTCGTCCATGCGTACAGTGAGGAACTTGATCACCGGCTCCGAGACCCGAAGCCGGCGTTCAAGCTCAAGTACCAGTGGGCCGTCGGCATCGATGGTGAGCAACACGTAGTTGCCGTCGTTGAACTTGCGCACAGTGTAGGCGAGCTTGCGCCGGCCCAGCTTCTCGACCGGGAGCCGCAGGGAGCCGCCGCCCGAGGTGACGGTGCTTTCAAAGCCGGCAATCAGTTTGTCGAGGTCTTCCTCAAGGATGTCCGGCCGGACGATGAACATAACTTCGTAAAAACGCTGCATAGAGTCTCTCTTTTCCATCTCGCCTATATTGACTTCCGGTCCGCTGCGGCGTTACGCCAACGTGGCGGTTACAAATGGTCCTCACTCCTGGCATTTCAGGCCGGGTTGTTTGACTCGCGGCCGTTAAACCTGTTCATTGCGGCGGCTATGCCGTCGCTGACTGCTACCCTGACGGCATCGGCTGCGTCATCAAGCACGCTGTCGAGCGTTATCAGGTCCCGCTTCGGCATCGGCGCCAAAAGGTAATCCTTGCCGCGTCTGCCGTGTTCTTCTCCCGTCGCCGGGCCGACGCCAATCCGGACCCGCGGCCACTCGTCTGTTCCGAGCGCGCCCGAGATCGACTTCGCGCCATTGTGGCCGCCGGAGCTGCCCCGCTGCCGAATCCTCAAGCCTCCGAACGGCAGAGCCAGTTCGTCGTAGAGGACCAGCAGCTCCCGCGACGGATCAATCACCAATTCGGAGACCAGGGCGGCAACCGACATGCCGCTCAGGTTCATCCAGGTCTCGGGCTTGGCCAGCAGCACTTCCTGCTGTCCAAACATGACTTTTGCCGTCAAGGCCCTCGACCTGCGATTGGTCACCGCCACGCTATGTTGCTGGGCGAGACGATCGATCGCGAGAAATCCGGCATTGTGCGGCGTGAACTGGTACTCGATCCCTGGATTGCCGAGGCCAACCACCAAGAACACGCCTTACTTCTTCGCAGCGGGTGCGTCTGCCGGTGCGTCCTGCTTACCTTTCTTCGCAATCTCGGGCTCGGCGGGCGCAGCCGCGGCAACAGCATCCACGGTGGGCTCCGCTTCTTCCTTGATCGCGACAACGTGGGCGACGACTGCATCTTCCTCGCTCAGGAACTTGAACTTGCCGCCATGCGGCAGGTCCGAAACGCGGATGTAGTCGCCCAGCTTGAGCTCCGAGACATCGACATCGATGTGGCTTGGGATGTCGCCCGGCAGGCACTCGATCTCGACCTGGCGGAGCACCTGGTCGAGCATGCCGCCTTCGCTCTTGACGCCGAAGGCGGTGCCGGTGAACTGGATCGGCACCTCGGCAATCATGGCCTTGTCGAGCGCGATGCGCTTGAGGTCGACGTGGATCAGCTTGTCCTTGATCGGCTCAAACTGCCAGTCGACGATCATAGCCTTGGTCTTGGCGGTTGAGCCGGTAATCTCAAGGTCGAAGATGGTGTTGTGCCCGGAGTCCGAGTGCAGGATGCGGAGCATCTGCTTGGGGTCAAGCTCGATCGCGACTGCCTCCTGGGCGGCGCCGTAGACCACTCCGGGAACCTTGCCGCGCACGCGAACCCTCCGTGCTGCATTCTTGTTGAACTTGCCCTCGCGGGGCGTTGCGATGACGATCTCTGGTGCTGCTGTGCTCATTCTTCTCGTTTTCCTTTCGGGCACGGATTGAATCCCGCTCCCTTTCCTGGTTCTTGCGACCGCTAAGCTGCTTGTCTCAGCGATGAATATGTTTCCAACTACAAACTACTGCGGCCGGTGTTTCTTCAGGTCCTCGATAATACGAGCCTGCTCAGCCACTTTCTCCGACAGGGAGGAAACCTGCACGGTAAGCAAAATCTCCTTCTTACTCGACTCAATCGCCGTCAACAAGCGCTTCTCAGTCTCGGCCAAGTCGGATCGAAGTTCCGATCGCAACACCTGCACCTGCTCTTTAACTCCCTGAAGACCCTCTTTCAAGCCGCCCATCTCAGGGGCAACAAAATCCTGGAACCCTTTCCTCACGTCATCCACGACACTCATCTCGTTCTCCTCGTTCATCCGAGCACCTCAGCGACCTAAGACCTGATCCATTTCCGCGCAGTTAGAGGTGTGCCATCGATCTAATTAAACAGCGTGCTGACGCTGGTCTCCATGTGAATGCTCTCTATCGCCGCGCCCAGCAGGCCGGCGATCGAGCGCACCTTGATCTTCGTGACTTTCTGCGCCGCATCGGTCAGCGGAATGGAATCGCTGACCACCAGCTCCTCCAGCCCCGACTTCGCAATCCGTTCGACCGCGGGCCCCGACAACACGGCATGCGATGCACACGCATACACCTGCCGGGCTCCCTGTGCCAGCAGGGCATCGACGGTCTTCACCAGCGTGCCGGCAGTGTCGACAATATCGTCAATGACCAGGCAGCTTCGCCCGCGCACATCGCCAATCACATTCATCACCTCGGTCACGTTGATATCCGTCCGCCGCTTGTCGACAATCGCGAGCGGCGCGCTCATCTTGGTCGCAAAGAAGCGCGCGCGTTCGACGCCGCCTGCGTCCGGAGAGACCACGGTGAGATCGGGCAGGGCCAGTTCGCGAAAATAGCTGACCATGACTGGACTCGCGAACAAGTGGTCGACCGGAATGTTAAAGAACCCCTGGATCTGCGCCGCGTGCAGGTCCATGAATAGCGCCCGATTGGCCCCGGCTGTCGCGAGCAGGTCGGCGACCAGCTTCGACGTAATCGCGACCCGCGGCCGATCCTTTCTGTCCTGCCGGGCATAGCCGTAATACGGTACAACCACGGTGATGCGCCCGGCGGACGCGCGCTTGAGCGCGTCGATCATGATCAAAAGCTCAACCAGGTGCTGGTCCACCGGGTTACAGGTCGGCTGAACCACAAAGACGTCTGCCCCGCGTACGTTTTCCAGCAGTTGGAAGTAGATCTCTCCATCGGCAAAGCGCTGCATCTTGGTCTCGCCCAGCGGCACCCCGATGTAGCGGCAAATCTCATTAGCCAGCGTCCTGTTCGCGCTGCCGGAGAAAATCTTAAAACCCTTGTCCGCGCTCAGGTTCCGGGAGCGCTTGCGATCAGCTGCCGCCTTCGCCCGCCCGTCCTGCGTCGCCGTCTGCGCCCCTGAACCTTCGACTTCGACCGCTTCCGTCATTTCGAGTGTTTCTGTTTTCACAAGAATCTCCCAAGCTGGTTTGCGTTGGTGGTCCTGTTTGTCTCCTGCGCCCGGTTAGGCGCGGCAGAAGCGTAAGTGGCTGGGCGACTAGGATTCGAACCTAGACAAAGTGCGTCAAAGGCACTTGACCTACCA
>CAXUND010000125.1:0-8765 GCA_964252445.1 uncultured Acidobacteriaceae bacterium | reverse complement strand
TGGTTCCCAGTATGAACGGTACGCAGGAAGAACGAGATTGGATGGAACTTTTTTATACTTTTTAATGCGGTCGCCCAGCAGGCGAGTAACTATCCGTGATTACTCTTTCATCGCCACGGATCGACTTGCTTGAGCTAAGAAGGCGCGACCAGCCTTACCCACCGTTAACAGAAAAACATTGCACTATCCCCCGATGCAACCAGGGTCCAGTGATCAGGTGGCTGCAACGGTACTTTTTTCGAGGACGTTGCGTCCTCCAGTATCGATATGAGATCAGCGAAACTGCCGTTATCAGCAAGCATCCCACCTGCGATTTGCGGGTCACCATTCGTCGTACACTGCCGCCTTGACCTCTCTGCTTGATCGTCTCGCGATTACACTCGTTTCACCGCGCAATCCGCTCAACATCGGCGCGGTCGCGCGTGCCATGTCAAACTTCGGCTGCTTCGACCTGCGGGTGGTCGCCATCCACAATCCGGACTTTCGCGAAGCTGTCTCCGCTGTCGGTCCGGCCGCCGAGATCCTCCGGCGAGCCCGCAGCTTTAGCACCCTTCCGGAGGCGATTGCCGACGCGCACCTGGTGGTTGGGACCGTGGGCCGCGAGGTCGGGCCTACTGTCGGACGAACCACGCGTGAGAGCCGCCCGCTTGAGCCGGTCCCGCTGGTTCAGGCCGGACCGAATCTGCAAGCTACGCTTTCGGGCAGCCGGGTGGCGCTGCTCTTCGGGTCCGAGAAGTTCGGCCTTTCGAATGAGGCCCTGAGCTATTGCAATCAGCTCATCACCATCCCCACGCGAGACGAGCATGCGTCGATGAACCTGGGGCAGGCGGCGGCAGTGTGCCTTTACGAGCTTTCGCGCGTCCCGCTGCCGGGGCCTGCACCCGCTCCGCCCGATCTGCCCACGGCCGGTGAACTGGAGCGGCTCACCAATCTGATCAAGGAGGCGCTGATAGCCGCCAGCCAGCCGGGCATCGAGACTGCCTTTCGCAGCCGCCAGCTCCGGGCCCTCGTACATCGGGGAGCTTTCACTGCACAGGACCTTCCGGTCTGGATCGGTTTCTTCCGCCAGATTCTTTGGAGACTGCGCGCCTGACTGTGCATCGAACCGGGAACCGTGGTGCACAATAGTCTGTGAGCTGCCCGAGCCTGACCTGAACCACCCAGAAAGGCACCCGCATGACCCTGCTTCTCGTCCAGATGTCGGTGGTGCTGCTGGTGACGCTGGCCTGCGGGTGGCTGGCCCGCAAGCTGGGACAGGCGCGTGTGGTGGGCGAGATCATTGGCGGCATTGTACTCGGGCCTTCCGTGTTCGGCCGCCTGGCTCAGCACGGGGAGGCGGCGCTGTTCCCGACAGCATCGCTCGCGCCCATCGAGACGGTCTCGACTATCGGCCTGGTGCTCTTTCTCTTCCTGATCGGCATGGAGCTCGACTACAAGCAGCTGTACCGGCAGCGGGTCACCGCGCTGCTCTCAAGCCTCACCAGCATCGTCATCCCCTTCATGGCCGCCGTGCTTCTGGCGCATTCGCTTCGCAGCCGCTTTGCGCCGCACGGGATCGGCAGCATGCCGTTTGTTCTCTTCCTGGGCATCTCCATGTCGATCACCGCCTTCCCGGTGCTGGCGCGCATTCTTGAGGAGCGCAACATCCAGTCGACCCCGCTCGGCACGGTCGCCATCCTCTGTGCGGCGGTCGACGATGTGGTCGCCTGGCTCTTACTGGCCGTGGCTTTGACACTCATTGACATCAGCGGCAACCCGGCATCGCTCGCCATGCGTTTCGCGGGGCTGATCGCCTACCTGGCTTTCATGCTGCTTGTCGTGCGGCCGCTCGCCGCGCGGGCGGTCGCGCGCAAGCGGCAACCGGAGCTGTCGATTGAACTGCTGGGAGTGGTGGTCGCCGGTACGCTCGCCTCCGCCGCCGCCACTGACTGGGCCGGCGTTCACCCGCTTTTCGGCGCTTTCATTGCGGGCGTCTGCTTCCCCCGCGTTCCCCACTGGCAGCATGAGATCCGCGCCCGTTTGGACATGATCACCTCGGTGCTGCTGCTGCCGCTGTTCTTCGCCCTGACCGGCCTGCGCACGCGGCTTGATCTGTTGAACGACGCAAATATGTGGCTGTGGGCCGGCATCGTGCTGGTGGCGGCGGTGGCCGGCAAAATGGGCGGCGCCGTGATCGCGGCGCGCTGGTCAGGTCAGTCCTGGCGCAACGCGATCGCCCTAGGCGCCTTGCTCAACACCCGCGGCCTGGTGGAGTTGATCGTGCTGAATATCGCCTACAACGTCGGCGCGTTCACGCCGCAGCTGTTCACCATGCTGGTGGTCATGGCGCTGGTCACCACCATGGCGACGACGCCCCTGCTCAACATCCTGAAGGTGCGCAGTGCTGCTCGCGCCGAGGCCGTCACCCAGGCTGCTTAGTGCTACTTGAGCGTGACCGTGATCCTGCGCGAGTCTCCACCGGAGGCCTCCATGACGATCTCGCCCTGGCTCCGGCGAACGATGCCGGGAAACTTCTCGCCCCACTCCACCAGCAGGATCGCGTCTTCGGTCGCGAGCTCCGCAATCCCCAGCGCTTCCACCTGGCGCTCTGTCTCAAGCCGGTACAGGTCGAGGTGGTAGAGCATAATGGGTTTGTCGCTGCGCGTACCCTCATACTCGTGGATGAGGGTGAAAGTGGGGCTGGTGACCTCGTCGGCCTCAGCCGCGTGCAGGGCCTCGGCCATGCCTTTAACCAGGGTGGTTTTGCCCGCGCCCAGCGGTCCGCGCAGGATGAGCAGGCACGGCGGAGTGAGCAGCGCTGCAATTTCTCCGCCGATGCGAATGGTGTCGGCAGTGCTGCGGCTCTCAAACTCCAGCTGTCGCGTTGCCAGTCCCTCGGTCATGTCGGCATCCCCTGATACCAAACATACCCGTTCTGGTCGGCTGCGCGGAAACGGAATGCTTTCCAGAGGTGTGCAATCACATCCGTTGCCAGTAAGGTGTGCTCATCCTGCTCGCGGACGGCGATATCAGCGGCCAGGCCGTGCAGGTTGACCGCCGCGTTCACCGCCTCCTCAAGCTGCTGCGGGTACTGCGCAACCATGGCGGCCACCATGCCCGTGAGGATGTCGCCGCTGCCCCCTTTGGCCATGCCCGGGTTACCGGTGGTATTGATGGCCATGGCTCCGGTGCCGGAGGCACCCCCTTTTGGCGGGTGCGCGATCAGTGTGCGCCAGCCTTTGAGCACCAGGGTGACGCCATGGCGCCGGGCGAAGTCGCGGGCCAGCGGCTCACGCTGTGCCTGCACCTCCCTGGTGCTGAGGTTGGCAAGCCTGCCCATTTCGCCTGGATGCGGCGTCAGGATCACCGGACGGTCCGGGTGGGCGGACAAGCGATCCAGGTGCTTGGCCAGGATGTTGAGCGCGTCGGCATCGAGAACCAGCGGTACTTCAACATGATCGAGCAACGCCAGCACCAGTTGCTCAGCGTCGGGCGACTGGCCCAGCCCCGGGCCGACTGCAACCACTGTTTTCTTTTCGAGCAGGGCCTTGAGACCGGCTTCGTCAAAGTTGCCGGCGGCGATCTCGCCACCCCCGCTCTCCGCAAGCGGAATCGTCATTAACTCAGGGGTGATGCGGGCGACAGTGTTGAGGATCGATTCCGGTACGGCTGTGGTAACCAGGCCCGCGCCCATGCGCAGTGCCGCGAGCGAAGCCATTGAAGGCGCGCCCGCCTTGCCGTGCGCGCCGCCGACAATGAGCACGTGACCGTGGCGGCCCTTGTTGTCGTCCGCCTCGCGCTGCGGCTCGGTGATCCTCTTGGCCGAACCTGCCCAGGTGAGATTGAGCGTGGACGTGATGGTCTCGTCGGGTGAGCCGATCGGCGCGACGACGATCGGCTTATAGGCACTGTCGGTCAGGTTTCCGCAAACGTGCGCCAGCTTCGCGGCGGTAAAGGTGACCACCGCATCGGCGCGCATCGCACCTTCGACCTTGTACTCACGCGAGTCTGCATCCCAGCCCGAGGGCAGATCTACAGCCAGCACCGGCGTCGGCATCTGGTTCACGCGATCACGGAGCACGGCAGCCAGGCCGCGCAGCGGCGGCTTGAACCCGGTGCCAACGACGGCGTCAATCAACAGATCGGCGTCCACCAGCAGCTTTTTCACCGCGGATGCATGTAACGCAGCCTCATCTGTTACTTCGACGACCTTCACTGCGGGCTGCGAACGCGCATACATAGCGCCCGGGTCGCCCTTTAGATCGGCATAGCTGCCCAGCAGCAGGACGCTGACCTCACGCCCACTCGCTGCCAGTGCGGTCGCAGCGACCAGGCCATCGCCGCCATTATTGCCTTTGCCGCAGAGGACCACGACACGTCGCGCGGACCGGAACTCTGCCTGCGCAAAGCGCGCCACGGCCTCACCTGCATGAAGCATCAGGGTCGTTGAAGGGATGCCGTGGTCTTGAATCGTGGCCTTGTCAGCCGCACGCATCTCGTCCGCGGTCAGAATCTTCATAGCCGATTCGATGTAGCAAAGCGTCTATGAGCCGCATACCCTGGGCGGCCATCATCTGGTCGCGGTGACCCCGCGGACTGCGTGCCCGCCGCTGACACCCGGGAGCGCTGAGAGCGGGCTTTGACCGTTCCTAAAAATGCAAAAAGACTCCCGACGGGGAGCCTTTCTGCACGAGTGTGAACAGGTTCGCTACTGCGTCACAGTCGGAGACAGCTGCATTGCCTGCTGCGCGAAGTAGCTATGATCCCAGAGACTCTTGTAGAAGTAGCCGGTCAGCTCAGCTGCCTTGGGACCGAAGGTCGGCCTGCCGCCCTCCAGGAAGAAAACCGTAACGATACGTCCGTACTGGGTGTCCGCATAGCTCGCAAACCAGCCGAAGCGGGTTCCGTTATTTGAACAGGTGCCGGTCTTGCCCATCACCGGAAACTGGTTGAAGCTGGCACGCAGCCGCTGCGCCGTGCCAAAGTCCACAGCCCCTTCCATGCCCGGCTGGATCTCGGGGATGATCTTCGCGATGTCGAGCGTGCGTTTGATCCGGGGCTGGAAGCTCGCAATCTCCTGCGCGCTGGTCGGGTGCTGCAGGTAGTAGAGCGTGCCGCCGTTGGCGATGGCCGAAACCAGCGCACCGAGCTGCAGCGGGGTCATCGAAACACCCTCCCCAAAGCTGCACATGCGCCCGACGCCGCCGCGGCTCTCAGGGAGCTCCTGGCTGGGATAGGTGCCGAGCTGCTCGTTCGGAATGTTGTAGCCGGCCAGCTCGCCCAGCCCGAACTCATTCGCGTAGTGGCGCACGCGCTCAAAGCCCAGCCGCCGACCCAGCGTCTCGAAGTAGGGGTTGACCGAGTGCGCCAGGGCGGTGGTCAGGTTCATCGAGTAGTGGCCGCCCAGGTTGACCGGAGTGTCCTTGGTGATGATGCCTTCCTCCAACGCGGCGAGGGCGACGGAGATCTTGATGGTCGAGCACGGCTCAGCACCGCTTGAGAGCGCAAGCTTCTGGTTGACCATGGCCAAGACGCGCCCGGTCTTCGGATCAATCGCGACCGCGGTCCCGTACATGTTTCCCAGGGCATCAATCGCCGCCTGGCGCACGATCGGGTCTTCGCCCGTAGTGATGTCGCCGGCGGTGATATCGGAGTTGGTGAAGGAACTGGCGGAGAACTGCTCCTGATAATGCCGCCGCCCGCGAACCACTACCCGCCGCAGCCGACCGTTGCGCCCGCGGACCAGGCGTGTCGCGACAGCTACATCCGCGTAGCCGCCACGGGTACCGCCCCGCGCCGTGACAACCCGACGGCTGTGCTGCAGGCTCGCCATATGCCGGCGCGCGCGCGGCGACTCCTGCACGTGCCCGCTGATCCTTGTGCCGTGCGCCTTGTGCCGGCGTGTGCTCGCGCTCGCGTACACAGAAACAGGAAGCGTGACCAGCATCAGTAGGGCCGTCAATTGGAGGATCCGTTTCATTCTTCTTCTCTCGAGTCCGGCCCGGTTGTCCGGTCCCAGTTTCTCTGCTGCCATGCTACGTTCGTGTCAACGAGACACTCCAGGAAAGCGGCACGACGTTCGCCAGCCCGTCCCGACTTGGAACAACCCTCCGCCCCGGCCCGTTATACTGCCTGAGCGGTATCCCACACTATCCATGAGAACCCGCCACGGCGCGAGATTCCTTCGGTAATGCACGGCATACTGAAATGCCGTTCCTGAATGAGCATTGATATCCGATGATACCGAACTCGGTCCCAGCCGACAAAACTCTTCCTCTTTCCTAGTTACCACTGCGGCGCATGAAGGCCGGGATATCCAACTCGTCCCCATGATCTTCAAGGCTGCCGCCGTGCTCCACCAGGTCGACTCGCTCCACTAGGGGTGCATACACGGGCTCCGAGAAAAAGTCGTCCGCCTGGGGCGTAGAGTAGCCTGCGCGCTCGGAAACGAAGAGCGGGCCTGGAGCCGCCTCTTCCTCTTCGCTGGCGAAGCGGGGAGCCGGAGCGGACGCCGAAGCAGACGCCAGCACCGGTACCACCTGGTGCGTTGCCAGCATGCGCTCGCGGCGCCCATGTGACTCCTGCCGGAAGCCGGTCGCGATGACCGTGATTTTGACGTCATCGCCCATGGTTTCGTCGAGCACGGCGCCGAAAATGATGTTGGCATCTTCGTGGGCAGCGTTCTGGATGAGCGTCGAGGCCGCGTTCACCTCGCTCAGCTTGAGCGACGACGACCCCGAGATGTTGATCAGGATGCCGCGCGCCCCGTCGATGGCGCCGTCTTCGAGCAGCGGCGACGCCATGGCCGCCTGGGCCGCGGCGATTGCCCGGTTTTCGCCCGATCGCAGCGCTGTTCCCATGACCGCGTAGCCCATCCCTGCCATGGTGGTCTTCACGTCGGCGAAGTCGCGGTTGATGATGCCCGGAATGGTGATGATGTCGGAGATTCCCTGCACGCCCTGGCGCAGAACATCGTCAGCGATGCGGAACGACTCGAAGAAGCCTGCATCCTGGGCGACGGCAAGCAGCTTCTCGTTGGGGATGACGATCATGGTGTCCACGCACTCGAGCAGCTCCTGCATACCGCGCTCGGCCTGGGCCATGCGGCGCTTGCCTTCAAAACCAAAGGGCCGGGTGACCACGGCGACGGTGAGCGCTCCCATCTCGCTCGCGAGCGAGGCGATCACCGGCGCCGCTCCGGTTCCCGTCCCGCCGCCAAGGCCGGCGGTGACGAAAACCATGTCCGCGCCTTCCAGCGCCTCGATGATTTTTTCGGAGTCTTCAAGGGCCGCCCGGCGTCCCATGTCCGGGTTCGCGCCTGCGCCCAGGCCGCTGGTCAGCCGCACGCCCAGCTGCAGCTTCACCGGCGCTGCCGAAATCTGCAGCGCCTGCACATCGGTGTTGGCGGCGATGAACTCGACACCTTCCACCTTGGCCGCGATCATGCGGTTGACCGCGTTACCGCCGCCGCCGCCGACGCCGATCACCTTGATCTTCGCGCCGCGTGGAATTTCGTCGTGGTACTGGATGCGCATCTCTTCCGGGTAGCTCATGGTGGTCTCCTAAATACTTCCTGCAAAAATGGCGCGCAGCTTCGCGCGCAGGCTATGGTCTTCCGCCGCCCGGATCTGCCCGGTGCGGTGGGCATACAAGAGCAACCCGACCAGGGTCGCGTACTCGGGGGCGATCAACTCGTGCGGCATGCGGGAAAGCGGCACCGGGGTGCCGATGCGCGCCGGAACGCGGAGCAGGCTCTCGGCCACTTCTAGAAGACCCGAAAGCCGCGCGCCGCCGCCCACCAGCACGCAGCCCGAGCCCAGCGCTTCAAGCACGCCGCCGTCGCGCAGGTTGGCGCGGATCAGCTGAAAGAGCTCACGCGCGCGCGGCTCCAGGATCTCGCTGACTGAGCGCTCCTTGACCAGCCGCGGCTCATCGCCGGGCATGCCCAGCAGCTCGATCTCTGAGACCTGCGGAACCGAGGTGACCACCGCATTGCCGTACTGGCACTTGATCCACTCGGCCTCGGGGATGGGGATGCGCAGGCCCACAGCAAGATCGTTGGTGAAGTGATCGCCGCCGACTGCGATGACCGCCGAGTGGGCGACCGCGCCTTCAAAGTAAACCACCAGTTCTGTCGAACCGGCGCCGATGTCGATGAGGCAGGTGCCGAGTTCGCGCTCATCGGCCGAGAGCGTGGCCTCGGCCGCGGCGATCGCCTCGAAAACCGTCTCCCGCACTTCGAGGCCGGCCTTGTTGGTCGAGGTTACGAGCGACTGCTGCGCGCTCGCCGACGCGGTTGACAGGTGCAAGGAAACCTCCAGCTGGTGCCCGACCATGCCCACCGGATCATGGATCCCGGGTGTCTCGTCGAGGATGAAGTGACGGGGCAGCAGGTGGATCACTTCCCTATCCGACGGCAGGGAGATCGCGCGGGCGCGGTCGGCGGCGGCGCGCACATCCTCGCGCGTGATCTCACGCATGCGGCCGCCGAGCGCGATACCGCCCTGCGCGTTGATGCCGCGCACGTGCGGCCCGCCGATGCCCGCCACGCAGCTCTCGCCCACCAGCTGTGAGGCCGCCTCCGCCAGAACCGCAGAGGTGTTGATCGATTCCGTGGCAGGTTTAAGTTCGGAGATCACCCCGCGGCGAACGCCGTTGGTGGCAGCGACCCCGTGCCCCCGGTAACGCAGCGAGCCCTCATGCAGCTCGGCGACCAGCACGCGGGTCTTCGCGCTGCCGGCGTCGAGCACGGTCAGCACGTTCTCGTGATTCGGGTTCATCGCGCG
>CAXUND010000124.1:0-8883 GCA_964252445.1 uncultured Acidobacteriaceae bacterium | reverse complement strand
CTAATAAGGAAAAAGAATTGACATCCGTGACCTGCTCATACAAAACGCGGTTATCACTCGTTGAGCATTGCTTCCGAGAAGCAGATTCATCGAGACAAATCGCTGAGGGTCGAAATGGTCACGCCCGTGCGGCAGGCTCCGCCTGGGCAGCATTGAGAAAGCCGCTTTGCTTCATGCCCGCGCTGGGGGAGCACATTGCGGACGCTAAGCCTGCATATGAGGAATGATTCCTGGAGTTTGGGAAACGGATTAGATGGCGATCCCCAGGATTGCTGCAACAAAAGCGAGCGTTGCGGCGATGGTCCGCAGCAGGTGCCGCCGGAGCCAAAGATATCGTATCTGCGCCCATTGGGGTGGTGGTGCGTCCGCTGTCCACGACTGGATCTGCTGATTGAGCGGCACCTCGAAGGCGACCGTCACCACCAGTACCGTGGCCACTAAGACCAGGCTCGCAAGGAACATCCACCGCACTGTTCCTTGCGACAGGAACGTGGCCGCTGCGAGAGCGAGAAGGGTGGCGAGCATGACTGGCGGCATGGCCTTAGCGAAGAGGTTATCCTCCAGCTGAAAACGGAGGACCCATGCGGGAGCCGGGAGGGCCCGGGCAGTTGACTGAGCCATGCCTGTGCCTACAAGGATGCCGGCGAGGAGGCCGACGCCAAGGGTTGCGACCAGTGATGCTGAGTTTCTGATATCGAGTGCCAAGAGTTCTCTCCGCAAGTACGTTGCAGGCTAACCGTAGCGCACGACTCCGCCGCCGGAATTGTACGAATGCGACATCATGCTCCGTTAGCCCCGGAAGAGGCACTGCGCAGTGCATGCGCAACGCTCCCGGCACGCGCAAAGGATTCCGGGGTGCAGCCATTCATGCTTCGGAAATCGCGAATCAGATGAGCCTGATCGAAGTAGCCGGAGGCGGCAGCGATGGACGACCAGTTCTGGTCTGGCCGAGCTCTATGGAGCGCCAGCGCATGCCTGGTTCGATGCAGCCGCTCAAAGGATTTTGGAGAGACCCCAACGAACTCTCGAAACAGGCGCTCCATGGAGCGCAGGCCGAGTGCGTGCGCATCGGCTATCTGGCGGAGCCTTGCACTCGCGCTGTATCTCTGGATAGCCTCGGTGAGGCGTAAAACACGGCTGGCGTAGGTAGGAGAGCGCCGACGCGCAAGCTGGGCGAGAAGAAACTCCTCCGCAAGGGAGGACATGTCGTGAGCCGGAGCATCGGCCAAACGCGCTTCCAGCGAGAGGACAGCTGCGCCTAGAACCAGTTCAGCACTGGTGGCCGTATCGCGAAGCGCGGAGGCAGGTATCCCAAAGATGGAACGAAATCCAACCGGCGAAAAGCGAATGGTGAACACTTTGATGTGTCCGGTCCAAAGAATGTCTTCGCGTCTTACAGTATGCGGGCCGATAAGTGCGCGCGTCGGCGCTGAATGAGTCTCTCCTGTATGCGTGTTCACGACTGTATACGGCCGACACAGATGGAACTGGAGAAAGCAGTCAGTCCTTGCCGGCAGGGGGTTGAATACCTGGGCGTGGCCGAAATCGTTGTCCCTCAGCTCAAATGACTGGACATAGGGTCGTAGCGCCGTGCATGGCGCCCACTGCCGGCTGAGACGGGAGCGGCCTTCTGTGGTTGCGACGAGAGCCATAGAAGTCCGACCCATGCCGTCATTCTGAGGTTTTACCAAAAAAGGCTTTTGTGTGAATCTCCGAACCCGGGGCTAAGCGCCCTCGCCGGTAAATGGGTTTACCTCGACGGGCTTGGCGGCGGTTGGGTCGGGGTGGTGGCTGTTGGGCTCGTGGTGCAGCTCGCCGCTGGAGGGCGCCTGGGTGGCGGGCTGGTCGTAGTGGAAGACGCGGTAGGGGTCGCCGGGCAGCAGGTCGTGCTCGACCAGCGCAAGGCGGATGCGCCGCTGCAGCTCGCGCAGCGGACCCCACTGCTGGTTGGCTCCGGTCTTGAGCGCGATCGGGTAGATGATCTGCGAGCCTTTGACGGCGTCCACGCCGAGGACGCTGGGGTCGGCCAGGAACGCTTCAGCGAACTGCGGGTCATTGCGCACGCCCATGGCGACGTCGGTCAGCAGCTTGATGACCTGGTCGGGATCGGCGCCATAGTCGACGGCGACATTAAGCACGGGCGCCGAGTAGTTCCGGGTCAGGTTCGCGACCGAGGTGATCTGGGAGTTGGGGATGATGTAGAGGGTGCCGTCGCCGTCGCGCAGGGTGGTCTTGCGCAGGGTCATGGCCTCGACCTGGCCGGTAAGGGCGGCGATCTTGATGACGTCGCCCACGTTGTACTGGTTTTCGAGCAGGATCAGCATGCCGTTCAGGCAGTCCTTGACGATGGTCTGGGCGGCCAGGCCGATGGCGACGCCGGCGACGCCGGCCGAGGTCAACAGCGGCGCCAGGTTGAAGCCGAGTATGGGCAGGACCTGCAGAATGGCGAGGAAGCCGATGATCCCGAAGCCCGTCGCCTTGACGACAGAGCTGAGCGTGCGCGCCTGCGCGACATGCCCGGGGCCGCCGGAGTGGTGCTCCGCCACGCGCACCATGCGGTCGGTGAAGATGGCCAGGATGCGCATCAGGATCCAGGAAAGAACAAGGATGACGGCCAGCTTGGGCAGCACGTTGGTGAGGAAGTATTCCGCGTCGTCGAAGAGCCGGTCTCCCATGGATCCGACAAAATCGGGCCACGTCTCATGCACTTTCGGGTTGGCGGTGAAAAGAGCTAGCATCAAATCAATATCCCCTCTAGAGAGCGCAGCAGCGCGGATGTACAGCCGGTGGCAGGGTGGATGGGCAAGGAGCATTCGGAATGAACAACACTCCAGAGGACGCTTCCGAGCAAGGGGCGAAACAGCTGCCCGGCCCGCGCCAGGATTCCCCGCGCCGGCGTTCTGGGTTGAGTTTTCATCTTTCTGATGCTCGAGGACCCCTGCCGTTGCGTCTTCGTGCCGCAATCCTGCCGACTTTGGTAATTTTGTGTCCGCTGCTGGTACTCGCCGGGGCCGCTTCGCACGCTGCGCAGACCGGCGGTTCGATGACCCCCGGATTGCCGCCCCGGCAGCAGGGGATTGATGCGGCACCGCAACCTGATCCGCTCAACCGGTCGATGGAAGAGCAGATGTTGATCAAGCGGACCACCGAGCGCCAGAAGCTGATTGTGGCGGACACTGCCCGGTTGCTGCAGCTGGCTACGGAGTTGAAGACGGAGGTCGATAAGAGCAACAAGGACCAGTTGTCGCTGGGCGTGGTCAAGAAGGCCGAAGAGGTGGAGAAGCTGGCGCGCGCAGTAAAGGAAAAGATGAAGGGCTTTTAGCTGCGCCGGGGTGGGACATTCGTGGCGGCCGCGGCGGTGGGAAAGATTGAGTCATCGCGATAGACTGACGAGTCGGAGATTTTGGGCGAGCTGCCGGGCGCCTCTGGGGAGTGAATGACCAACACGCCGCTGTCCGCTACGGAGTTTCGCCTGGGCACTGCTCTCAGCCGTGCGCAGATGGTTGAGTTTTACCGGCTGATGTACCTCTCGCGGCGGACAGACGATCGCGAAATCCTGCTGAAGCGGCAGCAGAAGATATATTTTCAGATCTCCTGTGCCGGGCATGAGGCGCTGCTGGTGGCCGCGGGCATGGCTCTCAAGCCCGGATACGACTGGTTCTTTCCTTACTATCGGGACCGCGCGCTGTGCCTGACGCTGGGCTCAACGGTCGAGGAGCTGCTGCTGCAAGCGGTGGGCTCGGCGCTTGACCCCTCGAGCGGCGGTCGCCAGATGCCCTCGCACTGGGGCAATCCGCGGTTGAACATCGTCTCGCAGTCGTCGGTCACGGCGACCCAGTGCCTGCACGCGATCGGGTGCGCCGAGGCGGGGCGCTACTTTGCGCGGCATCCTGAAGCGGCGGTTGGGGACGAAGGTGACTACCGCGCCTACAAGGACGTCAGGTTTGAGGGTGACGAGGTCGTGTACCTCTCGATCGGCGAGGGGTCGACCTCGCAGGGCGAGTTCTGGGAGTCGCTCAACACTGCCTCCAACCAGAAGCTGCCAGTGCTCTATGTCATTGAGGATAATGGATACGCTATCTCGACGCCGGTGGAGATCAACACGCCGGGCGGCAACATTTCGCGCCTGGTGACGAAGTTCCCGAACTTCCACTTTGCGGAGGTAGACGGCACCGACCCCATCGCCAGCTATGCCGCCATGCAGGAGGCGGTGGCCTGGTGCCGCTCCGGGCGCGGGCCGGCGTTTGTGCACGGGCATGTGGTCCGGCCTTACTCGCACTCGCTCTCCGATGACGAGCGACTGTATCGCTCGGCCCAGGAGATCGAGGCGGACGCCATGCGCGACCCGCTGCCGCGCTTTCAGCTCTACCTGCTGCGCGAGGGCATCCTGAATGCTGAAGGCATTGAGGCGCTGGAGCACAGCGTGGACGAAGAGGTGCAGCAGGCATCGGACCGCGCGCTTGCGGCGCCGATCCCCGAGGTCGCCTCTATCCCGAAGCATGTCTACTCTGAGAACTTCGATCCAACGCGTGCGTCGCTGCAGACCGATGCCGCCGAGGCCGGGTCGGACAAGACCATGGCGGACCTGATCAACCTTTGCCTGCACGACGAGATGCGCCGCGATCCGCGCATGGTGGTGTACGGAGAAGACGTGGCGGATGCGAGCCGCGAGGAGCCTCTGCAGGCGGGGGAGATCAAGGGCAAGGGCGGGGTCTTCAAGCTGACCTCCGGCCTCCAGCACGAGTTCGGCTCCGACCGCTGCTTCAACTCGCCGCTGGCGGAGGCGAACATCGTAGGCCGGGCGCTTGGCTACGCCGTGCGCGGAGTGAAGCCGGTGGTCGAGATCCAGTTCTTCGACTACATCTGGCCTGCGCTGCACCAGATGCGCAACGAGCTGTCGACCCTGCGATGGCGCTCCAACGGAACCTTTTCGGCGCCGCTGGTCATCCGCTGCCCCATCGGCGGGTACCTGACCGGGGGAAGCATCTATCACTCGCAATCGGGCGAGAGCATTTTTACCCACACGCCGGGGATCCGCGTGGTGATGCCCTCAAACGCGCTCGACGCCAACGGACTCCTGCGCACGGCTATCCGCTGCGACGACCCGGTGCTCTTTCTCGAGCACAAGCGCCTCTATCGCGAGCCCTATGGGCGCGCTCCCTATCCGGGTCCGGAGTACATGGTCCCCTTCGGCAAGGCCGCGATCAGCAGGCCCGGTACAGACATGACGCTGGTGACGTATGGCGCGGTGGTCCCGCGGGCGCTGCAGGCGGCGCAGAGAGCGCAGCGGGAGCTGGGGATCGAAGTCGAGATCCTCGACCTGCGCACGCTCTCGCCCTATGACTGGGAGGCGATCGCCACCTCGGTCAAGAAGACCAGCCGCGTCATGGTTGCGCACGAGGACATGCTCAGCTGGGGCTACGGCGCCGAGATCGCTGCCCGCATCGCCGATGAGCTGTTTGAGGAACTTGACGCGCCGGTGCGACGGGTTGGCGGCATGGACACCTTTGTCGCCTACCAGCCGGTGCTTGAAGACGAAATCCTACCCCAGTCCGATCGCATCTACGCCGAGATCGAGCGCCTGGCGAAGTACTAAGTCCAGCGTCGCTGAAGGCGGTCACCTGGTCGGCGTGTAGGTCGCCTTTCGCCACATCTGTGCGCTGCGGGCGCAGTTCCTACCTGAGCAAGTGGGCGCTGCCGTGGGAGCGCTTTGCGTTCATTCCGTTGGTAACGCTCCCGCGTCGATCGCTCCGGACATGCCTGTATCGGCAAGTATGCTGGGCTGGATGAGTGTTTCCCGAGATGGCGGCGCCGCGGAGTCAGAACGGAGATCGATCGGAGCACCGCCTATCGATCTCAAGGTCTGTCGCAAGATCCTGGTGGTCAAGCTGGACTGCATCGGGGACTTCATCCTGGCTACGCCGTTCCTGCGAGGACTTCGCCTGGCTGCTCCTGATGCGCAGATCGACCTGATGGTGTGGCCGGCAGCGCTGCCGCTCGCTGAGCTTTGCCCCTATGTGGACCGGACCGTGGGTATGCAGTTCTCACACGCTGCGGGCGGCGAAGCGCAACTCGAGGTGCTGGGGAGGCAGGCGAGCCGCGAGGGGATCACTGCCGACTATGCGCATCATCGATACGACCTGGCGGTGGTACCGCGCTGGGACCACGATATGGGTCATGCCACGTTCATCTGCCACTGCAGCCGGGCTCCGTTGCGGGTGGGCTTCTCAGTGCCACGGCTCTACGCCCATGTTGGAGACTACGCAGGGAAGTACCTGACGCACATCCTGGAACGCCCCTTCGCCGCCCACGATGTGGAGCACAATGCAGCCTTGCTCCGCTATCTCCGGGGAGAGCCGGCGGTGGTGGGCGATGCCGATGCGGGAGCGGTCGAAGTGTGGGCGCGCAGAGAGGACATGGACGCCGCGGCGCGGATGCTGCGAGAGGTCGCACTCGATGTCTCCCGGCCGATCGTCGCTCTATGTCCCGGAGCGTCAGGCGCTAATCGCAGGATGCCGGTGGCGAAGCTGCTGGGCATTCTCATGCGCGTGGAAGATCTGGTACCCGGGGTTCAGTTTCTGGTTCTGGGATGTTCTTCCGAGCACGAGTGTGCGCTCACCCTGTGTTCTTCGCTCGGGCGGTGTGGTGAGCTGTGCGGACGAACTACCGTCCGAGAGATGGCGGCGCTGCTGTCGCTGGTGACCGCGGCAGTTTCGATGGACTCCGGCCCGGCGCACATCGCCGCCGCAACCGATACGCCGGTGCTGGTATTTTCTCCCCATCCGGTCAACGGAGATCCGATCGACAACCATTCGCCGATCCGGTTCCGTCCCTGGGGCCGCAGCGAAAGCGTCGTGCTTCAGCCCGAGGAGGCGGTGTGGCCGTGCCGGAACCGGTGTCGGGGAGAAGGACCAAACTGCATCCTGGCGATCCCTGACGAGGTAAGCTCGCGCACCGTGCAGAGGCTGGTGGAGCGCGCGATGGAGCGTAAGCGGCAGCAGCGAGTAGACAGTGCGCAGGATCGGGAAGAGACGGATACCGATCAGCGATCGCGGGCCCCTGACCGGACGGCGCAAGTCCTCCCGGTCGAGAGAGAACATGCAGGAGTGTAGCAAGGCCATTCAGAGGAGGCTGAGCGACTCCCGCT
This sequence comes from uncultured Acidobacteriaceae bacterium, assembly GCA_964252445.1. Classification (GTDB taxonomy): domain Bacteria; phylum Acidobacteriota; class Terriglobia; order Terriglobales; family Acidobacteriaceae; genus EB88. The sequence goes on along the minus strand of CAXUND010000124.1, from coordinate 1,736 downwards.
TTTTGCGGCGCTATTTTGTAGGTTGGGGCCTGGATGTCGGCGCCGGTGATGATGGATTGAGCCGGTACAAGGATCTCTTTCCTCTCATTGCCGGGGTTCGCGACTGGGACCTGGCTGACGGCGACGCACAATATCTTGCCGGTGTAGCCGACGCCTCGTTCAACTTCGTTCATTCCTCGCACTGCCTGGAACATATGAACGACCCGCTGTGTGCCATGCAGAACTGGCTGCGAGTCCTGAAGCCGGCGGGCCATCTTATCTGCATGGTCCCGGACGAAGATCTCTACGAGCAGGGCATTTTTCCTTCGCGGTGGAATTTCGACCACAAGTTTACGTTCACCATTCAGAAGGCCAGGAGCTGGAGTGCGCGCTCCGTGTCGCTCGACCTTCTGCTGAGGCACTTCAGCAAAGAGGCGCGGGTGTTGAAGATAGAACTGCTGGATGCGACCTACCGCTTTGACGGACACCAGCGAGACCAGACCCTCAGTCCGCTCGCAGAGGCGGCGATCGAGTTTATCGTGCAGAAGAAGGCGCCTGAGCAGGCGTTACCGGAGTTACAGCGGGCGCAAATACAAGATCTTGAGCAGGGCACTTCTTCGTAAGCTCTCCCAGCTGCGGAGCCCTTGACGGGCATGATCTGAACGTCGCGGGCTCGAGTGCCTGCCGGCTACAACTGCCCGAACGCTGCTCCGGCCTGCGCGGTAAACAGCTGCATCTGCTCCGGGAGCACGAGCTTTTCCGGCAGCGCGACGGAATCAAGCGTCTTCGCCGCCCCGAGATGGTCGATGGTGATGACGAACGACTCGACTGTCTTCACGCGCACGTTCAGCTTGCGCAGGTCCTCAAGTGTAAGCGGGTGATATTTCCGGATGCGGAGGATGCGGTGGGCATTGCGGTAACCGATGCCGGGCACGCGCAGCAGCGCCTCGCGCGGAGCCTGGTTGACATCGACAGGGAAGAACTCGCGATGCGCGAGCGCCCAGGTGAGCTTTGGGTCCTGCTTCAGATCGAGGTTGGGCTGCTCGGGCGTAGTGAGCTCCGAGGCTGCAAAGCCGTAGTAGCGCATCAGCCAGTCGGCCTGGTAGAGGCGATGCTCGCGCACCAGCGGCGCGGCCTTCATGGGAAGCCGCGCGTCGGCCAGCGGATAGGGGCTGAAGCCGGAGTAGTAGATGCGCTTGAGGTTGTAGCTCGAGTAGAGGTGGGTGGCCGTCGCCAGAATCTGCTGATCAGTCGAAGGTGTTGCTCCGATGACCATCTGCGTACTCTGGCCGGCGGGCGCAAATCGCGCTCTGCGGACGCGCGTCTTGTCCTGATCGGCCTCGACCTTTTTGTCGTGGATCTCGGCCATGGTGCCTTCGATCACGTCGACCTTCTTGTCGGGCGCTAGCTGGACGAGGTCCTGCTGGGTCGGCAGCTCCATGTTCGCGCTCAGCCGGTCGGCGTATGTGCCTGCGCGATCGATCAATGGCTGGGCCGCCCCGGGGATCGCCTTCAAGTGAATGTAACCGCCGAAGTGATGATCCTCACGCAGCGAGCGCGCTACCTCGATCAGCTGCTCCATGGTGTAGTCCGGCGACTGGATGATGCCGGAGGAGAGAAACAGGCCCTCGATGTAGTTGCGCTTGTAGAAGGAGATGGTCAGATCGACGACCTCCTGCGGGGTAAAGCGCGCGCGCCGGATGTCAGAGGAGACGCGGTTGACGCAGAAGACGCAGTCGTAGGTGCAGTAGTTGGTC
>CAXUND010000123.1:0-9033 GCA_964252445.1 uncultured Acidobacteriaceae bacterium | reverse complement strand
CGCGACCAGCGTCGCCTTGTCCACCTTGTCGCCGGACATGTCGGCCTGGATAGTTGGGAACGCGGTCTTGATCTCGGTCGAGTTCGCCCAGCCGGCGACTCCGGTCACGGTGTAGTGGTAGTCGACGTTGGCGGTCTCGGCTCCATTTTTGTCGGTGCCGGTGCTGAAGTTATCCACCTGCGAGACCTCGCGATGGCCGAAGCAGAAGTTGCCGTATCCGGGCTGGGTCTGGTCGGGAGTCCAGGTCGAGCGCCCCTTGTCCGACAGATCGTAGTCGTTCACCTGCTTGGACCCGATGCCCAGGAAGCCGCTCTTGTGCGAGGGCGTGCGCGTGAGCAGGCCCGCATCGGTGAGAGCATCGTAGCCGGCCGACTGGTCGCCCTTGTTCGGGTCTGCCTCGACCGGGAACTTGACCGGGCTGGACCAGACGCACTCCGGGTGCGCGTTGTAGTAGTTGCCGATGGCGGCCTTGAAGTTGGTCTTGTTTGCCTCGTTCTTGTGCGAACAGCCGCCGAGGGCCAGTGCTGCGCACATGCCTGCGATTGCCAGATGAGAATGTTTCATGCCCGTTCACGCTCCGCGAGTTAGGATGCGCATCCTTGCTCCGGCGTGTGGTGTGGCTACAAATCGGCTGCTTTCTCCCACGCACCGGCAAAGACGATTTCGGATAACGGCTTCCGCTCCCGGGGTCCTACTTCACGATCGTGCAACTCGCCCTGGAGCGTTTTCGGGTCGCCGAAGTAGCCGAGCGCGGTGACCGCGGCGGGTTCGAAGTCGGCGGGGATTGAGAATGCCGCTCTCGCCCTCTCATGATCAAAGCCGGCCATGGAGTGCGTATGCAGGCCCAGGGCGGCTGCGGCCAGGGCCAGGTTCGCACTCGCCGCTCCTGTGTCGTGCAGCGCGTGGCGGTTCGCCTTGCCGTTCTTTGCGAAGGTGGTACGGGCAACGGACAAGATGAGCACCGGCGCCGTCTTCGCCCAACCCTGGTTGAAGTCGACCAGCGTTCCCAGGATCAAGGAATAGGTCGAACCATGCTGGTCGCCGCGCTGGCCCACGATGTAGCGCCAGGGCTGCTCGTTGTAGGAGGACGCGGCCCACTGGGCTGCGGTAAATACCGCCCGCAGGTCAGCCGCGCTGACTGGCTTGTCGGCGAAGGCACGGGGGCTCCACCGCTTCAGAATGATCTCTGGCACGCCGGCAACGACGGCGGCCTGCTTCAGCTTTTCGATGTCTTCAAGCTCGTGGCCCATAGGACATTGGATTACGCCGGACATGCACAGGACGCAAAAGTAGAGGCGCGCGTTTTCATTGGTCGCTAAGGCTATACTTGCGTTTCGTTCGTTCCCCTGGAGGCGATCCGCTTTTGACCATCCTTCCGGACGCTGAGGACCACGCCGCCCCGCTTAAGGGCTGGTGTACGGTAGTGGTGCCCTGCTACAACGAGGAGCTGCGGCTGCAGGTTGCGAGCTTTGGCGACTTTCTCGCCAGCGCCGATCCGATGCACCGGCGCATTCATTTTCTGTTTGTGAATGACGGCAGCCGCGACCAAACGCTCGCGATCCTGAACCGCTTTGCCGCTCTTCATCAAGAGCGGGTGAACGTGCTCGACAAGCAGCCGAACGGCGGCAAGGCTGAAGCCGTGCGCCTCGGCATGCTGCACGCTCTTTCAGTGCCGGGCACCGAGTACACCGGCTTCTGGGACGCCGATCTGGCAACTCCGCTGGCGCAGATCCCTGACCTGCTGCAGATGCTCGCTACCCGCCCGGACGTGCGCATGGTCTTTGGCGCGCGAGTGCGCCTGCTGGGCCGCGACATCCACCGCCGCGCGGCGCGCCACTATCTTGGCCGAGTGTTCGCGACCGTCGTCTCCGTGCTGCTGCGCCTGCCCATCTATGACACGCAGTGCGGGGCCAAGCTCTTTCGCGTGACTCCGGAGTTCGCGGAGATCCTCAACCGACCGTTCCTCTCACGCTGGATCTTTGATGTCGAGATACTGGCCCGCTTTATCGCGCGGCACAAGAGCGATCGCGAGTACGTGCATGATTCGATTTACGAGTTTCCGCTGCCGGAGTGGACCGATGTTGCAGGATCCAAGGTCGGCTCACTTGATTTCCTGAAGGCCTTCGGCGAGTTGCTGGTGATCTACAAGACCTACCTGGCTTAGCCGAAGACCGATCCGGACGCAGACGGGGTTGCCAGCAAGGCGCGACCTTTCTGCTCCTCTGAGTGCGCCATCCACAGCGCCGCAATAAAGAACAATGCCAGGAGCAGCTCGATCTCAGGCAGGGGCCGATAGAAGATCAGCGCCTGGAGGGCGGTCTCGCTCCCTAACCTGGTCTGCCGCAGCACCAGGAAGTTTCCGTACTTATGCGAGGTGATCACAGACGCCACGGCCGTGAGCGCAAGTGCCGCCACTCCCCAGGCCCGACGCCGTGCCAGCAGCAGGGCGGTCGCGGGAAAGACGAGCAGCAGCAGGCGAGTGTCGTATTGCCGGTGATAAATCGGCAGCAGGGTGATCGCGCTGAGCGCGGCGAGCGCCAGCACGTGCCTGGTCCGCGTATCCCGCATTCGCAGCACCGGCACGATCCAGAGCAGCAGCAGGATGGCCGAGCCGCCCAGCTCACCGAGCGTGCCAAGCCGCGGGTCAGCGGTGACGGCGCCGATCAGCGGCTTGAGGTCGGCGATCTGAGAGGCCTGCAGGTTGCTCAGGGTGGCATCGTTCACGTTTCCGGCGCCGGTGTTGCCCTTGAGATTTGCCGGGAGCTCGCTGGTCCAGCGGCTGGTGGCGGGCGAGTGAGTGAACCAGGCTATCGACCCCACGGTAAACACAACCGCGAGCACCATCACTGCTATCCAGGCCTGACGCCAACGTACGCCGCCTACCAGCAGGTAGAGACCGACAATCAACAGCGCGTCATGCGGCTTGAGCAGCAGAGCGACAGTCAGGCAAAGCACGGCAAGCCAGCGCGCACGGTCATGAATCAGCAGCCAGACGCCCAGCACCAGCAGCGAGACCACCGGGCCGCTGAGCTGGCCGAGCATCAGCAGGATGGTGCTCGAAAAGATGAAGGCCGCGAGCACGGTCATGAGCGCGGTCGCGGCGCCGCCGGCCACGAAGCCCAGGCACAGCTCCGCTACGGCGGCCGAGGCCAGCGAGAACAGCAGCGCAATCGCCATAAACCAAAGTGCATGCGCGGCGGGGTAGCGGAGCGCGGCGACCGGGGCCAGCATCATCAGGGAGGGCGGCGGGTACAAGGACGAGTAGGCCTGGAACACGGTGGCGTCATCGTCAACGCCGCCGGCAGAGAGAAACTGCTCGCGTGTGGGAGCCTCGGCGTAGGGATCGCAGCCGTGCAGCACGCAGCGCGCACTCGCGTAAGGCTGCTTGAAGTCGCGGAAATGGAGCGCAGCCTGCTCGTCCTGGTAGCCTTTGCCGGCGAACGCGAGGATGCCCACGAGCACGATCAGAGCGGGGAGAGCCCGGCGCGAGCCGAGCGCAGGATTACGCACGCCCTGGACTCGGCTGCGCCAGGGCCTCGCGGCCGGCGAGCACCGGTATGGTCTCTCCGGGAGCAGCTCGCGGCCCGCCCAATCGCATCCACGCGAGCAGCACGAGCAGCGCTGCCAGGCTCACGATCCCGGCGAGGCTGCGGGTGGGCGAGGAAGGCAGAAATTCGAGCGTCACCTGGTGCCGGCCGGCGGGAACAGCGACACTCAGCAGTCCTCCGGACGCGGCTGTCACGCCGAGTGAAGTGCCGTTCTCGAGCTTCGCTCTCCAGAACGGATAGTAAAAGCTGTTCAAGAGCAGCGTGCACCCGGATGCGCTGGCGGTCGCCACCTGTTTCTCGTTGGCGCGGCTGTCAAGCAACCTGGGCGCGCAGTCGATTGTGCGGAAGATGCCGGTGGTGCTGATCGCGAGCTCGCGCGACGGATCGGCTGCCGCAGGCGGCACTCCTGCGGGAACATACTCGCGTACACCCTCAAAGCCCGTTTGCCAGCTGGCGGTCGCGGCCTGGAAGGACGGAAATCGCTGCATCGGCAGCAGCCGTCCGAAGAAGACGAAGGGAAGCAGCGCGAAGAGTGCAAGGCTCGCGATGGCGCCGTTGCGCAGCCTTGCAGCGATTCCCTGCTGAAACAGGAGAAGCACCGACGCCACACTCAGCAGCGGAAGCAGCCGATAAGGGAAGAGGATGAATTTGAACTGGGGCAGCTTCTCCCAAAGGATGGTCGTGGGAGGAGTCTGGAAGAGGATGGCGAATGCAGCCAGCACCGCGAGTGAGATCACTTCAGGCCGCCAGAGGCGGTCATGCCTGAGGGTTTGCCGCACCGCCGGAACCAGCAGGACGAGCAGCAGTGCAATGTAGGCGCCGCAAAGGTACACCACCTGGTGCGGCTGCGGGATCGGCTTTAACTGCATGTACAAGCGAAAGTCGTAGAGCAGCAGGTTCTGCGAGTTGACCCAGCTCTTTTCCTGGAAGGTGGGGAGCAGGCGAAAGGCGGCCAGCGCCAGGGCGACGGCCTGGCTGAGCGCCGCCACCAGCAGCGGCTGCCATGAGCGCAGACGCACTGCCAGCACCAGCGCGAGAAGTGCGAGGCCGTAGAAGATGCCGATGGCTTCCGGAATGTTGGTGAGCCAGCCGAGCGCCAGCAGCAGCGCCGCAACCCCGATTCGACGTGCGCCGGGGCTGGTCACGGCGAGAAAGAAGTAGAGGAAAGTCCACGGTAGAAATGCCTGCACCCACCCCTCTGCGATCGCAAAGCGAGTGATCACGGTCAGCAGCAGGTAGGGGTTGAACATGTAGAGGATGGCGGCGGGAAGGCGGTGCCGCGCGGGCAGAAGCGACTCTGCCACCTTGTACATGGACAGGCCGCTCAGGCTGAGCAGCAGCCAGACCACCACGCCCGGCACCCACCGAAAGGGCAAGAGGAAGCTGAGCTCGGCGCCGATGAGCATCGAGACTGGCGGGTAGAAGCAGAAGCGCGGCTCGCCGAACCGGTACTGCGCCCACTGCGACCACCCCAGCCGCCACTCATGCGCGGTCCAGGCATTGTGCAGCTCCATCCAGGATGCGGCATGGAACTTGAAGTCATGGCCGCCGTAACCGGCCAGCAGGTACAGGCAGTCGGGAAGCAAGGCCAGCAGCGGTATCAGAATCCAGGCGCGCCGGGACGGAGGCATTCAGTCACCCTTGTCCAGGGTAGAGCCGCGGCAGCCGGCCTGGGGACGATGCTGAACTATCGCTTGTGCGTACCTCAGTGTGTGTCGTCGCCATGAGTCAAGTGGAACACCACCTCGGATGGCAATGTCGAAGAAAACCGCTGCAGGTCGGCCCGGATTTCGTCTTTTCTGTTCGAGCTGGTGCTGTAGAAGGTCACGCATTGATTAGTGAGCAGGATAGGCGGGGCGGGCAGACACATGGTTGCCAAGGGCTCCCAGGATGCGGGAATGTGGAACCACTCGGGATAAAGAATTGCGAGCGGTATGTTATAGCGGCGCACAATCCCCGCCAGCCAATCGGCCGACTTCTCCTGGTGGCTGGACGCCTCGACCGATGCGAGTCCATAGACATCGAGAACGTAGGTTCCAGGCCGGCGCTGAAAGCTCGTCCAACCCAGGTCATTGACCGCGTAATCGCCTGCATAGTACCGGGTCACGAAGCGGTGCATCTGGTACTGCTGGTTGTACACCTCACGCGCCGCCGTGGACGTATCTCCGGCCGCCTTGATGTAAGAGGATCCGCAACAAAGCAGCCCCAGCGTGAAGTAGCCGAAGAGAAAACGAGGTCTTTCGGCCAGCACGCGCAGAGAGATGAGGGTCAGAAAGATAAGAGCGTATACCTCGTAGCGGTAAAACCAGCCGAAGCGTCCGACCAGGAGTTGCAGCAGCCCAAGCAGGGCAGCCGAGGCGTAAACATAGCGGCGCACCCTGGTCTGCTCCCTCCATGCCAGGCCGACAAACAAAAAGAAGAGGACAGCTAGCGGGAAAGCTTCAGGGTTGGTCAGGTCGATATGCAGGGCTTCCTTGAGTCGGCCGATCAGTTTGAGCGGGAGGCTCGCCTGCGCATAGGCGTTGCCCTTGACCAGGACAGACATGGGCAGAGCCGGCAGGCCCTTCGACTTGAGGTAGGCCGAGAACGAGATGACCGGCACCAGGCTCAGAGCGAAGACCGCGATCGCCTTCCGCCAGCGTCCCAGCCCAACCAGGGCGAGCGAGATGGCGAGTGTGAGCGACAGGTCTTCGTAGCGGACTGCAGGTGCGAGCATTGCCGCGGCCAGGCACCAGTTCGGGATCCTCCGGTTGGACATCGCCTCGATCACGCCGATCGCGCAGCAGATGGCGAGCAGGACCTGGAGAACGTGCTCCATGCCCACCAGGGTCAGGCCGCCGAGGTTCGCGGCGAAGACCAGCAGCACCACGGTGACGCCCTGCTTCCACCATGCCATTTGCCCTTGCTCGTCGACCTGCGGCGGCCATTTGGCGACCTGCCATCCCAGCAGAAGAGCAGCAAGTACGCCGAACAGAACGTTCCAGACCAGCGGCATGTACTGGTGGAAGTGCGTTCCCGCGCCGGGGATCAGCAGAAATGGCCACAGGATGCTTGAAGACGGAGAGGAGAACTCCGCGGCATTGATGCCGTAGTGGCCGTGACTTAGCTGCTCCGCCAGGGCAAGGTGGATGTAGGGATCATCGAGAGAATAAAGGAAGTGACCGCCGGTCGCGATGACGATGCTGCGACAGAGAAACAGGACGAGCAGCAGGTAGAAGGATGCCGCGAACAGCGCCAGGCTGAGCTTGTGTGCTGCCGGCCTGTCCAAATGCTGAGAGGGGAGATCGGCGCGCCGCGGAACAGAGACAACTTCCCGCGCGGAGAGGGCAGCTGGAGTCATCGGGTTACTCTCCTGTGCTTAGGTGTGTGATCTCAAAGATGGCGCTCTCAAGCGCTAGAGTAACCATATACGGAGCACGACACTTCCGTGCGGGATCGGTCGATACCCTTTTACAGCGGATAGCTTGAAGTGTCCTAGCAAAGAACAAGGCCCGGCTTTCGCCGGGCCTTGGTTTTGTACTCGTGCCGGAGGCGCCGTCCGCGCAGGACTACTCGGCCGCCATCTCCTCGGCTTCGCCTTCCTGCCGCATGATCTCGAGCTCACGCTCTTCGGCCTCATGCTGCGCCTGCACTTCCTGCTGCACGCGGGCTGCCGCTTCTTCGAGCTCGGGGGAGAGCTGGATGTTGCGGTAGTACTCCATGCCGGTGCCGGCGGGGATGAGGCGGCCGACGATGACGTTCTCCTTGAGGCCGCGCAGGTTGTCGATGGCGCCGTTGATGGACGCCTCGGTCAGCACACGCGTGGTCTCCTGGAAGCTCGCCGCCGAGATGAAGCTGTCGGTAGAGAGTGACGCCTTGGTGATGCCGAGCAAGAGCGGCCGGCCGACGCACGGGCGTCCACCTTCCGCAATGGCGCGGTCGTTCTCGATCTTGAAGCGGAACTTGTCCACCTGCTGCTCGAGCAGGAAGTTCGTATCGCCCACTTCTTCAATCTTCACCCAGCGCAGCATCTGCCGCACGATGGTCTCGATGTGCTTGTCCGAGATGGTAACGCCCTGCAAGCGGTAGACTTCCTGGATCTCGTTGACCAGGTAGGCCTGCAGCTTGTTTTCGCCGAGCACCGCGAGGATGTCGTGCGGGTTGAGCGGACCATCCATGAGCGGCTCGCCGGCCTGCAGCTTCTCGCCCTCCTGGACGTTGACGTGAACGCCGCGGGGAACTGAATATTCGCGCTCCTCGCCGTTGTCGCCGGTGACGTAGATCTTGCGCTGCCCCTTCGAGACTTCACCGAAGCGGACGGTGCCGTCGATCTCGGCGATGATGGCCGTCTCGCGCGGCTTACGCGCTTCGAACAGCTCGACCACGCGCGGCAGACCGCCGGTGATGTCCTTGGTGCGGGTGGTCTCACGGGGAATCTTCGCCAGGATGTCTCCGGGGAAGACCGTGTCGCCGTCCTGCACCATGAGGTGAGCGCGGCTCGGCATCAGGTAGCGCTTGTCCTTCTTGCCTTCGCTCTTGATGAGGATCGCCGGCTGGCGCTTCTCATCCGGGGCATCGGAGACGACCAGGCGCGAGAGGCCGGTTACCTCGTCGACCTCATCGTTCAAGGTGATGCCTTCCTGCAGGTCCTTGAACTGGATGGTGCCGCCGACCTCGGTGAGGATGCCGAAGGTGTAGGGGTCCCACTCGGCGAGCGTCTGCGCGATGGTGACCTTCTGCCCGTCCTCGACCTTGAGCTTGGCGCCGTAGACCAGCTGGTAGCGCTCCTTCTCGCGGCCGCGGTCGTCGATGATGGCGACCGAGCCCGAACGGGTCATGGCGATCATGTCGCCGGACTTCGACTTGACGCTGGTGACGTTGATGAAGCGGACGGTGCCGTTGTTCTTGGCATCGAGCTTCGACTGCTCGTTGACGCGCGACGCGGTGCCACCGATGTGGAAGGTACGCATGGTGAGCTGCGTGCCCGGCTCGCCGATCGACTGCGCGGCAATGACACCGACCGCCTCGCCGAGCTCGACCATGCGGCCGGAGGCGAGGTTGCGTCCGTAGCAGAGGATGCAGACGCCGCGCTTGGACTCGCAGGTGAGGACGGAACGGATTTTCACCCGCTCGATGCCGGCCGCCTGGATCGCCGAGGCAAGCTCCTCGGTGATGTCCTGGTTGACCTCGACGATGACGTTGCCTTCGAAGTCCTTGATACGCTCCAAAGACACGCGGCCGATTATGCGGTCGCGCAACGGCTCGATGATCTCGCCCGACTCGACGATGGGCATGACGTAGATGCCTTCCGAGGTGCCGCAATCGAGTTCCGAGACGATGACGTCCTGGGCCACGTCGACCAGCCGACGGGTCAGGTAGCCCGAGTCGGCGGTCTTGAGCGCGGTGTCGGCCAGGCCCTTACGTGCGCCGTGCGTAGAGATGAAGTACTGGAGCACGGTGAGGCCTTCACGGAAATTTGCCGTGATCGGCGTTTCGATGATTTCGC